>NZ_JADLQN010000001.1:0-316751 GCF_015477835.1 Nocardia higoensis | reverse complement strand
GATCCGCCGCTACGTCGACGAGGTGGCCGAGGTGCTGCGCACCCAGGTGCAGCAGAGTTCGACCGGCACGATCGACCGGTCGGTACCGCCCAAGCGTATTCTGCGCAATCTCGACGTGAACCGCACGATCTGGAAGAACCTGACCAACTGGAACCCCGAGGACGAGCGCCTCTACGTCGACCGGTTGTTCTATCGCCAGACCGCCGAGCGCACCGTGCCCGCGCGGATGATCGTGGTGGTCGACCAGTCCGGGTCCATGGTGGATTCGATGGTCAACTGCACCATCCTCGCCTCGATCTTCGCCGGTCTGCCGAAGGTCGACGTGCACCTGATCGCCTTCGACACCCGCGCGCTGGATCTGACGCCGTGGATCCACGACCCCTTCGAGGTGCTGCTGCGCACCGATCTCGGCGGCGGCAACGACGGGCCGGTCGCGATGGCGATGGCCCAGCCCAAGATCACCGATCCCGCCAACACCGTGATGGTGTGGATATCGGACTTCTACGAGTTCGATCGTTCCCAGCCGTTGTTCGAAGGCATCCAGGCGGTGCACCGCAGCGGGGTGAAGTTCATCCCCGTCGGTTCGGTCAACAGCTCCGGGCACCAGAGCGTGGATCCCTGGTTCCGCGAACGGTTCAAGGCCATGGGCACCCCGGTGATCTCCGGCCGTATCCAGAAACTCGTCGACGAACTCAAGAACTTCCTCCACTGACTTCTCACACAGGAGACCTCTGCACCATGACCGACACCGCCCTGCGCGCCCCCGCCGAGATCAAGTACGCCGAGGAGCTGGACTGGCTGGAGTCCGTCGACGACGGCCCCAAGCCGTTCGCCTGGCGGCTGAGCCCCAAGATGGTGCGCCTGTTCATCCTCGGTTCCGAGCGCGCCGACGGACTCGACCGGCAGATCGACCAGAAGTGGTTCGGGGACCGGACTTTCGTCGAACGCAGCATCGTCACCCTGGCCTCCGACCGCGGCCTGCTGCTGATCGGCGATCCGGGCACCGGCAAGAGCTGGCTGGCCGAACTGCTCTCCGCCGCCATCAGCCGCAACTCCACCCTGGTGGTCCAGGGCACGGCGGGCACCACCGAGGACCACATCAAGTACTCGTGGAACATCTCGATGGTCATCGCCAAAGGCCAGTCCAGGGAGTCGATGATCCCCTCGCCCATCATGACCGCGATGGAGCAGGGCGTGATCGGCCGCTTCGAGGAGCTGACCCGCTCGACCAGCGACGTGCAGGACGCGCTGATCTCGATCCTGTCCGAAAAGTATGTCTCGATCCCCGAACTCGACGACGACAACGTGGTGTTCGCCAAGCCCGGCTTCTCCATCATCGCCACCGCCAACAGCCGCGATCGTGGCGTGAACGACCTGTCCTCGGCCTTGAAACGCCGCTTCAACTTCGTGCGCATCCCGGTGGTCACCAACAAGCGCAGCGAAGCCGAGATCGTGCGCTTCCGCACCGCGGAACTGTTGCGTCGCCACCAGATCGAGCTGGAACTGCCGCCCACGCTGCTCGACATCCTGCTCGACAGCTTCGCCGACCTGCGCGCCGCTGCCGCGGCCGCGGGCAGCGACGACGAGAAGCTGGAGTCGGCGCTGTCGACCGCCGAGCAGATCGGCGTCCTCGAGGACGCCATCCTGCACAGCCAGTTCTTCGGCGACGCCACTCTGCGCCCGGAGATCCTGGCGGGCTCGCTGGTGGGTTCGCTGGCCCGGCGCGCACCGGAGGATCTGGCCATTCTCAACAAGTTCTGGCACGGCGTGGTCGAGCCGCGCAGCAAGGACCTCGGCGGCGACTGGGAGCCCTTCCTGGAGGGCGGCCGCGACGCCATCGCGAGGCTCTCGTGAGCCGGGGCGTCGCGACGCCCGACGTCGCTCCCGCCGCATCGTCGAACACCGCTGCGACAGCGGAGGGATTCGACGCGCTGCGTGAACAACTCGCCGCCGCGGCCGAGCGGTTCGCGGGGCCGGGCGCGCTCGCGGAGATCCTGACCGGCATGGTCGACGACGTCGACCGGGCGCTGCGGGAGGAACTGGAGATCCTCCCGGTCTGCCACCACTCCCCCGCCTCCGGGCTGGCCATGGTGCGCCGTCTGCGGGAGAAACAGCCGAAGGTGATCTACCTGGAGCTGTGCGAGGACATGCGCCCGATGCTCGAAGAACTCCGCAACTGCACCCTGCCGGTGGCGGTGCAGGCGTGGGCGGGCGAGGTCGACGGCTTCCCTCCGAACTGGGCGCCGCTGTCGGTGGTCGCGCCGATCACCGAGGCCTCGGCCGAATACCAGGCCATCTCGTATGCGCTGACCACTCCCGGGGTGGAGCTGGTGCTGGTCGATCGCTCCACCGACCATGTCTTCCAGTGGTCCTCCCATCCGGAGGGGAGGGGCAAGGAAGAACAGCGACCCGCGCCCGAGGAACCCGAGTCGACCGAGCCGCCGGTCGCGGAAGCCGAGCTGCACGGCGACGCCGTCGGCATCGAGATCGGCGACCTGCGACCGCATTTCGCCGAGCTGGAGGAGCATCTGCTGCACCACGGCAAGGTGCGGCATTGGTCGGAGTGGTGGGACCAGTACGTCGAGCAGCCGCTGTCGAACGCCGACTACGACACCTACCGGCAGGTCATGGTGCTCATCGGCAGCCTGTTCCGCCGGTTGCGCACCACCGACATCGATCGCGACGAGGACCGCGAGCGCTACATGTGGACGCGCATGCGCGAGCACCTGCGCGCGACCGGCGCCGATCCCGCGCACTGCCTCTACGTGTGCGGATCCTTCCACGCCGCCAGCCGCGTCGAGCAGTTCGGTCTGGCCTCGCAGGCGCCGTTCGAGATCAGCCCGCGCACCGGGACCTCGTGGCAGTACGGCCTGATCCCGTCGAGCCATTCGGCGATCGAAGCCCAGTTCGGGCTGGCCGCCGGATCGGTCTCCATCGCAGCGGCGACCTGGTCGAAGGGATTGAAGCGCAGCAGACTTCAGCCGTTCGCGCTCGTCACCAAGTCGGCGACGGTCAAGTCCGGTGCGAAATCCGCTACGGCGGCGAAGAGGGCCGCGCCCGCCACGATCGTCGAGCCGACTGTCGCCGATCAGCTGTCGGGGTTCCTGTCGACGCCGCCGACACTGGACCCGGTGGACGAGGCCGAACTGCTCGGCTGGTCGGTCGACATCGTCCGCCTGGCCCGCCGCAACAGCTACCTCGCCAGCACTGCCGACGCGATCGCCATCTACGAGACCTCGATCCTGTTGGCGGGCATGCGCAATCGCGCCCGGCCCACGCCGTACGACTTCCAGGACGCGGCGATCACCTGCATCGAGAAGGATCGCGTGCCGGGCCGTCGCGACGTGCGGCGGCTCTGCGAGATCCTGCTCGGCGGCGACCGCGTCGGCCGCGTCGGTTACGCAGCGCTGCCGCCTCTCGCCCAGAATGTCTACGACCGCCTGGTCGCGCTCGGCATCGACCCGAGCAACACCAGGGTCCAGCGCACTCTGCTCGATCTCGACGCCGATCCTGATCTGCGGCCCGGCTCGGACCTGCTGTGGATATTGCGCAGGCTGCTCCCCGGCCACGCGCTGCGTCCGATCATGGGCTCGCGCGGTCTCGGGGAACGCTCCATCCAGGAGAGCTGGGATGTCGCGATCGGCAAGTACCAGCGCGATCTGGTGGAGCTCGGCTACGAGGGCGTGACCATCGAGCAGGTCCTCGAACAACGCCTCCGCTCGGAAGTCAACGGCGCCGAAGCCACCGCAGCACGGGCACTGGCCGCGGTCGAAGACGCTCTCGTCTACCTGAACTCGGCCCGCCTGGCCGACGAACTCGGCGCCCGCGCCGTGCACCTGCTCACCGCCGAACGCACCGTCGACGGCGCCCCTGAAGTGCTGCGCCGCATCAGAGCCCTGATCGACTACTACCGCTCCACCGATGCGGGCCTGCCCGCTTGGTGCGGCCGCTTCGTCACCGCCGGCTACGCGCACTACTGCACCCTGCTGCCCACCGCCTTCACCGACGATGCCACCGGCGTGCGCCCGGTGGCGGCCATGCTCGGCTTCCTGTTCGGCATGGAGAACCTGGCCCTGTCGCTGGGCTGTGACCACAGTCAGCTCGAGCTGGCCGTCAAGCAGTCCCATCCGGAAACCCCGGCCAAGGTGGCACTGCTGTGGGCGACCCGCATGCAGCTCGGCATGCTCACCCTCGCCGACCTGCGGACCCGCTGCGACGACATGCTCGCCAATCCCCTTGTCGTCCCCGCGTTCCCGCAGTATCTCAGCGGATTCATCCAGGCGATGGATCCGGTGCCGTCGATCAAGTCGTTCGTCGTCGAACTGCTGTCGAAGGCGTTCGGCCGTCTCCCCGACGCGGTCCTGCTGCCGTGGCTGCCGAGTCTGATCATCACCCTGCGCGGTCAGGCCGGTGAACTCATCCCCGCCCTGACCCGGGAGGCGGGCCGGACCTTCCCCGGCGACAGGACGGGCATTGCCTCCTTCGTCCCCCCGTGGTCACGCCCCCCGAAGCAGGGCACCGGCTCGAGCCCGGCCACCGCCGCGTGCGGTCCGGCCGCCGACCTCCTGCGCGCCCACCCCGCGACCTGCGACGCCTACGCGACGTTGCTCGGCCACGAGGGCGAGTGGCAGCAGCTCGAGACCGCACCACATGCCGCCGCCACCGCGCTGATCGAGGCGCACCCGCAGACGGCGAGAGCCCTCGCCGCTCTGCTGCCCGTCACACGGTGAGCCAAGACCCGGTGATAGCGCGCTCCCACCGACCGGCGGGGGCGCGCCACCGTCGAGCCCGCTCGGCATACGTGTTCGCCCCGGCGCGGCCTGCGATCACACGCAGCCACCACATCCCGCGCCCTGCGCGCCGTCAGCGCGAACGACGAGGTCGGCTTCTCCGCGTCCGTGGGCGGCCGTTGTCACCCATGTCCGCTGTCGGATCGTTTCCGATCTTCGGCGGTGAGTATTCGGCGCAGGGCGATCGGGGTGTGTGCTGCGCGACTTCGACGCGTGCGACGGCTCAGCGCAAGCCGAGGTAGTCGGCCATCTGCGCGGCGGCATGGCCGAACAACGCCTCGGCGGGGTCGGCTGTGCCGGTGAACTGACCGAACAACTCGAAGCTGATGAGCCCGAACAGCTGGGACCAGGCGATGAGCAACCGGACGAAATCCTCCGGAGCCAGGTCCAGGTCTTCCCGGGACAGCACTGCCCGCATCTGTGTCATGAGGGCGGGTTCCAGCGGGCTCGGGAGAGCGGGGCGCAGCGGCTGTCCGGCCCGGAGGATCTCGCCGCACCGGCGCACGACGCGACTGCCGGAGTCCACGGTCTCGGCCGGGGCCTGATAGCCGGGGACCGGGGAGCCGTAGATCAGGGCGTACTCGTGTGGGTGGGCCAGGGCCCAGCTGCGGGCCGCCGCGCAGACGAGCAACCACCGGTGTCGTGCCGGGGCGCCGGGCTGGTCGGCCTGTTCGGCCGCGTCTCCCAGCGCGTTGTACGCGTCGACGATGAGAGCCGTCAGCAGTTCGTCCCGGCTGGGGAAGTAGCGGTAGATGGCCGACGACGCCATGCCGAGCGCGCGGGCGACGGCTCGCAGGGACAGTTGCGCTGAGCCGCCTTCGGCGAGCTGCTTCCTCGCCTCCTGCTTGATCTCGGAGGTCAGTTCGTCGCGGGCTCGCTGTCTGGCGGTTCGGATCGCGGTCATGCCCTCCAGTCTGCCAGAGCATCACACCGAAAAGAGAGCACTGCTCTTGCGTCACGGCGCCTCATGGTGTTCACTGTTCCATATCGAGAGCAGTGCTCACAAAGGAGAACATGGCATGCGTTACGTCGAAGCCGGGCGTCTGGGCAACCTCTTCAACGACGCCGTCCGGTGGGTCACCGGCAAGGGACTCAGCCTCTACGGCGCCCAACTGGTGGCGGTCCGCGGCCGCACGAGCGGCGAGTGGCGTACCAATCCGGTCAATCCCCTCGACCTGCACGGCGAGCGCTACCTCGTCGCCCCGCGCGGTCACACGCAATGGGTGCGTAACCTGCGCGCCGCCGACGGTCACGGCGAACTGCGCCTGGGCAAGCGGGTGACGCCGTTCGCCGCCGTCGAGTTGCGCGATGAGGAGAAGCCGCCGGTCCTGCGCGCCTATCTCGAGCGCTGGAAGTTCGAGGTGGGCGTCTTCTTCGAGGGCCTGGACCACACCGCTTCCGACGAGGAGTTGCTTCGCGTCGCGGCAGGCTATCCCGTCTTCCGGATCGCCGCCTGAGGTGTTCTCGGGGAAGAGGCCCCGGTGAGCCGAATCACCGCACCGACCCGTGGCGGTCGATGCGGTGATTCGGATCGGGTTCTCACCGGCGTGGCGGTTCCGTGGCGAGCCCTTCCGGGCCGGCCCACGGAACCGCCACGCTCAGTGCACCAGAAGTGGTTCGTCCACTTCGCCGGATTCCGCCTCGGTCTCGGAGCGGGCGGGAAGCAGCGCCGCCATGGCGACGACGCCCAGCGACAGTACGGCGACGACGGCGAACGCGAGCCGCATGCCGCTGAGCTGAGCGCTCTCGGCGGCCACCCCGTCGGCGAGCAGCCCCGTGCTGCGGGCCGACATCACCGTCACCACCAGCGCGGTGCCGAAAGCGGCCGCCACCTGCTGCAGGGTGCCCAGCAGCGAGCTGCCGTGGGAGTACAGCGGCTGCGGGAGGGCGCCGAGACCGAGGGTGAAGACCGGAGTGAAGGTGGCGGCCAAGGCCACCATCAGCAGGATGTGCAGGACGAGCAGCTGCCAGTACGGCATCGTCATGGAGATCTGGGTGAAACCGGCCAACGCGGCGGCGATGCACACCGCGCCGGGGATCACCAGCACGCGGCCGCCGAACCGGTCGAAGAGCCTGCCGACGATCGGGCCGAGCAGTCCCATCGCCAGGCCGCCCGGCATGACCAGCAAGCCGGTGGCCAGCGGGCTCAGCCCCCGCAGGTTCTGCAGGTACAGCGGCAGCAGGATCATCGAACCCATCATCGCCAGGAACGCGATCGCCATCAGGCCCAGCGCGATCGTGTAGTTGCGGTGCAACAGCACGCGTAGATCCAGCAGCGGAGAACCGGTGCGCTGCCTGCGGATCTGACGGAACACGAAGACGGCGACCAGCGCCACGCCCGCCGACGCGATCAGCGCGGGCTCGGCGTAATCACCGCTCTCGACATGGCTGAGGCCGAACACCAGGCCGCCGAAGCCGAGACCGGAGAGCACCACGCCGATCCAGTCCAGCTCGCTCTTCTCCACTTCGCCCACGTTCTCCAGACGGCGCAATCCCAGCCAGGTGACCACGCCGGCGATCGGCAACACCAGCACGAAAAGCCAACGCCACGAGGCGACCTGCAACACCAGGCCCGACACCACCGGTCCCATCGCGGGCGCGACCGAGATCGCCAGCGTGACCTGGCCCATCACTCGGCCGCGATCACGCTCGGCGACCACCGTCATCAGGGTGGTCATGAGCAACGGCATCATCACCGCGGTCCCGAAGGCCTGGATGATGCGCCCGATCAACAGCACGGCGAACGTCGGCGCCGCCGCCGACAGAGCGGTGCCGGTGAGGAATACGCCCATGGCGACCGCGTACGCCGTGCGGGTCGACACCCGGTGCAGGAACCAGCCGGTGGTGGGGATGACGGCCGCCATCGTCAACATGAAGGCCGTCGACACCCACTGGGCCGCGCGCTCGGTGACCTCCAGGTCCGTCATGAGACGAGGGATGGCGTTCATCATGATGGTCTCGTTGAGGATCACCACGAACGTCGCAAGCACCAATACCCGGACGACCAACGGCGTCCGCGTTCTCGGTGGCGGAGCGGCTCGTTCGACGATCATTCGGATACCTCCGGGGGTGGCACGGCGGGACAACGGCATGGACAGCCCGATCGAGCACGACACCATCGCCTCGTCCGGGCCTACCGGAACAGACGGGATTCAGGGCTCGAAGTCATCGGGCGTGTCAGTATCTCCGGACCCACCGACACAAAGCATCTGATTTTTCGCCTACCGTGAGTCGGCACCCATCGCCGGTGTGTTGTCCGACTCCCATCCCCGCTGTGCTTCCGGATTGCCGCACACGGGCGGATCGATCGTGTGCCCGCAGTGGCCGATCTCGCGCGCCACGATGAGGCACACCATCGTCGTTCGCTCGTCGTTCACTCCACCGGCAGCGCGGTCGCGGTCCGTTCGGACAGGAACCGCGCCAGTGCGGCAGCCCGTCCGAACTCGGGGTCCCCCGCGCCCCGGCCGGGGCAGAAGCGCGCGCGCACACAACCGATTCCGGCGCGCTCGAAGACGATGTCGACGGTGGCGCCGCGATGGGTGACCGCCAGTGCGGCCAGCGGACGTCGGGATCCGTCGTGCCTGGCGTATGCCACGTCCAGCTTCAGATCGGCGAGCGTAGGGGCGACGAAATCGAACACATTGTCCACGCGCAGGAAGCGCCGGATCGCCGCATCCTCGGCGATCTCGTGCACGGCCATGATGAGCGCGCCCAGTTCGCGGGCGGGCACGACGACGGCGAACTCCGGTACCGGACCGATCGACATCACGGGATCCTCGGCGCTGGAACGTACCACGATGCCCTCTGATGCGTTCGCGCGCACGGCATCGCTCCTCCTGACTCGAATCGTGCCGTGCGTGCGGGCATCCGGTTTCGCGCGAGCCTTCCGGCACGGCCCGGGTCACGCCGCGCGCACGATCAGTGTGGTCGGTCTCCGCGCTCGCCCGACAGTCGTGCGTTCGACCGACACAGCCCGTGGTTACCGGCGAGACACCTACCGAACCGGTCGACGCCCGGGTCGCGCCTGCTTCAGAATCTCTGCAATGCCCGGAGGTTGCCACACCGAGGGGCCGAGTCCTAGGAGGATCGATGCCGGGCGATCGCACTCTGCGCGCACAACCACGCCGGATCGGCATCGCGGAGGAATGACCAGGATGATGTCGACCCCCGAGGAACGCGAGCCCGCGCGGCCGACGACACGCGCGCGACGAACGGTGTCCGACCTGCCTCGAACGCCCGCGCTGAGCGCGCGTGAGATCGAGATTCTGCTGGCCTGGATCGCACGCGATTCCAAGGCCGAAGTCTGCCGTGATCTGCACATCGCCCTGGGAACCCTGAATACGCACCTGACCAGGATCAGGGGCAAGTACGACCGCGTCGGGCGATCGGCGCCCACCAAGGCGGCATTGATGGCCCGCGCGCTCCAGGACGGTTATCTCGAAATCGACGATCTCTGAAGTGATCCCCACGTGTGCCATGACCACCACCGGCAGCCGGACACACCGACGTGTGGCCCCGGCGGGCTGATCTCCGTGGCCGGATCAGTCCGGGTCGACCAACGGATCGACGACTTCGACGAAGGACAGATTCCCGATCCGGGCGGCGGCGGCGCGGCTGGCGCCGATGGTGACCGGGTCGGGGTAGGCGCCGTGGACGACCATCGCGCCCGCCGCCTTCAACTCCCTGGCGAATTGGGCGGGCTCGTCGGACGGCGCCGGGCCCGCGAGGCCGCCGGGCTCGGCGCTGATCGATGGGGCGAATCGAACTCGGAAGACGCCGGTCGCTGACTGCTGCACGTTTCCTCCTTGAAAGTGCGCACATGGATCTACCCGAACAGGACATACCATCGCCAGTCTCACCCAAACGTGCTGCATCGTATGGAGGACACGCCACCGGCGTCAGCGGGGTGGGAACTCTCCGTTGACCGTCAGGACGCCGTCGACGGAAAGGTAGTAGACGACCAGATTCGGGCCCCCCTGCGGGCAGCACCCCGGATCTTCCGCACGCTGCCACCGGTATTCGACCGACACCGTCTGAGGCGCCTTGTCGATGACGTTCGTATAGGCATAGGGCTGGTCCGAGCCGGTGCCCAGGTAGCGGCCCTCGGTGAAGAACAGGTAGTACACAGCCGGGTGCATGCCCGACCCTTCCACCGCCACATAGGACAGCAGGTCGTCGCATCCCTGCGAGACCGGATCCGTACCCACCTCCCGAATCCTCCACGGCTCGCCGGACGCCGTCGGCTCGAGACCGGCGATCGCGGAAGTGACCAGGCCGGAGTCGGGGTCGAGGCACATTTCGTTGCCGCTGCCCTCCGATGTCCCCGGTGCGGTCTCGGCCGGCCCGGTCACGGCACCGGGATCACCCGCCGGCGTCGGAGCCGGGGTGGCCTGCGTCGGCACGCCGGGCTCGTTCGTCGAATCGACGGCGGTGGGTTCCGCGCCACCGGGTCGGGAGGCTCCGGTCGGCGCCGCGACGCTGTTCGGCGGCGTGATCGGCCCGTCGTCTCCGTCGCAGCCCGTGAGCAGACCGGCTATCACGGCCAACGTCGCCAGGGCCGGAATTCTGACGTTCATGTGCACCCCTCTGTCGATCGTCCCGGCGTCGCGGACCTGCGCCGACGAACCTCACCGAGATCGAGATGTCCCGAATCATGTTGTCCCCCATCGAAGGAGGTATCAGGGGCGTTCTCGCGGGTGTTAACGACCGGCAGCGGCGACACGCGTGTCGCGCAGCCGTGACCGAATCTGTATCGAAGACGCATCGAATGCGGGCTAGCGTAGAACCTGGGTGCCGCCGCCGGCATTGCCACGAGCGGCGGCCCGCCACTGAGATCCACGCCAGAGCACCGCACCGACAACCGCGTGACCGGCGACGACGGCCTGTATCACTGCCCTCGGCACTCCTGGTCACGCCGAGGAGTAGCCATGCATCGTGGAACCGCCGCCCTGCTCGCAGCCACGCCGTTCGCGGCCCTGTGTCTGCTGTCCGCCCCACAAGCCGCCGCCGAGTCCGCTTCCTGCCCGGCGGCGGGCGCGAATGCGGTCACCGTCACCGTGCAGGACGCCGAATGTTCGGCGACCAGCGCCGCAGGCGGCGCCGCGGCCGCCTATGGAGTCGGAGGAGAGGCATCGGCCCAGGCGAGTCCGACCAGCCTGTCGCTGGCCATCGCCCAGAACGGCGGCGTGGCGACCTCCGCGGCGACCCCGTGGTCGGGCCCCGCGGCCATCGCCCTCGGCCCCGGCGCGACAGTGACCACCACCGGTGTCCGGCCCGGACTGTCGATCGGCATCGCGGGTCCCGGCGCGACGGTGACAGTCACCGGAACATCGACCCCGACCTGCACCGGCGGCATGGGCTTCGCCGGCGACTTCCAGACCTTCCAGGGCTGTCTCTCGATGGGCTGACCTGCCGACCGACATCCGTGGAGTCCCCATGAGCGCACCGCTCGGATTCGATTCATTGCAGCAACGCGTCGCCGGCATCGCCCCCGCCGTCCGGCAACCGCTGGACTCCCCGTACGAGATCTCCAACGAGATGTACGCCGCCCTGCGGCACGTCCTGCACGATGTCGGCGGCCAGCCGGACCTCCCGGTCGACTACCTGGAGAAGGAGGAACAAGCCTGGGAGATGAGCACCTACGTCACCTGCGAATGTCTCGCCTGGCGCGGGGTGTGGAACGCCGAGGAGCGCAGACGACGAGAGAACGACCTCGGCGCGACGCAGTACTTCGGTCTGCCCTACTACGCCAGGTGGATCACCGTCGCGGCCAAGACGCTCGTCGACAAGGGCCTGATCACTCCGGACGAACTCTCGGCGAAGATCGACGAGGTCCGCGCCAGGTCGGGGGTGCGCCGATGACCTCGGAGCCGACACCGGCGAACCGGAGATTCGGCATCGGCGACCGGGTGACCATTCGCGATGCCACGAGCATGTTCCACACGCGCACCCAGGCCTACACCCGCGGCCACACCGGCGTCGTCGTGGAGTACCGGCCCGAATGGGTCATCCCCGAGGACGAGGCATGGGGCCGCGACGACGGCCGCTTCGAGCCGTTCTACGTGGTCCGGTTCCAGCAGAGGGAACTGTGGCCCGACTACACCGGCTGTGCCGCGGACACCCTCGAGACCGAAGTGTCCGAACGCTGGCTGGAACCCGCACAGGAGACCGACCCCACCGAGGAGGACGAATCCCCTTGACGCATCAGCACGATCACAGCCACGACCACGACCACGACGCGCACGCTCCGATCCAGACCGGTGCGGAGATCAGCGAATTCGAGATCCTCGAGACGGCGATCCGCGAACTCGCCATCGAGAAGGGCCTGTTCTCGCACGAGGATCACCGGCGCTTCTCCGAGTGGGCCGAGGCGGTGGGCCCGCACGGTGGGTCGCGGCTGGTCGCACGCGCGTGGCTCGACCCGGACTTCAAGTCACGGCTGCTCGCCGACGGCACCGAGACCTGCAAGGAGATCGGCATCGACTGGCGCGACCCCACCGGCTCGGGCACCCCGAGCGACTACACCTATTTCTACGTCCTCGAGAACACCCCGCAGGTGCACAACGTCATTGTCTGCACACTGTGTTCGTGCTATCCGCGCCCGGTGCTCGGCATGTCGCCCGACTGGTATCGCACGCCGAACTACCGCAGGCGCATGGTCCGCAGACCGCGCGAGGTGCTCGCCGAGTTCGGCCTGCGTTTCCCGCCCGAGGTCGAGGTCCGGGTGCACGACTCGAACCAGAAGTCCCGCTTCATGGTGATGCCGATGCGCCCGGAAGGCACCGAGGGCTGGACCGAGGACCAACTCGCGGCGATCGTCACCCGCGACACCATGATCGGCGTCGCCCTCCCCCAGGTGGACTGGACCGCCACCCGGCCGCCGCACCGGACAGACGACGCGACGCGACGGGAGGTCCGCTCGTGAGCAGCCCTTACGACGTCCTGCTGAGCACCCTGCCCGCCGGGGCCACCCGGGAATCCGCCCTGCCGGAACTCGATGGCACGCCCGACCCGTGGGAGTCGAGCATGCAGGCGACCTGCGAATGCCTGTCCTGGCGAGGCGCATTGGACAATCTCGAACGCAGGCATGCCGAAGACGTCCTCGGCGAGACCGTCTACGGCGAATTCCCGGTGCGCGCGCGCTCGGCCGTCGTCACCGCGCACGCACTGCTCGAACGCGGCCTGATCAGCGCGGACGAACTCCGGACCCGCATGGAACTGGTGCGCAGCAGGTTCGAGCACACATAGCACCGGTACCGGTTCGCGGCCCGAAGGAGCGGTCGGGTTTCCGATGCCTGCCTATGGTGGGTCGGAGGAGACGGCTACGACCGCTCCGTCCTCCGTTCGACCGACGAGAAGAAACACAGGTGAGGGCACCATGCCGAAGATCGTGTTGTTCGGGGCCACCGGGTACACCGGCCGCCTCACCGCCCGAGCGCTGACCGCCCGGGGCGCGACCCCGGTCCTGGCCGGACGCAACGCCGGCGCGCTGGCGAAGTTGGCCGCCGACATCGGGGGTGCGGAGACCGCGGTGGCCGACGTGACCGATCCCGCCTCGGTGCGCGCCCTGCTGGGCCGGGGCGATGTTCTGGTGACGACCGTCGGGCCGTTTCTGCGATTCGGCGGCCCCGCGTTGGAGGCCGCCGTCGCGGCGGGAGCGCACTACTTCGACTCCACGGGGGAAGGCCCGTTCATCCGCACCGTGTTCGACCACGACGACCGGGCCCGCACCGCGGGCTCCGGCCTGCTGACGGCGTTCGGATTCGATTATGTCCCCGGCAATCTCGCCGCGGGGCTGGCACTGCGCGAGGCCCCCGAGGCCGTGCGCGCGGAGATCGGTTACTTCATCGCCGCCCCGGGCACCAGCGGTGGCACGCGCGCCTCCATGGCGGGCATGGTGTTCGAACCCGGCTTCGCCCTGCGCGGCGGCAGGGTCGTTGCCGAGCGGATGGGCGCACGGTTGCACACCTTCGAGGTCGACGGCCGTCCGCATACCGGGGTGAGTGTGCCGGGGTCGGAGCACTTCGCGCTGACCCGTTCCTATCCGCGTCTGCGGGAGGCCGGTGTCTACCTCGGTGTGCCCGCCGCGGCAGCCGCTCGCGGCATGCAGGCCACCACGCTGCTCACCGGTGCCCTCACCCGGATGACACCGGTGAAGCGACTCGTCGACAACGCTCTGGCCCGGATCGTCAAGGGCTCGACCGGCGGTCCCGGCCCGGAGTCACGCGCTCGCACCCGGACCTGGGCGGTCGCCGAAGTGTCCGACGCCTCCGGCCGCGTCCTGGCCTCGGTGACTCTCACCGGCGGCGATCCCTACGACTTCACCGCGGCCATCCTCGCCTGGGGTGCGCAGACCGCGCTCGACGGCGGCCTGCTCGGCACGGGCGCGCTCGGCCCGGTCGACGCCTTCGGCCTCGACACGCTGACCGCGGCTGCCGAGGCGGCGGGCTTGCGCCGGTAGTCCCGCACCTGCGGACACGGGCGGCCGGTGATCCCGACCGCCCGTGTGCCATATGTGGCGGGCGTCCGTCGGACGCGCCTCCTGCCCCTCCTGCACCGGCGCGTCCGGTGGCCGCCGCGCCGCCCCCGGGTGTCGTCCTCGTCAGGACGACAAGATCAATTGTTGTGTATCGGTTCGCGGATGGGCAACCATGGTCGCTGTCCCAATCCGTCCCACTTCCAGCCACGGGAGCAGGTGAAGCAGTGGCAACCGGCTCGCACACGATCGCGCGCTACATCCGCGAACGCCGGGAGGCAGGCGGGATGACCAGAGCCGCCCTGGCACAGGCGGCGGCCATCTCGCCCGCGCTGATCCAGAAGATCGAGCAGGGCTCGCGCACACCGACCCAGGACGCGCTCGCCGCACTGTTCGACGCGCTCGAGGTGCCGCCCACGATCCGCGATCACATCGTCGGCCTGACCCTGCCCGCCCGGCTCACGGCCGCCCTCGATGACGAAGCAGGCGTGGTCACACCGGCGGATCTCGCCGTGTTGCAGAGCATTCCGCACCCGGCCTGCTTCCAGTCACAGCCGGAATTCGACGTACTCGCCGTGAACGCGGCGTGGACACGCTGGTTCCCCGGTTGCGATCCCGGCGTCAACATCATCGAGTGGATGATGCTGCACCCGGCGGCCAGGGCCGCACTGCCGCAATGGCGCAGACAGGCCCATCTGATGGTCTACGCGTTCCGGATCATGGGTCCGGGGCTGGTGCCGCCGGAACGCATCGCCGAGCTCGTCGGCAGCTGCGAGCGCGCACCGGAGTGGGCCGAACTGTGGACCACCGAGGTTCCGCCGCGCGAGATCCCCAGGCCCATCGTCGCGGTCAACGACCCCGATACCGGGCGACCGTGCGAGATGTACGCGGCCAACCTGAAATTCGACTTCCCCCGGCGCCGGTGGTGGATGTACTCGCTGGTTCCGGCGCACCCGCCGGAGGTCACGCCGACCCGAGATCCAGATCCGCGACCCGGACCAGACCGCGTTTCGCCCGCGCCGTCTCCAGTACGAACCGGGCCCTGCGCCCCCTGACGCGCAGCGTGGCGATGGAGTTGCCGAAGTGCGGGCCACTGACCTTCGCCCAGCGCACCGGGTCGGGCGAGATGCCGCGGCGGTCGGCGTGCTTGCGCAGCGCGCTCGCGAGTGGTTTCGCCCAGGACAACGCGAACGCGAGGTGGAAGATCCGCGGCGGGGCGTTGTGGACCGGGGAGCACACCAATTGCAGCACCGCGGAGTCGGTGCGTCGCGCGAAGGTGGCGCGGGCGGCGTAGCTGTGGTGCACGTCGCCGGAGAGCACACAGATCGTGGCGGGCGCGTCCGGCCCTGTGCCCACGCGCTGGATGATCCGGGCGAGCCGTTCGAAGGAGGCGCGGAACGAAGGCCAGTGTTCGAGGTCGGCACCCTGGCGAACCTTCTCTCCCAGTCTGCCGCGCCACCCCGGCTGAGCGGCCGCACGCTCGTTCAAGGATTGCAGGTGGCTGAGCACAGGCGGCATCAGCCAGGGCAGCGAGGAGCCGATGAGCAGGTGGTCGAGGTCGCCCGACTCGTTCGCGGCGTTGGTCTCGATCCACTCGAACTCCGCGTCGCCGACCATCAGGCGCTGCCCCTCGAGGATGCGGCCGTTGCGGGTGTCGATCATCAGCAGCCTGGTCCGGCCGAAATCGCGGCGATAGCTCCAGCGGACCGGCTTGCGCCCGTCGATCTCCCCGTCGGCGTCCTCGGCGAAATCCTCCAGCATGGTCTGCACATCGCCGTCGGCCTCGAGGACGGCCCGGTACAGCGGGTCGCCGGCCAGTTCGTCCGGCTCCGGGTTGCCCAGATGCTGATACACCCAGTAGGACGCGAGCCCGGCGCGGATCCGCCTGCGCCACCACGGTTTGCGCGCCATCTCCGCTCGCCAGACATCGGAGGTGTTCCAGTCGTCGCGCACGTCGTGGTCGTCGAAGATCATCGAGGTGGGCACGGTGGACATCAGCCACCGGATCTCCGGGTCCGACCACGACTCGTGGTAGAGCTCGGCGTACTCGCGGAACGACACCACCTCCCCGACCGGTTCCTCGTCCCCGCGCCGGTCGACCAGCCACTGCCGGATGTGGGGGGTCGGTTCGTCGGCATAGACCTGATCGCCGAGCAGCACCAGCCAGTCGGGCCATTCGCGCTCGGGGAGTTCCCTCATCCGCACCGCGTAGGCGTCGAGCGCGTCGGGACCGATCGTGTCCGCCGCCAGCGCGCCCGGCGTCGCCTTGGCCGCCCGGCAGGAGCCGAACAGCAGCGTCGCCACCGGGCGGGTGCGGATCGTCGAGGGCGGATACGCCGAACCCGGTTCCGGCCACACGGACGTGCCGTCGAGGGCGACTCCGTAGGGCGTCGAGGTCTGCGGGGTGAGCCCGCGCACGATCACCAGGGCGAAATGCTGTTCGCCGACCTGGAAGGTACGGGTGCGAGTGCCCAGTACCTCCACGTCGCATGCCGCGTCCGTCTCCACCCACACGGCCGCGGACGTCGCGTCGACGTGCCGCAGCACCGGACCGAGTACCAACTCCGCCATACCGGAAACGGTACGCATGCCGCGCTCGTCTCGGGTGCGTTCAGCTCCCGGCTGTGCGCTGATCGAGACCGAGCAGTCCGGTCGCGAGCGCGCGCCCGAGATGCCCATGCGCGTGATTCACCGGGCGGCCACGATCACCGATCGGGGTGGGGCGATCGTGTGCGTCGGGCTCGCCCAGACCAGGGGGGTGCCTGTCGATACTTCGGCCGTGCCGTCGCACCAGGCGCGGAGTCGTTCACGCTGCCAGGCGGTCAAGTCGGCCACCGGGTCGGCGGCCTCGTGGGCGGCGTCGACGCGCAGCGCCAGGTCGGTGACCGGCCGGGAGTCCGCGTCGATACCGGGGAGCCTGCGGAATTCGCGATCGGCGGGCAACGTCCACCGGGTGGTGGTCACCAGTCCCGCTCCGGCGTGGATCATGGCCACGACCAGGCCGAAGGTCTCCTCGGCGCGGAAGTCGGCGTGACCTTCGCAGGCGATCATCGCCACCCGCGGCGGCATCGGCCACAGTTCGTGACCGCGTTGCGGTCCGGTGCTGCCGTAGGAGTGCCACACCCGCTCGTCGGCATCGACGGTGCCCAGCAACAGGTCCAGCGCTGCCAGCGGGCGATGGTCCCGCGGGTCGGCGCGCGGCATGCCGTCCGGACCGACGCGGCGCAGCGGCTCGGCCTCACCCCAGGTCCGCGCGGTGTCGGACAGGTGCAGGGCGGCCGACCCCGGTTCGTCGGAACGCGCCGAGACGTGCCCCAGGTAGAACAGGCGCGAGCGCGGCACGGCGAGCGCGGCACTGAGATCGCGGCGGGTCATGGCGCTGATCGCGCTCGCCCGTTCGGCGCGGGGCACCCGGCCTCCGGCGGCGTGCCGGGACAACCGGCGCAGGAACAGCAGCTGATCGGAACGATCCAGAACCGGCCCGTAGCCGACCGCACCACCCGGTGTCGGCGGGTCGAGGACGAACAGTGCGGGATGCGCACGGGCCTGTTCCCAATTCTCGGGCAGCCGCGGACGTTCGGCGTGCACGGCTGCCGGGGGCTCGTGCACGAATTCGACGACCTCGAGCAGCCGCTGCTCGGCGGTCACGAACAGCAGCTCCCACGGCATGCGGGCCAGCCGGGGACTCGGTGTGCACCGGACCCGCACCCCGGCCGGAGTGCGGGCGCGTTCGATGATCTGCCTGCGCAGTCGCTCCGGGAACACCGCGTCGGTCAGCGCGGCCGACAGGGCCCGTTCTCCCTCTCGGGTGGCGAACGGGCCGGAGGTCAACGCCCGGAGCACGCCCGCGGCCGCGGTCTCGCCGCGCAGCGCCGTGGGCAGGCCGGTGGCCAGCAACTCGCCCGCCTCGGCGACCCGGGCGGCGGGCAGGACGGCGAATTCCGGGTGCGCCGGGTCGTCGAGCCAGCGCCAGCTGAGGTAGGTGTCGCCGGCGTCGGTGGCCCGGACGAGCACATCGACAGGACCGGTCACCGATCCCGTTCCTCCGGCGGGATCAGTTCGGTGAGCGTGAGCGGGTCGGCGACGGCCTCGGGTCGGCGCAGTATGTCGAGATAGCCCGCGATCGCGGTGAGACGGGCGATCAGCATGTCCGTCGGCCGCGGAGGATGGTCCCGCGAGACGCTACGGGCGGGCGTCGTTCCGCTCGCGCCGGAAACATGGAGGTTCGAGCCGCCGTCCGAGCTACCGTCGTCCGAATCGCCCGGCCGAACCGTCTCGCCGTTCGTACCCGGGACTCCGTTCGGCTCCGGGAACCACTCGGTGACAGGACCGCCGTCGACGGCGATCCCGCCGAACCGACTCGCACCCGGTGCGTCGAATTCGGTGAGCAGACCGGTCACGACGCGCTGCGCGTCGAGCGCTGCGGATTCGGCGAGCACGAGATGTTCCTCGCCGCGGAGCCGAGCTTCCTCCAGCTCCGCCTCGCAGGCGCCCGCGGGCACGGAGGCGAGGGTGACCATGGCGGTTCGGTGCTGGTTCCAGGCGTCGATCAGGGCGCGGTCGGCGTCGACGAGGACGCGGCCGATCGGGTCGCCACGTACCACGGCCGGGGGGATGTCCGCGGCGAACAACCCGAAATGAACTGTGTGCAGCGACCTTCCGGTGGCCGGGAGTTCGGCGACGACACGCCCGTCGTTCGTGGTCGTCGCGGTCGCCGCGAGCAGGGCGCCGGTCTCGCGGTCGGCGGCGTAGGCGAGCAGGTCGGCGACCTCGCGGCACAGCGGGTCGACGCCGGGGGCGAGGTGGGCGCTGAGCAGGAAGGTGTCGGTGTCACGGTGATGCTCGACGCGCAGTTCGGGGAAACGGGCGCCGTGCCAGGAGATGATGCGCGGTGGCAGCACGGTCGGGTCGAGCGGGACGTCGTCGACATCGGCAGGCGGGAGGTCGCCGCCGAGGATGGCGGCGACCGACACGGCGCTGGGGGCATCGGAGTCGGTCGACCAGCGCCGCACCGCGTCGAGCAGCGCCACGGTGTCGACGATTTCGGCGGCGTCGAGTGCGTCGCGCAGTTCGGCGGCGGCCTGCTCCAGACCGTGCGCGACGGCCGCCGGTGTGGCCAGGCGGAGCAGTTCGACGGCGGAGGCGGACAGTTCGCCCTCGCGGCAACGGTCCCCGAACTGCGCGAACGCGTATTCGGCGTGCCGGAACAATCTGCCTGCCGCGGTCATCCCGCCTGCGGCGTGCTCGGCGACAGCTTCGTCGATCAGCAACGCGCCGTGGTCGATCGGGCGCATCGTCCAGCGGGCGACAGCCGCGATCCGGGCACGCTCGCGCCAGGGGCCGGTCAGGTCGGGACAGTCCAGGGTGAAGGCGGCCTCACCTCCCTCACGCAGCAGATCCACCAGATCTGCCAGCTCGGGATCGGCCATCGCGGCGCCGAGCGGACCCGGTGCCGCGTCGGCTTCCACAGCCCAGGACAGCAGGCGGTGCGGGGCCACCGGATCGATCCGTCCGGTGATCCCCGGCCCCAGTCGCAGCTCGACGGCGGGCACCGCGGGCGAGCGCCCGGACCACCAGCTCACCAGACCCCGATCGTCGATCGTCATGACCGCCGTGCCGGAGACCGGGGCGCTCACCGCGGCACCCGTTCGGTGAATCCGTGACTTTCCAGCGTGGCCTCCGCCGCCGCGTGCCGCACCGCCATGCGGCGGGCCGCCTCGGCTCCCCGGTACAGCTCGGGCCGGTCGCGCACTTGTGTCACCTGCCCGACGGCCAGGAACAACAGAGCGTCCACCAGGCACGCCGCCGTTTCGGCCGACGCCGACACCGCCCCTTCCGGTCGCCCGGCACGGGTTTCGGCGCAGCGCTGCTCCCAGGCGGTGCGCACCAGTTCAGCCGGATCAGCGGAGGCGGGCAGCAGCTCACCGGGAGCAGCGAGGAGGCCGAGTGCGAGGGACTTCTCCCAGCAGTCGCCCGTCCCGTCCGGCTTCGGCGCGCGATACCCGGACAGGCAGGCGCGGGCGCGCGAGAGGATCTGCGCGTCGCGTATCTCTCGGTACTCCGTGGCTTCCACCGCGAGATCGGCGTGCGCCGAGAGCATTTCGGCGTCGACGAGCACTTCCGACCGTGCTACGCGTCGCTGCGCCCGCCCGGCGTCGAGCCGGGCCGATGTCAACTTTCGGTAGATGATCCTGGCGTCGACCAGCTCACGGCCTTCGACCTGCCAGCGCAGCAATGTCGCGCGGGCACGCCGGTAGGCCTCGGGTAGGTCGGGGTCCTCGCGGAGCCGCCGGTCGGCGCGGATCTGCGCCCCGAGCATCTGTTCGGCGCGCGCGTGCTCCTCCGGCAGCGGTGCGCGTGGCGGTCGCTCGGGGTCGCCGAAGACCGCCAGCGCGGCGATCTGCTCGGCGAACGCCGCCTGCGCGCGGGGGTCGTCGGCGAAGTCGGCCAGCTTCTCGAGCAGCACCGAGGCATAGCGGCGCATGGCGAGCACGCGGTAGTCGTCGTGATGGCGGTCGGGGTCGGCGACGAAGTCGTCGGCGGCCGCGGCGGAATCGAGCACACCGCCCGCGCCGTCGCCGCCGTGCTGGCGCACCATCGCCGCCCGCACCGTCGGGGGGACCTGCAACTCATAACATTTGACGGAGTCGCCGAGCTTGTGCGGCAGTCCGCGCGGTCGGTATTCGTGCGCCGCCGCCGCGAACTGGGCGGTGAAACGCGCCAGCGGATCGCCGTAGTCGGCATACATCCGCGACACCCCGAGCCAGCCCGTGGGCTCGTCCTGGGCACTGTCGGTGCGGGCCAGGAATGCCGCCAGCGAGCCGTATTTCGCGCGCACCCACTCCCGGCCGTCACCGAGCTGACCCGACCAGCCCTTGAGCTCGTCGACGAACTCCTTGTGCCGGGGTTTGGGGGCGGCCGCTGCCCTCGACCAGAGCACCGCCAGCCTCCGGCGGGTGAGGGTGCGGTCGGCGGAGGCCTGAGCCCACCACGACTCGCTCACCCAACTCGCCTTCGGATACGGCGGCATCATTCCTCCCCTCACGACGTCCCCGGCGTGCGGGGCCGCTGATGATTGTCCGGCACCGACCATGCCCTACGGCATTGTGCCCGCGCGGACGTGCCCGGGGAATCCGCCGAACAGATGACACGGCACCGTCATCCGACCGTGGACTGCGACCGGAATGTCGATGGAATCGAGGACTGTCCTGCCCCGGCCTCGCGTTCGATACTGGCGGGGTGAACGAAACCGGGGTCTACGAGATCACCGTCGCCGATCGCGCGCTGAGCGAGCTGATCAATGCGGTGCACGATGTCGCGGAGCGTCCCGCGCGGCCCTCGGAACGCGGCTGGGCCGCACGCGATGTCGCGATCCGAGACTTCCCCGACGTCGGTGCGCAGGGCCGCGCGCAGCGGCGGCCGCGGGAGAACAGACCGATCGCCGAGGTGATCGTCGAAGCCGACGGGATCGTGCGGGTCGATGTGCGCTTCGTCCTGGCCGGGGGTGCGGCGACGGCCCGCTTCGACACCGGTTGCGATACGACAGGCACCCTCGACACCATGCGGCCGGCATCCTTCGCCCGCTACCTGATGACCGCGACGATGGCCGCGCTCACCGTCCGGGGCGTGCGGGCCGAGCTCGTCCGGCACATCGCTACCGCCTGACCGCCGGTGCGCTAGAGCTCGTCGAGGGCGATCATGCCGTCCTGCAGCGCACGCGCGACCAGCGCCGCCTTGGTGTTGGCCGGGCGGCCCACCAGCTCGTACTTCTCGCGGATGCGCACCAGGTGGGTGTTGATGGTGGCGGGGGTGATGAACAGTTCGGCGGCGACCTGCGCCTTGGTGTCGGAGCGCAGCCAGGCGAGCAGAACCTCGATCTCACGTTTGGTCAATCCGGCCGCGGGGTACGCATCCGCGGAACGGAAAGACTGCTGAAAGGTCATGTAACGACACCCTCCGGGTTTGCGGCCGAGCCACCGATGACGATTTGTCATCCGTCACCATTGAATTCCGAGATAGCCCGGCGATCACTCCAGTTCGTGCGGGCATGTGCTCTCACTCGAGAGACTCGGCTCTCCTGCCGTGTAATGAATTACTCTCACCCTCGTATGTACAGGGGGCGCATGCACGCTCGCGCGTCCGAAGGTGAGAGGGGTACAGACCTATCAGCGCAGCGGATCCGACCTTCTCCAGGCTCATCGAAGCCGGGGTGTCGGCACTGATCGCACGTCCCGAGCAGTTGCTGGACCGGGGGTTGACAGCCGAGGAAGTGTTCAACACGGCAGGCGTCTCCAATGCGACGTTCTACCGCCGGTTCTCCGACAAGAACACCTATGTCCAGGCGCTCATCGAGCGGCTCGCCGACGCACCGGACAGCGCCGAGGCTCCCCGGCTACGCGCGCGGGCGCGCGCCGCGGGCGCCCAGGGCGGCCCGACCGCAACGCAATTGCGTGATCTGATCGTCGCGTTCTTCCCCGTCCTGACCGAGCCGCGCACGGTGTCACGCCGGGTGCTGGCGCACACTTTCGCCGACAGCACCCCGCGCGCGGCGCGTTCGGTGCGCGCCGACTACGCGCGCCGCGATGCTCGCATCCTGGCGCTCTACGACGAGGTGCTGGCCGAGAACGGCCTGACCCTGCGCAGACCGTTCACCCCCAGGATGCTGGCCGTGGTCATCACCGCGCTGTTCGAGGGTTTCCAGTTACGCCACCGCAGTGATCCCGGCTCCGTCACGCCCCATGTGCTCGCCGACTCGCTGCTCGCCGTTCTCGGCGGTGCTCTCGACACCGACGGCAGGCACGAACATCTCGACGATCTGCCGCTGGTGCGCGAATCGACGCCCCGGGTCACCGAGCTTCCCCGCGATCCCCGTGCGGCTGTCCTGGCCGTTGCACGCGAGGAGTTCGCCAAGCGCGGCTACTTCATGGCCAGACTGGAGAACATCGCCGCCGGCTCCGGCGTCCCGATCGAACAGCTGCGCAAACTGTTCCCCACCAAGGCGCATCTGATCATCGGTGCGCTGCGGCCGCGGTTCGAGGTCATCCAGCAGGCCATCGACGACGATCTGGTGCTGGAACTGGACGAGACCGTCATCATCGAGCACTATCTGCTGCACCTGGCCGAGGTGTGCACCGAGGACATGCCGTTCACCGATGCCCTCATGCTGGCGCTGGCGCACGACACCTACGGCGAGCCGGATCGGGTCAAACCGCTCAAGGAAGAGCTGAACCTGCCCGCCATGATCGCCCCGATCATCGAGGCGGGCAGACGCAACGGTGTGTTCACCGGCACCGCCGATCCGGTCGAGGTGGGTGCCGAACTCACCAACGCGCTGTTTCTGCGGTGCTTCACCCGGCGCGAGAACACGGCCGAGGAGAACGCGCGCATCGTCGGCGACCTGGTCCTGCGCGGACTGATCAGGCGTTGACAGCCGCCCTCCGCCGGAACGCCGTGGCCGCGAGTTCCGTTGGGGGGTCGGCTGTTCAGCTCGACTCAGCCCGCGCGCTGCAGTCCGGTGTGTTTGATCGCGTACCGGAACTCGGCACCGCCGAAGGACATCGTCTCGACGATGGGTTCGGCCAGTGCGCCCCTGGCGCGGCGCAGTTCCCGGTACTCCGCGCTCGTCGCCTCGAGCTGTTCGGTCACCACAGCGGCGACCGACCGGGCGAAGCCGGGAGCCGGACGGGCGCCGGGACGCAGTTCCACCCGCAGGTGCAACTGGTCACGTGACCGTGCGTCGGCGACGGTGGCGAGCACGAATTTGCCGGTGAGATCGGCTTGGACGCGCGGGTCGGCGAGCGCGGCGCGGATGCCGTCCGGGCGGATCTTCACCGCGTAGAAGGTGGCCGCCACATCGGGGCGGCCACGCAGCACGAGGAATGCCGACGACGGCGAACAGGTACGCAGGCGCAGTCCGTGACCGGCGCGGCGCAACTCGTCGGCCAGCCCGGCGGCGGTGCGAACCTCACCCTCGTCGTTGATCCGATAGCGGACCAGCGGCATCGCGTTGGCGACGGTGAACAGCAAACGCCCCGCCTGGTCGGTCTCGGTGTAGCGGTAGCGCGGGTCGTACTCGACCAGCGTGGGCGTCACCGCCGCGTCGGCGAAAAGGCGCTGCCGCAGCCGAGGATCGACCTCGGCCAGCCTGCGCAGGGCGATGGTGGTCGGCGTCTCGTGCCCCATCATGCCCGCGTCGGCGGTGCCGTAGACCAGGCAGGTGTCCTCGGCGCGGCCGGGCTTGCCCATCAGCTCGAGCACTCGGTCGCGCCAGGACTCGGTGATGTTCTCCCCGGCCAGCAGCAACTTGAGATCCTGGCCGAGCACTTCCGGGCCCGCGCCGTCGAGCACGTCGCGCACGAACGGCGGGTATCCGGCCAGCACGACCTGCTCGTAGTAGGGACCGAGTTCGGCGATGTCGGCGCGCACGGTCTCGAGGTTCTGACCGGGCGCGACTACCGACACCGGATATCCACGCGCGGCCAACCCCTCTACGGAGCGCATGGTGTAGGTGCCGCCGATCCAGTTACCCATCGCGAAGGCCACGACCACCAGCGTGCGCCGCCGGTGCGCACCGAACTGGCGCAGGATCCGCCCGTGCAGCACGACGCCCTGCGCGTGGGCGATCTCATCGCGCGCCCAGTAGCCGGGACGGCCGGTGGACCCCGAACTCGACGACCAGATACCCGCGACGCCGATGTCGCCCCCGGCCAACAGATCGTTGCGCCGATATGCCTGGAAATAGTTGTCCTTGGTCACCGGGGGCAGTGCGGCGAACTCTGCCGGTGTGCGGATCGCCGCGGGGTCGACACCGTGCTCACCGAGGAACTTCGCGTAGGCCGGAACCCTGTCCACCGCGGTCCGGAATACCTCGAGCGCCTGATCGAAACCCGCGACCGCGTACTGCTGACCCATGTGTCGTGACTCCTCTCTCCCAGACGCGATGACCGCGCCCGAGAGAAAGACCGATCCCCCGGATCGGACGCGACCGGACCACGGGTGGAGGAATGCCGGCCGCCGCGAGAGACTGCCGAGCGAGAGGACCGCTCGTACACACCGACCGCCGCGAGAAAGGCAGCGCGAGATGACCGAATGGCCCAGCCCGGCGTTCCTCCTCGGCGTCGAACTGCTGGAGGCCGAGCGCTACGCCGAGGCGGTCGCGGCTTTCGCGCGCGCCCGCACCGAGGCATCCGTGGCCCCAGCCGCAGTCGCCGAATGCCTGCACTACAGCGGACTGGCCCACGCGCGGGCCGGTGAACTCGAGCAGGCCGCGAACGCGCTGATCGCCGCCCAGGACATCCTGGCCGGGGCCGAGCCGGAGGAATTCCGGGCCGAGAGCGCCGAACTCACCGCCGATGTCCTCGCGGATCTGGGCCGCTTCGCGGAGTCCGCGCGCTATCAGCGCCGCGCCGCCGAGGATTTCGGTCACCTGGGTGATCACGACCGCCAGGCCGACAACGCGTACGCCATGGCCTGCAGCATCGCCGAAACAGGCGACAACGCTGCCGCATTCGCCGCGTTCGACGCCGCCTGCCGCGGTTTCGCCGCGACGAACCGGACCAGCGAGATCGCCGCGACGCACACCGCCCGCGCGGATCTGGCCGTGCGCTTGAACGACGCCGGCGCCGCGCGCACCCATCTCGAGCAGGCGATCGCCCTGCTCGACGCCGATCACCATCCCGACGACCTGGCTCTGAGCCACTATCGCCTGGGCCGTCTGTTCGCCGACGAGGGCGATCAGGCCCGCGCCGAACAGCATCTGCGCGCGGCACGAGCGGGATTCGCCGCGCTCGACGACTACGGCGCGGCCGCCGAATGCGACGACGCGCTGGGCGAAGTGCTCACCGCGGCAGGACGATTCGACGATGCCGTCACCGCTCTGGCCGCGGCCACCGGCGGCTATCCGCTCGATCGCGCCCTCGAACGCGCCGACTGTCACCGGCGCATCGGCCTGATCCGGCTCCAGCAGGCGCGCGTGGACCAGTCGCTGGCCGCCTGGGCCCGCGCGCACACCGAACTGCTCGCCGGGGGCCGCCCGGATCTGGCCGCGGAGATGCTGGTCCCGTCCGGCATGGCGCTCGAGGACATCGGCCGCTACGAGGAAGCGCTGCGGATGTACAGGTCGGCCAGGGACACTTTCGCCGACGACGGTCACGTCGGTGAGGTCGCTTGGTGCGATATGCACATCGCGACCGTCCATCTGGCGCGCGGCGACATCGACGCCGCCGAGCGCCTGCTCACCACCGCGAGTGCGGTCCTGGCGAGCACCGACCGCGGCCACCACGCCAGGGCGCAGCTCTATCTCGGTGTGCTGCACTCCGAACGCGAAGATTTCGACCGCGCGAAGACGCTGCTCACCGCCGCCCGCGCCGAGGCCCTGGAGCTGTCGGACGCCGAACTGGCCGCCGACTGCGCCGTGCACCTGGCGGGCGCGCTGATCCACACCGGCGAGTACCGCTCGGCACTGCGGTTGCTGGACCAGGCCCGGGCGAGTTTCGTCGACGGCGGCCGCTGGGCGAAAGTCGCCCAGGTGCAGGATGTCCGTGGGATGTGCCAGTTCGCGCTGGGGAATCTGCGCGAAGCCGAGGAACTTCTGCTCCACGCCTGCGACGGGCTGGCCCGGCACGGCAGGACCCGGCACATCGCACTGGCGAACTGCCACCTGGGTTCGGTCTACCTGGAGACCCATCGGCTACCTGAGGCGCAGGCGGCGTTCGAACGCAGTCACGCGGCGCTGCGGGTGTTGGCGCCCGACCGTCTGACCGCCGTCGTGGAAGCCGATCTGGCGGGGCTGTTCCTACAGCAGGGCAAGCACCGCGAGGCCGAGCAGATGTACACCGCGGCCGAGGCCACCCTGGCCGAGGCCGGGCAGCCGATCCGCGCGGCCGTGTGCCGCCAGAATCGCGGCGGCGCCCGCGTACTCCTCGGCGACCTCGATGCCGCGATCGCCGATCTCGAAACGGCGCGCGCCGTTTTCCACCCGCACGTGGCCTACCAGCGCAACGCCGCCGTCTGCGACTCGAGCATCGGGCTCGCCCACAGCGCACGCGGCGACCACGACCGCGCGCTGCTCCATATCGGCCGCGCCCGCGCGACCAACGCCCAGCTGCATCTCGTGCTCGAGGCCGCCCGCTGCGACATCCTCGCCGCCATCGTCCGGGTGGCCCGCGACCCGGACGATCTCCGGGCCGCCCTCGATCTCGCCCTGCCCGCGCTGCTGTTCATCGACCATCAGCGCCTGCAATTCGTGCATGCCAGGACCCGCTCGGCCTGGGCCGCCCGCTCGGCACTGTTCCGCTCGACCGTCTTCGACTGGGCCGCTCGGCTGGGCGACCCGGTCCTGATGAGCGAACTCGTCGAGGTCGCCGCCAATTCCGGCACGCACACCCCGGGTACCGCCGACTCCCCCGCCCGGGCCGACCATCTCGCCGCGCTCGCCGCCGATGTCGCCGCCGGTCCGCCATCCGGCCCCGACCCGCTCGCAGGTGCGGATCTGCTGTCGCCCGCCGATCCCGAGGCGCACGCCGACCCCCCGGCGTTCGCCACCACGGGCGCGCTCATCGCCGGGGCCGTCCTGCCCATGCGCCCGCCACCGCGGCTGCGGATGCCCGGCGGGTCGATCGCGCTGGGCGCGTTCATCGACAGCGCCGAGGCCCGCTACGGGTCCATCGATCGCCGGTTCGAGGTGCCTGCCTGGTGACGTGGGGTTCGGCCGAACTCACACCGGCACCGGTGTCCACTGTGAGGAAACCCCGACTACGATAGCGACATGGCAGAGTCCGCAGAGTCGGTAGAGCCCGCGACCCGCGTGCACCGCGACACCGGCGATCCGGCCCCGGTCCAGCGGGAAGTCATCGGCGAGCCTCCGACCGGCGGCGATCTGGAAGCCGCCATCGCCCGTCAGGTGCGGGCGCTGCGGCGGGCGAGTGGGCTGTCCGTGGGCGAGATGGCCACCAAGGTCGGCATCTCCAAGGCCATGCTGTCCAAGATCGAGAATGCGCAGACCTCGTGCAGCCTGTCCACGCTCGCCCGCCTCGCCGCCGGTCTCGACGTGCCGGTGACGTCGCTGTTCCGCGGAGCCGACACCGTCCGTGAAGCCGTCTACGTCCCGGCGGGCAGCGGGGCGGTCATCGTCGGCCGCGGCACCCGCATAGGCCACCACTACGAACTGCTGGGTTCGCTGCGTGGGCAGCACAAGCGTCTGGAACCGGTTCTGGTGACCTTGACCGACGCCAGCGAGGTGTTCCCCCGATTCCAGCACGCGGGCACCGAACTGCTCTACATGCTCGAGGGCGTCATGGTCTACGGCCACGGCGACGCGGAATACACGCTGCGGCCCGGTGATTCGCTGTTGCTCGACGGCGAGGGCATCCACGGCCCGAACGAACTGGTGCGACTACCGATCCGCTTCCTGGCTGTCACGGCCTACCCGGACAACCACGAAGAGGACTGACTGCCCAGCGCCTCGGCCGGGGGCGGTGGCCCGGCCCTGTTGCGGCACGCGTATTCGCTGCCGGGCCGAGTACGCCGAAACCGGCCGCGCGGAAGTCGTCTCCACCCGACCGGTCTGCTCGGTATGTCCGCGGTATCAGCCGTTCAGCGCGCTCTCGGCCGGACCGAGATCCAGGAACACCGTCTCCCCGTTGGCGTCGTCGAGCCCGTCGTTGTCGGTGACCACATACAGGTTCCCGTTCCCGCCGACGGTCAAGCCCTCCACCTTCTCCTGCACGAACCCGTTCGTGGCACGCAGGTCGGGCAACAGGTCACGAACCAGCTTCTTGGGCAGCACCTTCGGCGCTTCGCCCGCCGCGCGCACACCGGCCTCGGCCGGAATCTCGACGCGGTAGACGGCCTTGAGCCGGGCGTCGGGGCCGTTGAGCTTGTCGCGCTCGAGGATCAGCAGTCCGCCGTCGTGGACGGCGATCTCGGACAGGCCGATCCAGTCGCCTTCGGCGTCGGTGCCCTCCAGCTGATAGCCGAACCACTCCCACGCACCGCTGCCGGGCGTGTAGCGGCCGATGCGCGCGACGCCCTTCGGGTCGGTCTTCACCTCGCGTTGCACCACCACCCAGATCGCCTCGCCGTCCACGGCCACGCCTTCCAGCCCCTGCTTGCCCAGGCCCGCGGCGACCTCGGCGGGCAACGCGACGCGCTGCTCGATCACACCGTCGGCGGCCGTGACGACCAGCTCGTTGCCCGCGCCCTCGGCTCCTTCGACGGCCAGCACGAAGCCGCCCCCTGAACGCGCCGACAGGCCCTCGACGTCGAGCGTGACGGGCGAGCCGTTCTCGGTGATCGCGATTTCGGAGTCGATGAGCGCCGGTGTGCGCGACACGTCCACGCCGAGAACGCGGGCCGGGCCGTAGGCGATATCGGTCGCGGTGTAGAGGCGGTTCTCGTTCGCCGGGTCGGCGGCCAGCGCGCCGAGCGCGCCCCAGCCGATCGGCGTGCCGTCCCGGTCACCGCCGACGATCGAGGGGAAGGCGGGCTTGCCCGCGACAGCGGCGAAGTCGGCGCCGTGGCCGTAGACGTTCACCGAGGCACGCACACGATCTTCGGCGTCATCGGACTCCGAGGCGATGATCAGCAGATCGCGTTGCGGGACCGGCACGATGCCCTCCGGCCCCGGCGTCGTGGGCAGGATCTGGACGAACGTCGGCGCGGTGACATCGCTGACGTCGTAGACCGCGACGAAGTTGCTGCGCTCCGAGGCGACCAGCGCAATCGGACGGCCACCGATCTCGGTGATCGCCAACCCTTCCGGCTCCGGGCCCTTCGATTCGGCGCGGCCCTCGATGTGCAAGCCGGTGCGCACCGCGAGCTGGGAGAACGCGTTGCCCGCGTCCCATACCACCGTGCCGGTGGCGGCGTCGAAGATGGTCCACCCGCGGGTGCCGCCCTTCCAGTCGCCCTCGTTGGCGGTGGCCAGGTGATCGTCACCGATCCAGCCGATCGCGTCGGGTTCGCGGGCGGTGTCGGCGATCGAGCCGGTCTGGTCGAGCGCGCCGTCCTCGGCGGTGTCGATGCCGTCCACCGAGACCGCTCCGGCACCGAAGATCGATGTGACCGCACCGGTTTTCCCGTCGATGATCGCGATGCCGTTGTTCTCCTGCAAGGTCACCGCGACCTGGCCGCGGGAGTTGACGGCGACGTATTCCGGCTCGAGATCGCCGGGGGTGTCCAGCCCCGCGGTGCGTGCCGCCTCGACATCGAAGTCGACCTTGCGCGTCCGCCACGCGGTCGGTTCGCCGGCAAGGTCGACCAACTGCAGGAATCCCGTGGGCGGCTGGGGCAGATCGCCCTCGCCGCCGCCGTTCGGGGTGAACTCCTCGTCGCGCTGGTTCTCGATCGCGATCGCGGCGAACGCGCCGTCGGGACTGATGGCGATCGAGTCCGGCTGGCCGCCGAGATCGATGCTGTGCACCCGGGTGCGGTCGCTGACACGCACGACATCCACGCGACCGGACGGTGTGGAGAAGTTGCCGCCGGTCGTATCCACGACCACGAGAACGAACTGTCCGTGCGCGACCACCGAGGTCGGCTGATCGTCGGCATGACCCAGCTCGGCCAGCGAGAGTGTGCCCAGGCCCGCCGGTTTCGCGGGATCGCGGATATCGAGGAACCCGATGCGCTTTGCGGCGGCATCGGTGTAGACGACGGTGTTGCCGTCCGGCGTGACGGTGGAGATCTCCGCGACCGTCTCTGTCTCCATCGGCTCCCCGGCGGGCCGGTTCAGGTACACCGGGTAGGTGGCCGTGCGGTGGAAACGCTCCGCGTCCGGCAGGTTCCAGTCGATCGGCGACGTGGCCGGTGCGGTGTCCCCGCCGGTAGAGCATCCGCCTGCCAGCAGGACGGCAGCAGCAGCCAGCATTGCCACGCGACTCGGATTCGACGGCGTCATTCGTCCTCTACTTCGATCTCGGCGATGGTCGAGGCAGCGTGACGCGAGCAGATGAGCCGCTGGGGTTTGCCGGATGAATGCCAGGCGACGAGCAGGCGTCGATATGTCCGAATTGAGCGCGACTAGCCGCAGAACACGGCCGACCGGACGGGGTGGTGTCCCGTCCGGTCGGCCGTGTTCGTTCGTGAGCCGCGCCCTCAGTCCGCTGCCGCGGCTGCCGCGGCTTTCGTGGAATCGGTCTTCGTGGCATCCGTCTCGGCGGATTCGGCTTCACCGGAAGCCGCCCCTGCCGCTTCGGGCTCGACGGCCTCGGCAGTGATGGCTTCGGCCGCCGCCACGGTGTCGGCGGCCTCGACCACCGCGGTCGTGAGGGTGATGGTTTCCATGACGTAGGCGGCTTCACCGTGGGTCGCCGCGTCCAGGCCGTCGCGCTCGTGCTCGGCCGAGACACGCAGGCCCATGACCATGTCGACGACCTTGGCGATGATCAGGGTGACCACGAAGGTGTAGGCGAACACCGCGACCACCGCGACCACCTGGCGCCACAGCACGTCGACGCCGCCGCCGTAGAACAGGCCCTTCGCCCCGTTGGGTGCGGCGGGATCGGCGAGGAAGCCGATCAGCACGGTGCCCAGGATGCCGCCGACCAGGTGGATACCGACGACGTCGAGCGAATCGTCCACGCCGAAGCGGAACTTCAGGGAAACCGCGAGGCAGCACACCGCGCCGGAGAGGCCGCCGATGATCAGCGCGCCGATCGGCGAGACCGCGCCACAGGCCGGGGTGATGCCGACCAGGGCGGCGATCAGGCCGGAGCTCGCGCCGAGCGAGGTCGACCGACCCTCCCGCAGCTTCTCCACCGCCAGCCAGGCGCACACACCCGCGCAGGCCGCCGCGATGGTGTTGAGCACGACGACACCCGCTCCGTTGCTCGCCGCCAGCGCCGAGCCGCCGTTGAACCCGAACCAGCCGAAGAACAGGATGCCCGCGCCGAGCATGGTCAGCGGAAGGCTGTGCGGGCGCGGCGGATTCGGGAACGAGGTGCGCTTGCCGAGGATCAGCACCAGCGCCAGCGCGGCGATGCCGGCGTTGATGTGCACCGCGGTACCACCGGCGAAGTCGATCGCGCCCAGCTTGTTGGCGATCCAGCCGCCGAGCACCGAACCGTCGGCATTGTCGAAGGCGAACACCCAGTGCGCGACCGGGAAGTACACCAGCGTGGCCCACACGCCGGCGAACAGCATCCACGCGCCGAACTTCATCCGATCGGCCACCGCGCCGGAGATCAGGGCGACGGTGATGGCCGCGAACAGCAACTGGAAACCCGAGACCAGCGCGGGCGGCAGCGCCGGTTCGGCGGGCGCCTCCAGCAGTCCGCCGGAGCCGAAGAACTCGAACGGGTTGCCGAGCAGGCCGAGACCACCGGCCGAGTTACCCAGCACGGTCGAGTAGCCGAAGATGATCCACAGCACGCCGACCACGGCGAACGCGCCGAAGGTCATCATCGCCATGTTCAGCGTGTTCTTGATGCTGACCATGCCGCCGTAGAACATGGCCAGACCGGGCACCATGATGCCCACGGCGGCACAGGCCGCCAGAATCCATGCGGTATCAGCCGCAGCGATCGCTTCCGTCATTTTCCCTCATCATCCAGGTCAGCCGTTGAGATTCGGTGTCTCTCAGTGGTGAACAGTCCCGGTTTCCCAGTAGACGGCTGATCAGATTTCCGGCGACAGCACGGGAGTGACGTTCCTGTTAACACCACCGAGCGGAACTGTTCCGCATCACGCGAAGTCCTCGCCGTTTCGCGTCCGCGGGTCACACGGAACTGACGTTCGCGTAACTCCGACGACATATCAGCGGCGTTTCATGTTGTTCGACACAAGTTCACTCTATGAAACAGCGGGGGACACTCCATGAAGCATCACCGCATGCGACATCACGCCATGAACCCGGGGTGCGCGATGACCGCAACGCACAGCTACGTCATCGTCGGCGGCGGACTGGAAGGACTTGCCATCGCCTGGACGCTCGCCGAGCGCGGCGAGACCGATGTGCTGGTCCTCGAACGCGGCACCCTGTGCTCGGGGATGACCGGCAAGTCCAGCGGCGTGGTGCGATGCCACTACGGCACGCCCTCGCTGGCGGCCATGTCCTGGTACGGCGTGGACGTATTCGGTCATGCCGCCGAACTTCTCGACGACGATCTCGGTTTCCAGCAGTGCGGCTACGTCGTCGGTGTCGGCGAGGGCAATGTCGAGCCGCTGCGCGCGAACATCGCGATGATGCGGAGCCTGGGCATCGACACCCATCTCATCGACCACGACGAGATGCGCACGCTGTGGCCGGGTCTACATCTGGACGATTTCGCGGCCTTCGCCTACGAACCGCTGGGCGGGCGCGGCGACGCCTACCTGGCCGGCATGGCATTCGCCGCCGCCGCGCGCAAGCTCGGGGTGCGCATCCGTCAGTCCACCCCGGTCACGACGCTGTTGCAGCGCCCCAGCGGCGAGGTGTACGGCGTCGCGACGGCCGACGGCACGCAGATCCACGCGGGCACCGTCGTCCTCGCTGCCGGACCCTGGACCCCGGCCCTGGCCGCCACCGCCGGGGTGGACATCGACATCAAGGCCCAGCGCGCCCAACTGGTCATGATCGACCAGGGCGAGCCGACTCCGATGGTTCCGGTGCTCTCCGATCTGGCCGGGCTGTCCTATCTGTGCCGCGAACCCAACGGCGAGATCCTGGCGGGCAATTCCGACCACAGCGCGCCGCAATACCTCGACCCCGACAACTACGTGAACCGCGCCGACGAGTCGACCATCGAGAAGGTCGTCGCCCAGCTCGGCCACCGTCTGCCCGACATGCCCGACCCGCGGATCACCGGCTCCTATGTGGGCGCCTACGACGTGACGCCCGACTACAACCCGGTGATCGGCCCCGCCCCTGTGGCCGGGCTGTTCCTGGCCGCGGGCTTCTCCGGGCACGGATTCAAGATCTCCCCCGCGGTCGGCCGTCTGGCCGCCGACCTGCTCACCGAGGGAACCACCGACCTGCCGAACGTGGACCCGCGCGACTTCCGCTACGAGCGCTTCGCCGAGGGCGACCTGCTGGTGAGCCCGAACCCTTACCGAGGAGCGGGCGAGATGCGCTGAACTCCCCCTGGCCGCACACCATCTTCCCGCCCCGGCGGATCGCGCCGAAGCGCCCGGCAGATCGCGCCGGCGGCCCGCTCGCCCGACTTCGCCGAGAAACCGTACCGATCACTGGAGCACCGATGTCCGCCGACACCGCCCTCGCCGTGGCACCCACCACCGACACCGCAGACACCCTGACCGAACTGGCCCGCGCCACCGGAACCCGCTACATCCTGGCGTTGTTCGTCACGCTCTCGGGCAAGCCCTGCGCCAAGCTCGTCCCCGTGGAGGCCGCCGACCGGCTCGCCGTCGACGGCGCCGGGTTCGCGGGCTACGCGGCGGGCACCATGGGCCAGCAACCGCGCGATCCCGACCTGGTGGCTATCCCCGACCCCGCGACCTTCACCCCGATCCCGTTCATCCGCCCCGGCCTCGCGCTCGTGCACTGCGATCCGCACGTCGACGGCAAGCCGTGGCCGTTCGCGCCGCGCAATGTGCTGGCCGCGAGCCTGGCCCGCGCGGCCAGGCGCGGCCTCACCGTGAACGTCGGCGCGGAGATCGAATACTTTCTCGTCGACCGCGATTCCGGCGGCGCGCTGCACACCGCCGACCGCGCCGATACCAGCAGCCAGCCCTGCTACGACGCCCGCGATGTCACCCGCATGTACGACCACCTCACCGAGGTCGCGGCGGCCATGAACACCCTCGGCTGGGGCAACTACGCCAGCGACCACGAGGACGCCAACGGCCAGTTCGAGCAGAATTTCGACTACGCCGACGCCATGACCACCGCCGACCGCGTCATCACCGCCCGCTACCTGCTGTCGGTGATCGCCGAGAAACGTGGCATGAAAGCCACGTTCATGCCCAAACCGTTCACCGACCGCACCGGCTCCGGAATGCATTTGCACCTGTCGCTGTGGGACGGCACGGGCGCGCTGTTCCCCGACGCCGCCGACCCGCGCGGGCTCGGCCTGTCGCGCACCGCGTACTCGACCATCGCGGGCATTCTCGAACACGCCTGCGCACTGCAGGCCGTCCTGGCCCCGACGGTGAACTCCTACAAGCGCATCGGCGCGACCTCCACCTCCAGCGGCGCCACCTGGTCCCCGCGCTACGCCACCTACGGCGGCAACGATCGCACCCAGTACCTGCGCGTGCCCGACCACCACCGAGTCGAACTGCGCGGCGGCGACGGCTCGGCCAATCCGTACCTCGCCATCGCCGCGACAGTGGCCGCGGCCCTGGACGGCATCGAGCGCGAGCTCGATCCGGGCGAGCCGGGCGCGGGCATCGTGCACGGCGGCATGCTGCCGATGACCCTGCTGCACGCCATGGACGCCCTCGACGCCGACCCGGTGGTGAGCGCCGCCCTGGACGGCTCGGGCCCCGGGGTCAGCTCCTACTTCAGCGGACTCAAGCGCGAAGAGTTCTTCGCCTGGCACAACACGGTCTCCAGCTGGGAGATCGACCGCTATCTCACCGCCTTCTGAGCGCACTCGAAGGCACCTTCCCAGAGTTCCCACCCAGACGATTCCTCCCGTCAGACAAGGAGTTCCCCATGTGCGGAATAGTCGGGTTGCACCTGCGCGACGAAACGCTGTATCCGCGGCTCGGCGCACTGCTGACCGGCATGCTCGACCAGATGTGCGACCGCGGGCCCGATTCGGCGGGTATGGCCGTCTACGGCGACCCTGTCTGGTCGCCGCTCGGTGAATCGACCGTCTCGCTGCTCGATGCCGGCGTACCGGCGGCGGAACTGGCCGCCGGACTCGGCGACCTGCTCGGTGTGACCGTGACCGGCCTCGACCTCGCGCCGACCACGGTCCTGCACGCCCCGATCGACGCTTCCGAGCTGGCCGCCGCCGTGCCCGGCATCGCCCCCGCCGCCCGCGTGATCGGCTTCGGCGCCGATCTCACCGTGGTCAAGGGCATCGGCGACCCCACCGAACTGGCCCACCGGTTCGGCCTGCCGCGAGCCGCGGGCTGGCAGGGTGTCGCGCACACCAGGATGGCGACCGAATCCGCGGTCACCGCGGCGGGCTCGCACCCGTTCTCGGTGGGTCCCGATCAGTGCCTCGTGCACAACGGCTCGTTCTCCAACCATCGCAGCGTCCAGCACGAATTGCGGCGCGCGGGCGTGGTGTTCGACAGCGACAACGACACCGAGGTCGGGGCGCGGTTCCTCGCCGCGCAACTGGCGCAGGGTGTCGATCTGGAGAAGGCGCTGCGGCTGCTCATGGAGCGCTTCGACGGCTTCTACACCCTGCTCGTCGCCAATTCCGAGTCCTTCGCCGTCGTGCGCGATCCCATCGCCTGCAAGCCCGCGGTGGTCGCCGAGACCGACCGCTGGGTGGCGATGGCCTCCGAATACCGCGCGCTGGCCGATCTGCCCGGCGTCGCCGACGCCCACATCTTCGAACCCGAACCGGAAGAGGTCTACCTATGGCACCGGCAGTGACCACCACGGCAATCGCGACTCCGACCGGTACGGTCCGGCTGGATCTGGCGCAGACCTCCGTGCGCGAGGTCAACGCGCTGCTGCACGGCCCCGACGCGCCCCGGCACGTCACCCTCACCGAACCACGCGGCGCGCACGCGCTGGCCTGCGGCCTCACCGACGACCTCGAGGTCACCGTCGAGGGCCATGTCGGCTACTACTGCGCGGGCATGAACCAGAACGCCTCGATCACCGTGCGCGGCAATGCGGGCGTCGGAGTGGCCGAGAACATGATGTCGGGCACCGTCCGGGTCACCGGCGACGCCTCGCAGTCCGCGGGGGCCACCGCGCACGGCGGCCTGCTGGTCGTCGAGGGCAATGCCGCCGCGCGTTGCGGCATCTCGATGAAGGGCGTGGACATCGTGGTCGGCGGCGACATCGGGCATATGAGCGCCTTCATGGGTCAGGCGGGCCGCCTGGTCGTGCTCGGCGATGCCGGTGAGGCGCTGGGTGATTCGCTCTACGAGGCACGCATCTACGTGCGCGGGTCGGTGGCCTCCCTGGGCGCGGACTGCGTCGCCAAGCCCATGCGCGCCGACCACCTCGCCGAGCTGGCCGAACTGCTGGCAGCCGCGGGCATGGACGCGGATCCGGCCGATTTCACCCGCTACGGCTCGGCCCGTTCGCTCTACAACTTCCACGTCGACAACGTCGGCGCCTACTGACCTGCCCGACGATCGCCGACAGGAGACCTCGATGACGACACCGCCCACGACTCCCACGCACGATCCCACGCTCCGCGAGTCCGCCACCTTCCCGCGCCCGGTGATCGCCGAGATCCAGCGCGCCGCCGAGACCGGCATCTACGACATCCGCGGCTGGGGCGCCAAACGCGCCCTGCCGCACTTCGACGACCTGCTGTTCCTCGGCGCCTCCATGTCCCGTTACCCGCTCGAGGGTTACCGCGAACGCTGCGACACCGACGTGGTCCTCGGCGATCGGCACGCGAAATACCCTCTGCATCTGGACATCCCGATCACCATCGCGGGCATGAGCTTCGGCGCACTGTCGGGCCAGGCCAAGGAAGCGCTCGGCCGCGGCGCGAGCGAGGTCGGCACCTCCACCACCACCGGCGACGGCGGCATGACCCCCGAGGAACGCGGCCAGTCGAAGAACCTGGTCTACCAGTACCTGCCCTCGCGCTACGGCATGAACCCCGACGACCTGCGCAAGGCCGACGCCATCGAGGTCGTGCTCGGCCAAGGCGCCAAGCCGGGCGGCGGCGGCATGTTGCTGGGGCAGAAGATCACCGAGCGCGTCGCGAAGATGCGCACCCTGCCCCAGGGCGTCGACCAGCGCTCGGCCTGCCGTCACCCGGACTGGACCGGCCCGGACGATCTGGCGATCAAGATCATCGAACTGCGCGAGATCACCGACTGGGAAAAGCCCGTCTACGTCAAGGTCGGGGCGACCCGCACCTACTACGACGTCAAGCTGGCGGTGAAGGCGGGCGCGGACGTGATCGTCGTCGACGGCATGCAGGGCGGCACCGCCGCGACCCAGGACGTGTTCATCGAGCACGTCGGCATCCCCACGCTGGCCGCCATTCCGCAGGCGGTGCAGGCGTTGCAGGAGCTGGACGTGCATCGCAAGGTGCAGCTCATCGTCTCCGGCGGCATCCGCAGCGGCGCCGACGTGGCCAAGGCGATGGCGCTGGGCGCGGACGCGGTCGCCATCGGCACCGCCGCGCTGATCGCGCTGGGCGACAACAGCCCTCGCTTCGCCGAGCAGTACGCCGCGCTCGGGTCCGCGCCCGGCTACTACGACGACTTCCAGGCCGGTCGCGACCCCGCGGGCATCACCACCCAGGACCCGGAGCTGGCCCGCAATCTCGATCCGGTCGCCGCGGGCCGTCGCCTGGCCAACTACCTGCGCGTACTGACGATGGAGGCGCAGACCCTGGCCAGGGCCTGCGGCAAGTCGCATCTGCGCAATCTGGAGCCCGAAGATCTGGTCGCCCTCACCGTGGAGGCCTCCGCCATGGCGCGGGTGCCGCTGGCCGGGACCGACTGGATCCCCGGAAGGTTCTGAGTCCGTTCAGGACACGCGATTCCACCGTTCACGACGACCGCGCATCCGCGCGAACAGGAGCACCTCACCGATGACCTTCGACACGATGTGGGAGTCGATCCTCGACGTCGGCCGCGAGGCGAGGACCGGCGGCTACCGTCGCTTCGCCTGGAACGACGCCGACATGACCCTGCGGGAGTGGTTCACCGGATGCGCGGCCGAACGCGGCATGGACGTGGAGGAGGACCGCAACGCCAACCTGTGGGCGTGGTGGCTGCCCGAGGGCCGGCGGGGCGAGCCGCGTGACGCCTTCGTCACCGGCTCGCACCTGGACTCCGTACCCGACGGCGGCGCCTACGACGGCCCGCTCGGCGTGGTGTGCGCCTTCGCCGCCGTGGACCTCGTCCGTGCCCGTGGCATCACCCCTATCCGCCCTGTCGCCGTCACCGCCTTCTCCGACGAGGAAGGGGCCCGCTTCGGCGTGGCCTGCGTCGGCTCCCAATTGAGCACCGGCGCACTGGCTCCCGAACGCGCCCTGCGCCTGCGCGACGCCGAGGGCATCACCCTCGCCGAAGCGCTCGCCGGAGCCGGACGCCACCCGGGCCACCTCGGTCTCGACCCCACGCTCACCGAGCGCGTCGGCGTCTACGTCGAACTCCACGTCGAACAAGGTCGGGCTCTCGACCTCGTGGACCGCCCGATCGCCGTCGCCTCCTCCATCTGGCCGCACGGACGCTGGCTGTTCCGCTTCACCGGCGAGGCCAACCACGCGGGCGCCACCCGCCTCGTCGACCGCCGCGACCCCATGCTCGCCTACGCCTCCTCGGTCCACTCGGCCCGCCGGGCCGCCGAACTCCACGAAGCCGTCGCCACCTTCGGAAAACTCCGCGTCCTGCCCAACGGCGCCAACGCCATCCCCTCGGAGATCCTCGCCTGGCTCGACGCCCGCGCCGCCGACGAACCGACCCTCGACGCCCTCGTCGCCCGCATCTCCGCCGAAGCGAAGGAACACGCCGTCCGGGACGGCGTCGGCCTGGACATCGAAGCCGAATCCCGCACGCCCGTGGTCGAATTCCCGCCCGGACCGCGCGCCCGCGTCGCCCGGGCACTCGCCCGCCTCGGTGAGGTCCCCGTCCTGCCCACCCGGGCAGGCCACGACGCGGGCATCCTCTCCGCCGTGGTTCCCACGGCCATGCTGTTCGTCCGCAACCCGACCGGTGTCTCCCACTCCCCCGCCGAATACGCCACCCCGGAGGACTGCCGACTCGGCGCCGAGGCGCTCGCGGACGTGATGGCCGAATGGGTGAGCGGCTAGCGCCCTGCTCTCGTCTGCGTGCGGGCGCTGTCTCGAGGGCGTGTCCGGCGATCGCCGGGTGCCGGTCCGCACAGTGTGTGACCTGGCCCGTCGCGAGAATCTCGGCGGCGCCTTGACGACACGATCGTGGTCACGGCGTCACGATCGGGAAGGCCGGATCGGAGGTGTCCAGGCAGGAGGTGAATGTCGCCAGCAGGGTCGGATCGCCTTCGACGCCGACGCCTTCGATTCCCGCGCCCGTGAGGATGCCCACCAGCTTCGGTTTGTCGAGGGTGAGGGTCAGGTCCGCGCTCCCTCGCAGCGGCGCCTGCGGGGTCGCCGTCCGATGGGTCAGCGCGCCGTTGGACGAGGTCAAGCGGATGACCCGGTTCTCGTCGGTCAGCTTCCAGTCCATGACGAAGGGGCTCTCCGCCGCGCGGTGGCCGTCGATCCGGACCGCCAGCGCGTCGATGATCATGTCCACGGTCAAGGAGCTCAGCATCTCCGGGTCCGCGCTGTCGAGAATCGCGGGGGTGACGCCGTGGCGCAGTTCTCGGGCGCCGACGAGGTAGAAGTTGCGCCAGACGCCGTTCTCGGCGCCGTGACCGAGCCGGCGATAGACCTCGGCCAACGCCTCGCGCGCCCCGTCGTGGCCGGGTTCGGCGAATACCGCGTGGTTGAGCAGGGTCGCGGCGAACCGCAGATCGTCCCGATCGGCGTACTCGCGGCCTTTCGCCACGATCGCATCCACCCCGCCGTAGTCGGCGACGTAGCGGCGGGCGGTGTCGACCGGCGGATGCTCCCAGAGGTGGGCGGGGTTCCCGTCGAACCAGCCGAGATAGCGCTGATAGACAGCTTTGACGTTGTGACTGAGCGAGCCGTAGTAGCCGCGGTTGGCCCAGAGCGCGTCCAGAGCGGGCGGGAAGGTCAGTTCCTCGGCGATCTCCGGGCCGGTGAGGCCCTTGTTGGCCAGCCGCAGGGTCTGATCGTGCACATAGGCGTACATGTCGCGCTGTCCGGCCAGCCACGCGGTCCAGTTGTCTCTGCCCCAGGTCGGCCAGTGGTGTGAGGCGAAGGCGACGTCGGCATGATCGGCGAACAGCCCGATCGCCTCGTCGAGATAGCGGGCCCAGACACGGGCGTCACGGACCAGCGCGCCCCGCAGGGTCACGATGTTGTGCATGTTGTGGGTGGCATTCTCGGCCATGCAGAGCGCCCGGAAGTCCGGGAACAGGAAGTTCATCTCCGCAGGCGCTTCGGTGCCCGGCGTCAGCTGGAAGACCATCCGGACGCCGTCGATCTCCTCCCGCTGCCCGGTGTGGGTGATGTCGACGGTCGGCGGGATCAAGGTGATCCGCCCGAGCGAATTGGTCATGCCCAGACCGCAGCCGATCTGCCCGTCGGGGGCCTTGGCCAGACCCGCTCCGTACATGAACACCGCGCGCCGAGCCATCGCGGTGCCCGCGTAGACGTTCTCGCTCACAGCGTGCTCGAGAAAGCCGGCTGGGGCCAGAATCGGAATCTCCTGGTGTCCGTCGGGCACCACGGCGCGCGAGCCGCCGAAATGATCGACATGGGAATGGGTGTAGATCATGCCCTTCACCGGGCGGTCGCCGCGGTGTCTGCGATACAGGTCCAGAGCGGCCGCCGCCGTCTCCGCGGACAGCAGCGGATCGATGACCACGATGCCCTCGCGCCCTTCGACCAGGGTCATGTTCGACAGATCGAGATTACGCACCTGGTAGATGCCCTCGGTCACCTCGAACAGCCCCTGTCGGGAGCACAGGCGTCCCTGACGCCACAGACTGGGGTTCGCGGTATCGGGGCAATCCCCGTTCAGGAACTCGTAGGCGGCGAGGTCCCAGACCACGCGCCCGTCCGCCGCGGTGACGGTCGGTCGGTCGAATTCGGCGACGAGTCCGCGGGCCGCGTTGTCGAAATCGGTCTCGTCGTGGAAGTCCGGTCCGGGATTCATGGGCACCTCATCCGTGGGTCGCCTGATTCCGCTGCAGCGGTCACCGGCAGGCTAATGCTGGGCAATCTCCCCGTATTCACCCGTGGCGGGTGAAACCCTCCCATCGATGCGCTGTCGCGCATCGACCTCCGGCCGTCGTAGAGTGAAACTGCGGACCACCGCACCGGTGACAGCAAATCCAAAGCTACACGGCTGTGTAGTGCGGTTGCGCCGTACCCGGACATCAGCCGTGCCGCTCCCGAACTCTTCCCCACCCAGCCGTTCCCGACACTCACTCATTTCCCGAACTCTTTCCGACAACCGCCGGCGAATCGAGGAAGTCATGTGCACCCGAGCAATGTGGACCGACAGCGGGCACGGCGTGCTCGTGGGCCGGAACATGGACTGGCGCGAAGAAATGGACACCAAGCTGTGGGTGCTGCCCCGGGGCGTGGAACGGGTCGGTCACGACCGCGACGCGTCGCCGATGCGCTGGACCGCCCGCCACGGCAGCCTGGTGGCCATGGTGTGGGACAACGCCACCTCCGACGGCATCAACGAACGGGGCCTGGCCGCGCATCTGCTGTGGTTGGCCGAAGCCGACTTCGGCGAGCGGGATTCCACCAAGGCGTCCGTGGCGGTCTCGCTGTGGGCCCAGGTGTTCCTCGATCTCTGCGCGACCATCGAGGAATGCGTGGAACTCGTGCGGCAGGAGCCTTTTCAGGTCCTGCCGATGATCGAGCCCCGCAGCGGGCGGCCGGCGACCGTGCACCTGGCCCTCGAGGACGCCACCGGCGATTCGCTGATCATCGAGCACATCGACGGCGTCGCGCGTCTGCACCACGACCGCGCCTATACGGTGATGACGAATTCCCCGCCCTACGAGCAGCAACTCGAATTGAAGAAGAACTTCGCCGGCTTCGGCGGCGCCACCCCGTTGCCCGGCACCACCGAGGCGGCCGACCGCTTCGTCCGCGCTTCCTACTATCTCGATCGCCTGCCGCCTGCCGAGACCGTGCCGCGGGCGTACGCCGCGTTGCTCAGCGTCATGCGCAATGCCGCTCAGCCGTTCGGCGAACCGGACCCGGAGCGTCCCAACATCTCCGCGACCATCTGGCGCACGCTCAGCGACCTCACCCGGCGGCGTTACCTCTACGAATCGTCGTTCAGCCCCAACATCATCTGGGCCGAACTGGCCGATCTCGACTTCACCACCCACCACACACTCGACCCCGCCGCGAACGGGCTCATCGGCGACGTCGGCAGCGCGTTCACCCCGGCCGAGCCGCCACCGTTCGTGTTGTCCTGAACTCCACCGACGAGGACCCGCTACCGCCGAAAAGAAGAGCAGGCCGCACCGAGGCGACCTGCTGATGACACGCGCGTTCTCCGACGCACGTCTGACGCGTCCCGCATTCAGATCAAATGCAGAATGTCACGCTACCGAGGGGTACGCAAAGGATGACAGAACCGAGGACCGGATCGGCCGACGGAGTGCTTGCGGCCGATGCCATAGGCGCGGCGAACAACCCGAGCGACAACGCCACTGCCGTGGTGGCGAACAACTTCGTGAATCTGGACATCTTCGAACCCTTCACAGTGGACGGGAGCTGATGGATCACAATCATTGACTCTCCGCCCCCAGTGTTCGCCGTGGAGCGGGTCGGACACCAGACAAGGGAAGGTAAATTTCGCCGATCAGCATCACAGTGATGTCACGGCACCGACGGATTCCTGCCGGAGGAACACCCGCGGCGTGGTTCTCATCGGCCATTCCCCGGGGCACCCGGATGCTTCGGCGGCGAGGGCGGTGACCCGAGCCGCTCGGAGCCGGTCTGTACCGGTACCTCGTGCCCGGGTGGGCCATGCCGAGGTGCGCCGTGTGGAGTGATCACGTCCGGCCCGTGCGGCAGCGACGTGTCCGACGCGAATACCCCACCCGCGGGGTCGATCCCGAAAGCGAGGAATCCCGCGGCGTCGAAAGCCGCTGCCCGCGAGCGTTGGTCGCGCCGAGCAGGCGAGCCGGAAACGAATCCTCACGAAATGTGTTCAAATCGATATTCCTGGGTATTCGCCCTCGCTGTGAGGCTTGACCATTACCGCCCGAATGGACGGCCCGGTGCGCGTGATCGTCGCGCCGGCATCGCGGGTGGAGATTTTGTCGGCGATCGAACGGAGGCTGCGATGTTCGCTCTCGGATGGTTGGATCCGTCCTCACCGACGGCCGAGTGGGATTCGGCTCAAGTACGTCGTCTCGCTCGCCAGCTGGGATATTCGCTGCGCTGGGCAGATCAGGGGTCGATGGTGAGCCTGCTGGATCAGGCGGTGTCGTCCGGCGCCGATGCGGTGCTGTTGCCCTCGACAGGCCATCTCGACGCATCGACGCTGGAACGGGTGATGGCGGTCGTGGACATCGAGTGCGCCGCGCCGCGGGTCTCACTCAACCGATGGTCGACGATCGGCGGCAGCGTGCGCTGACCCACCGCCGCCTCGATCACGACCTGCCCGGCACGCAACTCCCGCGCGCAGTGGCCGCACGCCAGCCACGGATGGAAATCGTTGCCGCACACCGTGTGCGTGAAGACGATCGCCGGTCCCTCGGGCGCTCGGAACCACCGCTGCCCCCAGTCGATCATCAAGGCGATGACCGGGAAGAACGCGGCACCTTTCGCGGTGAGGTCATAGGTGACCCAGTCCGGCCGAACCGGGTTCGGACTGGTCTCGACCACCCCGAGATCCTCGAAGCGCCGCAGGCGATCGGCGACCATCGCCGGAGGCGCGCTCGTGCGTTCCGACAGCTCGCCGAATCGGTGGGCGCCGAGGAACAGTGCGCCGAGCATGGCGGCGGACCAGCGGTTGCCGAGCAGTTCCATGGTGTGCGGCAGCACCTGCGAGGGGCGCGTGGCGGAGCGACGGCGGCCGATCGAGGCGGGCACGCTGCGCGACCACTCGCCGCTCGGGCCGAGCGCGGCCGACACCTCGCGCCCGGCGGCCGCCGCACCACAGGCGCGGCAGGTCAGCCGCGGGGCGAACCGTTCGCCGCACGTGCGGTGCCACATGATCGGCAGCGGGGTGCCCGACTCCGGCGCCCACTCCTGCTCCCACGCCCACATGGCCAGCAGGATCGGCCATACGCCGCGGCCACGCGCGGTCAGCACGTATTCGTATCGCACCGGCCGGGGCGAGTACTCGACCCGCTCGAACAGGCCGAGCTCGGTGAGCTGCGCCAGTCGGCCGGTGAGAACCGAATTCGAGATGGCTCCACGGGCGAACCAGTCGCCGTAGCGGCGGCAGCCCTCGACGGCGAAACGCAGGATCCACAGGTTCCACTCGTCACCGAGCGCGCCCAGGGTCACGGCGATCGCGTTGTCGCCGCCTGCCCGCAACTCGGTGGGCGCGTGGTTTCCTGCCATATCGGCACTCTATCGGCGGGGTGCGGCGGCTCCGGCCTCAGCCGACGACGAAGCTGACGGTCGTCGTCGTGCTTCCGCCGATATTGAGCGTGGCCGCACGGCGAGCGCCCGCGACCTGGTAGTCGCCCGCACCGCCGGTGACCTGACCTGCCGGTGACAGTCGAGCAGCATCCGCACGCCCGTCGCGCCGACCGGATGGCCGCCGCCGAGCAGGCCGCCGCTCGGGTTCATCGGCATTCTGCCGCCGATCTCCAGATCGCCCGCTTCGATCGCCCGCCAGCTCTGGCCCGGCTCGGTGAGCCCGAAATGGTCGATCGCCATGTACTCGCTGGCGGTGAAGCAGTCGTGGGTATCGACGGCGAATTCGCGCTGCTGGCCATTCCGGGCGGTCTCGGCCTCGGTGCGGCGGTCGTCGCCCAGCGCATTCGGCGCTGACATCGAGGCGCCGCCACGACATTCAGCCTGCCTCAGCGATTCCGGGAGCCCGGTGTCGTTCGACCTCTTCCAGATACTCGGACATGGCGTCGCGATTTCGGATGAGCACGGCGATGCGGTCGGAGAGCTTGTCGCGTTCCGCGCGCAGCAGAGCAAGCATTTCCGGCGTGGCATCACTGAAGTGGATGGACCGCGGCTTGTCCAGGCACGGCAGGATCTGCTTGATGATCCTGGTGGGCAGCCCGGCGTCCAGCAGACCGCGGATCTGACGGACCCTGTCCACGTAGCGGGGATCGTAGTCCCGGTAACCGTTCGCGGCCCGGTCGGGGACGATGAGCCCCTGCTCTTCGTAGTACCTCAGCAGTCTGCGTGATGTGCCTGTGCGCTGGGCGAGTTGACCGATCCGCATGCATCGTGACTGTACTCACGAGACGATCCGCTTGACCATCACATCTATGTGAAGGTTCAACTCTTGCCACATGATTCGATCCACCACACGTTCCGGCCTGCCCTGGCTGCCGTTGCTCGCCTTGGCCACCGCGGTTTTCATCACCGCCCTCACCGAAACCCTGCCCGCCGGACTGCTCACCGGCATGTCCACAGCCTTGAATGTCTCCGACGCCGCGGCAGGCCAGACGGTCACCCTCTACGCCGCGGGCACCGCGCTGACCGCCATTCCCTTGGCCAGGCTCACCGCACGCGCGCGCCGCAAGACCGTGCTGCTCTGGGCCATGGCCATCTTCGCCGCTGCGAACGCCCTGACCGCCGCCGTCCCGGTCTACTCGGTGACCCTCGCCGCTCGCGTCGTCGCCGGAGTCGCGGGCGGACTGGCGTGGGCAGTGCTCGCAGGCTACGCCCGTCGGCTCGCCCCGCCCGGGTCCGAGGGCCGCGCCATCGCCATCGCCATGACCGGCATTCCTGTCGCGCTCTCGCTCGGCGTGCCCGCCGGGACGTTCATCGGTGAACTCGTCGGCTGGCGCGCCGCGTTCGCGGCCGTCACCGTCGTAGCCCTGGGCGTGATCGCCTGGATCGCCTGCGGCGTTCCCGATGTCACCGCCGAACCCAGCGTGGAGGGGACTCGATCGGTCACCACACGAGAGGCTCTCGCCGTCCCCGGTGTCGTCGCGGTCATGTCGGTCGTACTGATCTTCGTGCTCGGGCACACGATGCTCTACTCCTACATCGGGCCCTTCCTGGACAGCGCCCGGCTGGGCTCGGCCACCGACCTGATGCTGCTCGTCTTCGGGGCCGCGAGCCTGGCCGCGATCTGGCTCACCGGGCGATACGTCGACAGCATGCTGCGCAGGCTGACACTCGCCTCCGCTGTTCTGTTCGTCGTCGCCGGAGTCGTGCTGGCGACAACCCCACCGGCGCTGCTGATCTGGTTCGCCGTGGGCATCTGGGGCCTCGGCTGGGGCGGTGTTCCTTCCCTGTTGCAGACCGCGGGCGGTCAGGCCGCGTCGAAGCACAGCCTCGCGGCGGCCGATACCGCGCAAGCCATTCTCGTCACGCTGTGGAACACGGCCATGGCCCTGGGCGGCTTGTTCGGCGGGCTCGTCCTCGTCGGCATCGGCACGCCTGCGATCCCGGCGACCGCCGCAGCGCTCGTTCTGGTGAGCCTCGCGATCGTGGTGGCCGGTCAGGAACACGCATTCCCTGCTCACGGTGGGCCGCGCTCCCCCGCCGACAACGTCATCGAGGACAGGCCGGTCGAATCAGGCTCCCGCTGATCGAGATATCGGTGACCGGACCGATAGTGGACATGCCAGTCTCGACACACGCGACGCCACCATCGTCGGCCGGCATCGCGGGAACCGCGAGAACAGGAGTACTGCATGCCCTCCCTCCAGCGCTATGAAGGCCGTCGCGTCCTCGTCACCGGCGGCGGCTCCGGCATCGGCCAGGCCACGGTGCTGCGCATCCTGCGCGAGGGCGGCCGGGTCGCCGCCGCCGATATCAGCGACGCGGGTTTGCAGGACACCGTGACCGCGGCCGGGACGGACGCCGCCCGGCTGAGCACCGTCACGATGAACGTCGCCGACGAGGAATCGGTGCGGGCCGGGGTCGCCGAGGCCGTGCGGCAGCTCGGGGGCATGGACACGCTGGTCAACGCGGCGGGCATCCTGCGCTCGCAGCATCTGGAGAAGACGACGCTGGTCGATTTCGAGCATGTGCTGCGGGTGAACCTGGTGGGCACCTTCCTGGTGATCCGCGAGTCGATCCCGGCGCTGCGCGAGGGCGCCGGGCCCGCGGTGGTCAATTTCAGCTCCACCTCGGCCTCGTTCGCCCATCCCTATATGTCCGCCTACGCCGCCTCCAAGGCCGGAGTCCAGGCCATGACCCACGCGCTGGCCTCGGAGTTCGCCAAGCAGGGCATTCGCTTCACCGCGGTGCAACCGGGCTCGATCTCGTCCGGCATGACCGACGGCTCCGGTGTGTCCGGACAGAGTGTGGGCCCCGGCCTGCCCGCCGACGCGGATTACTCGTTGTTCGGCAAGGCGGCGCCCGCGCTGCCGCTCGACGGCGGCGCGATCTTCGCGGGTCCGGAAGCGGTGGCCGCGGTGGTGGCGATGCTCGGCTCGCCCGATGCCTTCTTCGTCACCGGCACCGAAGTGCGCGTCGACGGCGGTTCGCACATGTGAGCCGACGCCCTCGGCGACGCTCGCTTGGGCCGGTCGGCTGACAGGAACCGCTGCGCCGGGGTCGTAGGCGCTTCAGCCGAGCGCATCGTCTCCGATCAGCTTCGCCAACCTCTGCGGGTGGGTCAGTTGCGGATGGTGCCCGGCGCCGTCGATGGTGCTGATCCGCGCCCGGGGGCCGAGTCCGCTGACCAGGTCCGCCGCCCAAGGGCTCAGCGGATCCTCGGAACCGACGATGATGTGGATCGCCCCGCCGAAGGCGGTGAATTGCCGCACGAGCTCTGCGCGCCAACGCTTCTCGGCGGCACGGCTCAGCAGCCGGGCGACCCGCCGGGCGACCCCGGCGCGGCGTAGATCCGCGGCAGCGGCGGCGAGTTCACGGGCGTGGTCGGGCGTGCCGGTGAGTCGCCGCGAGAGCGCTTCGGGGCTCGCGTGCCGCAGGTAGGCGCTCGTCAGCAGGCCGATCCGGGTGCCGATGCCGCCGGGCGCTTGGAGGAAGAACGGGGCGACGAGGGTCAGCCGTTCGATCCGATCCGGATGCCGGTTCGCCGCCTGTATCGCGGCTGCCCCGCCGATCGAGTGACCGATCAGGTGCCGTCTGCCGATGAGCAGGGCATCGAGCCAGTCCGGCCAGTCGCCGGGCGCGCCGCCGCTCATGCCCAGTCCGGGCAGGTCGGCCACCAGGGTGTCGGCCCTCGTGGCGGCGACGGTCGCCCAGGTGTCGGCGTTCACCGGAAGTCCGGGCAGCACAAGGGCGCCGGCATTCTCGGGGCCGAGGGTGAAAGTGCGCACCCCGGCGTGCTCGGTGAATCGGCGTCGCAGGTCCGTCTCCTCGGCGGCGCCGAAACGGTGTGCGGCCAGGTGATCGGCCCACCGCCGGATCGCGGGCACCGTGGCGGGTGTGCTCAGGCCGTGCCGCGCCGCGAACTCCTCGGCCGGGCCGGTCGGATAGCGGTCGGCGGACATGAAGCCGATCGTCTCCGGATCGGCCTTGGTCAGCGCCGTCGGCAAGCGCTTGACGACGGCGACAGGGACGCGGACCCGCGGTACCCGCACACGATAGTGCTCGCCGACCACGCGCAGCAGTTCCGGCAGGGTGGGGGTCCGGTCGTCGAGAACCCAGTAGGAGTGACCGGCCGTGGCGGGATCGGTGGGCAACAGAGCCATGAAACGTGCGAGGTAGTCGACCGGGATCACGGGAACGAAGGTGTCCGCGTCGCCGGGCCGCGCGGCCATCTCGCCGTTCCACAGCTGACGGAAACTGTCTGCCAGACCGAGGTACTGGTCGGATTCACCCGTCGCCGCGATACCGCTCACCGTTGACGGATTGACGATGCTCCACGGCACGCCGAGCCGGTTCGCCTCCGTCTGCACCACGGCGTCGGCCTCCACCTTGGACGCCTCGTAGGCCCCGAGTTCCCGATAGATCCGGCGCGCGTGTTCCGGGCCCCACCGGGCGTCCGCATTGCGCTCACCGACGCGATAGCCCGACACGTGCACCAACCGCTCCAGCTCCGGCACCCCGGCGGCCAGCTCGACGATCGCGCGGGCGCTGTCCACATTGGCTTTTCGCGCCTCGTCCTCGGACATCCCGAACCGATAGGCCCCGGCGCAGTTGTAGATCTCCGTGACACCGGCCGAGTGCACGACCGGCTCGATCCCGAGTCCGGGAGCGTCGAAATCCACCAGCACCGATGCCGGAAGCTCCGCGTGATCGTGCCGCACGAGCCAGTCGGACAGCGCCCGCGCGGAGCCTTCCGACCGGCATGCGACGATCACCGAGACCCCTTCGGTCAGCAGGGCGGAGGTGAGGTGACGCCCCAGGAAACCGGTGGCGCCGAAGACCAGCGCTCGCCTGTTCACGACCGCTCCCCGGTGACTCCGACGGCCTCGTCGAGCAATGCCGCGAGCACTCGCGCGGCGCTGCGCATCGGCTGCACGTCGCGCATGGCGCGACTGACCACCATCGCCCCCTCGACGGTGCTCACCACCGTCTCGGCCAGCTCACGCGCCCGCTGCGCCGCGAGCCCCGCGTCCGCGAGATAAGCGGCGACCGGCGCGATCCACGACTCGTAGGCCAGCGCACACGCCGCGCGCAGCCGATCGCTGTGCGCGCCCATCTCCAAGGTCACCACCGACACCGGGCAACCCAGCTCGTAGCCGCCGTCCACCAGCAGGCCGGACAACACCTCGAGCACTCGGGAGATCACCCGCCCCGGACTCGGCTCGCTCGCCGTCGTCTCGGCGATCAGCGCCCGGAATTCCTCGGACGCCCGGCCGATCGCCTGTTCGGCCAACTGCTCCTTCCCCTCCGGAAAGTGGAAGTACATCGACCCTTTGGGCACCCCGGACTGTTCGAGCACGGTATTGATCCCGGTCCCCGCGTATCCCCGCGACTGGATCAACCCGAGCATCACCTCGACCATCCGGGCACTGGTCGCCTCGCCTTTTCGCACCGCTGTCATGACTACATAATAGACCGGTCTATTTTTGTCGTCCAGTGCGCGTTCCCCGTCGATCGACCGCTGCCCCCCGAGAAACACCCGGAGTTGACCTCTCCCGAGCGCACGCCGCCCGCTTCGAAGCGCATGCCCACGCTGCGTGCGGCACGTGCGGGGTGAAGACCATCGCGCAGCAGCGCTCGGCGTCGGAGCGGCGATCGTCAACGCAAGGGGCGGAAGGTCTTTCGGTACATCCCCGGGGTGACACCGACGGTCTGGACGAACTGAGCCCGGAAGTTGCTCGGCGTGGAGAACCCGACCTGACCGGCGATCCGGTCGACGGTGTAGTCGGTGGTCTCCAGCAGCTCCTGGGCTTGGCGGATGCGCACACCCGTGACCCATTGGATCGGGCTCTGGCCGGTCTCCTCGGCGAACCGGCGGGTCAGGGTGCGCACGCTCATCTCCGCGGCGGCGGCGATGTCGGTGAGGGTGAGATTGCGGTGAGCGTTGTCCTCGATCCAGGCCAGCACGCGTTCGAGGGTGGCGGTGCGGAAGATCGGGCGGTTGCGCAGGATGTACTGCGACTGGCCGCCGGTGCGCTGCAACGGCGTCACCGCCAGCCGGGCGGTGTCGGCGGCGACCGCGACACCGTAGTCCTTGCCGACGATGTGCAGGCACAGATCCAGTCCGGCGGCGGCGCCCGCGGAGGTGAGGATCTGGCCGTTGTCGGTATAGAGGACATCCGGGTCGACGCGCGCGGCGGGATAGCGGCGGGCGAGCTCGTCGGTGGCCAGCCAGTGCGTGGTGGCGACCCGGCCGTCGAGCAGGCCCGCCTCCGCGAGCACGAAGGCGCCGACGCAGATGGAGGCCACGCGCGAGCCCCGGCGCACGGCGGCGCGAAGCGTGTCGAGTACCGCGGGCGAACTCGGGTGGTCCGGCTCCGCGAGTCCCGGGACGATGATCAGGTCGGCGCGTTCGGCTTCTTCGAGCCCCGCCTCGACGGTGATGCGCAGCGGTCCCGCGGCGATCTGCCGCTGCGGCCCGGCGACGACGACGCGGTATCCGGCGCGGCCGTCCGGTAGCCTCACCCGCCCGAACACTTCGATCGGTGTGGCCAGATCGAAGGCGATCGCATTGTCGAGCATGAGGACGACCACCGTGTACATACCCCGACCGTAGCGGCGGAACGCGCGAGCGGGAAGCGCCCGACGGCGGTGGCCGGATTCAGGTGTTTTATGGCCTGATCGCCACTGATGTCACCGAGTGGTCGCGGGTGAACATGGCAGCACATCACTCGGGAAGGATCTCCATGCCACAACAGCGTGCGCAGTCCGCACGATTCACGGTCGCCGGCGAACGGATCGGCGCATGACCGGATTCCTGCTGTCCGTCCACGTCCTCGCCGCGATCCTGAGCATCGGCCCGGTCGCCGTCGTGGCCAGCATGTACCCGCCCGCTGTCCGGGCCGCGCACCGCGACCCGGACGATGCGCGGAAGGTCGCCATCGTCGGTGTGCTGCATCGCATCAGCCGGGTCTACGCGGTCGTCGGCGTCTTCGTCCCGGTGTTCGGCTTCGCCACCGGCGCGAGTCTCGGGGTGCTCGGCGACGCCTGGCTCGTGGTGTCCATGATCCTCACGGCGGTCGCCGCGGTGCTGCTCATGGGTGTGATACTGCCCGCCCAGGAGGCAGCGCTCGCCACGATCGGCGCATCACGTCCGGTGAGCGTGCCCGCCGCGGGGGCACCGGAAGCAGCCGGTGTGGCTTCGTCGCCGCTGGAACGGCTCACCGCGCGGCTGGGAATGGCGACCGGAATGTTCAACCTGCTCTGGGTGATCGTGGTCGTGCTCATGATCTACCGCCCCGGCTCGACGACCGGGGCGGGCCTGTGACGGGGCGCTGAGAGCCGTTGGCGCGCAACCGCACTGCTCCCGGCGGCCCGGGCTGCGTGAACGCGGGCGGGGCGAGATGATCTTCCGGTAGTCGTACCGCTACACCGGATCGTCAGTTCGAGAGGAACGAATCATGTTGTCGCAGGCCATCGTCGGGATCAGCCGCAGCGCGGGCATCGCATGAGCGCGGCGCGGGAACGCCTCGCCGGCGGGACAGCCGTCGTCACCGGCGCGGGTTCGGGTATCGGGGAGGGGCTCGCGCGTTACGCGGCCTCCATCGGCATGCGGGTCGTGGTCACCGACATCGACGCCGATCGTGCCCGTACCGTCGCCGGTGACATCCTCGCGCAGGGCCTCCAGGCGGAGGCTCAGGTATTGGATGTCACCGACGCCGATGCCTTCGACGAGCTCGCCACCGACGTCTACGAGCGCTACGGCAGCGTGGAGTTGCTGATCAACAACGCGGGGCTCGAGACCGCGGGCGTGCTCTGGGAGATCCCGGTGCAGCGGTGGCGTCAGGTGATGAACGTGAACGTGGACGGCGTGTTCCACGGCATCCGGGCATTCCTGCCCAGGATGATCGCGGCGGGCACTCCGGCGACGGTCGCGAATATGTCCTCGGTCGGCGGCGTTCTCACCCAGGCGCTGCAGACGCCCTACATCGTCAGCAAGCACGCGGTGGTCGCGCTGACCGAGAGTCTGCACCAGGAGGTCGCGCTGACCGGCGCGCCCATCCAGGTCACGGTGCTGCTGCCGTACTCGGTGCGCAGCCGCATCTTCGTCGACGCCCAGGCCGCCGCACCCAGCGGCAATGCCGCGGCCGACCAGATGTTCGAGGTGCTGCACACTCTCGGCGAGACGGCGGGTATGGATCCGATCGACGCGGCGGAGAACATGTTCGCCGACATCGCCGCGGGCGAATTCTGGGGATTCACCGACAAGGCCTTCGGTCTCGGCGCCCTGGGACACCGTGCCGAGACGCTGAGCGAGCGGCGCGCTCCGGCCCCGCCCATGTCGTTCTGACCGACACGGTGTCGTCCTGACACCGGGCCCGGCGGAGGAGGATCGCTCCCCCTCCGCCGCCCGCGGCGAATCGGACGGCCGGGTCGACACCCCTCGCAAACCTCGGGCTACTGTCCAGTGGCCGACACGGCAACTCGATGCCCCCGCTGTCGGCGAGTTCGGCCGAAAGGAACACGAATGCCCGATCACGAGCCCACTCTCGCCCGCACGATCGCGACCGCGCGCTCCCAGACCGTGGGCGACCTGCTGCGTCGCAGCGCCCAGCGTTATCCCGATCGGACGGCGATCGCCGACAGCGGACGACGGCTGACCTACCGCGAATTCGACGCCGTGGTCAATCGGGTGAGTCACGCCCTGCTCGAGCAGGGCATCGGCAAGGGCACCGCGGTCGCGCTGCTCTCGCGCAATTCCAGCCAGTACGCCGTGCTCACACTGGCGCTGGCCAAGGTCGGCGCGATGCTCGTACCGGTCAATTTCATGCTCGGCGCCGAGGAGATCGCCTACATCCTGCGCCACTGCGGCGCCAGGGCCTTCGTGGTCGAACACGGTCTGCTCGAGGTCGCGACCGCCGCCGTCGACAACGGCGAGCACCGGCCCGAACTGCTGGTCCGCATCGGCGGCGGGGACGGCGCCGATGATCGCTGGACCGCCTACGAGACGTGGGAGGCCCACGCCGACGACTCCGAACCGGAGGTCCTCGTCGGCGACGACGACCCGATCCGCCTGATGTACACCAGCGGCACCGAGTCGAGACCCAAAGGCGTTCTGCTGTCCAGCAAATCGCTGATCAGCCAGTACGTGAGCGCGGTGGTCGACGGCGGCATGTCCGGCGACGACATCGAGGTGCACGCCCTGCCGCTCTACCACTGCGCGCAGATGGACTGCTTCCTGCTGCCCGACATCTATCTCGGCGCGTCCAGCATCATCCTGCCCGGCCCCGACCCGGCGACCGTGCTCGCCACCATCGAACGCGAACGTGCGACGAAGTTCTTCGCCCCGCCCACGGTGTGGATCGCCCTGCTGCAGTCGCCGCGGTTCGCCTCCACCGATCTGTCCTCGCTGACCAAGGGCTACTACGGCGCCTCCCCCATGCCGGTGGCCGTGCTGGAGCAGATCCGCACGGCGCTGCCCGCGCTCTCGCTGTGGAACTTCTACGGCCAGACCGAGATGTCGCCGGTCGCCACGATCCTGCGACCGCACGAGCAGTTCGACCGCGCCGGTTCGGCGGGCCGGGCGGCCCTGCACGTGGAGACGCTCATCGTCGACGACGACGACAATCCGCTGCCGCCCGGTGAACTCGGCGAGATCGTGCACCGCAGCCCGCACGCCACCCTCGGCTACCTCGACGACGAGGCCAAGACCGCAGAAGCCTTCCGCAACGGCTGGTTCCATTCCGGCGACCTGGGCATCATGTCCGAGGACGGCTATCTCAGCGTCGTCGACCGCAAGAAGGACATGATCAAGACCGGCGGCGAGAACGTCGCCAGCCGTGAGGTCGAGGAGGCGCTCTACACCGTCGCGGGCGTCGCGGAGGCGGCCGTGTTCGGCACGCCCCATCCGACCTGGATCGAGGCGGTCACGGCGGTGGTCGTCGCACAGGACGGCCACGATCTCACCGAGCAGCACATCATCGACGGGCTGCGGCCCCGGCTGGCCGGTTTCAAACTGCCCAAGCGGATCGTCTTCGTCGAGGAGCTGCCGAAGAACCCCAGCGGAAAGATTCTCAAACGCGAACTGCGGCAGCGTTTCTCGGATTCCGTCGGCTGACAGCCGACCGGGCCGCTCGCCTCTCGGCGAGCGGCCATGGGTCCCACCTTTCTCGCGGGGTACGCGACCGCCGCGTCAGGCCCGGTCGACCAGTGCCGCGAAGCCGGACTGGCTCGCGCAGTGCGCGCAGCAGAAGATCTGGTCGGCGGCCTCCACGCCGTGACCCAGTACGCGGCAGCGGCAGTGCGCGCAGACGGGGGCGAGCTCGTTCGCGGCGCACTCGAGACTGTCGAACGTCCAGCTCTGACCGTCGCGGTTGACGGTGAACGCTTTGTCGTAGTCGTTGCCGCAGGTATCGCAGGTTGCCATGGCGGTTCAACCCTCCAGACTGTTGTCGGGTGCGAGTCGGCGGCACGCGCCGCCAACCGCGGTCGATCTACCCTGCGGGTTCCCGAGCAAACAGGAAAAAATCACTTCCATTCGGAGGTAACTTCCGTCTGGGCGTCGCGTGGGCTAATCTGTGTTCGGCTCACGTGTCCACCTCGAAACCACCGGGGTCAGGCGGAGCCGCGATGCCTCGTGCATCTCGAGCCGATTTGGGTAGTGTCATGAACTCGAAATCCAGCTCCTCTTCCTTGCTGTCGGTCGACTCCGCCGCCGCGTCTGCCACGTTGCCGGATCACCGACTGACATTCCGTACCCGCCACCGGGACGGCGTCGTCATCCTGTCGGTCCATGGTCAAGCCGATGCGTTCACCTTGTCGCTGTGGCGGCAGACGGTGCGCGAGGCCGCGGATACGGCGGCGAAGTCGGGCGGCGCGCTCATCGTCGATGCGGGAAGGCTCGACTTCCTCTCGCTGCGCACCCTCGGCGCCCTCGTCGAGGACGCGGCCCGATTCCTCCGCGACGGCGTCCGGACTTGCCTGGTCACCACCGATCTGCGCATCGCCCGCCTGCTCGCCGAAGACCCGCGCACCGCGCTGCTGACGGTCCGCTCGACGGTGGTCAGCGCCCACACGGCTCTCGAAGCGCCGATGCGCTCCGCCCCGCCCACGGTCGCACCGGACGACACCGCCGAGGCGAGTGGCGGCGCGCTGTCCACGAGACGGCGGCGTCACGGCCCGTCGTCGGCCGTGATCCCCATTTCGGCGAGGAAGGCGGTCGCCGCGGGCGTGCGCCGGTAACGGCTCCAGACCACGTACTCCACGCGAGTGGGCGCGTCGGCCACCTCCACGGTCACGACGTCGGTGAGCTGAGGGACATAGGCGGCGGCCATCATCGCCACGCAGAGATTCTCCGCGACGAGCCGGACCATGTAGTCGGCGCTGGACACCTCGTAGGCGACGTCACGATCGAGGCCCGCCGCCTCGAAGGCCAGATCGGATTGAATACGCCCGGCGGTCCCCGCCGGTAGGTCGACGAAGACCTCTTCGGACAGCCTGCGGAGGTCGACCACCGATTCGACCGCGAACGGGTGGTCAGGCGCGACGACAGCGACCAGCCGGTCGCGAGCGAGCTCGCGACCGGCGACGTTGCGTGGTCGCATCGTCGGCGGCAGGCCGAGAAAGGCCACGTCGATCGCGCCCCGCTCGACCTGCTCGACGAGCTCCTCACTGGCGCCGACGCGCAGGCTCACCCGCACTGTCGGATATCGCCGGCGAAAGGCGCGCAGCGCGCCGGGGATGTCGGCCGCGGCCACCGTGGGGATGAGGCCGACCGCGAGCCGCCCCCTGACCTCCCCGATCGCGGCGGCCACCTCGGCCGCCGCCCGCTCCGCGGCATCGAGGCACTCCCGGGCCGCGGGCAGGAACGCCGCACCTGCCGGGGTCAGCCACACCCGTCTGCTGGTGCGCTCGAACAATCGCGCGCCGAGTTCCTTCTCCAGTCGCGCTATCTGGTGACTGAGCGCCGACTGGACGACAAGACAGCGTTCGGCCGCCCTGGTGAAACTGTTCGTCTCGGCGACCGCGAGAACGTAGCGCATCTGCTGAAGTTCCATGGATCAATCGTGAATCACGATCGATCCTGTGACAAACATGTGTTGGACTCATTGATCCTCGGCCGCTGGAATCGGAAGGGTGAACAGCCCACCAGCACCACCGGTATCCGCCGGAGCCGGCAGCAGCTCCTCCACCGGAGATCTGCCGCGCGCCGCCCTGACGGCCATCGCCCCACTGTCCTGGGGCACCACCTACATCGCCATCACCGAACTCCTTCCGCCCGGACATCCCCTGTTCGCAGGGGTCATGCGGGCGCTGCCCGCGGGACTGATCGCACTCGCGCTCACCCGTGTGCTGCCGCGCGGCGATTGGTGGTGGAAGGCCGCGGTGCTCGGGGTGCTCAATATCGGCGTGTTCACCGCGCTGCTGTTCATCGCTGCCGAACGCCTGCCCGGCGGTGTCGCCGCGACGTTGGCGGCGGCGCAGCCGCTGGTCGTCGCGGTGCTGGCGGTGGTCATCCTGCGCGAACAGCCCTCCGCCTGGCGGATCGCCTGGGGGGTGACCGGCGTGGCCGGTGTCGGGCTGGTGGTGATCGGCCCCGAAGCCGCGCTCGACGCGACCGGGATCGTGGCGGGGCTGGTCAGCGCCGCGTCCATGGCACTGGGGCTGACCCTCACCAAACGCTGGGGACGGCCCGCCGGAGCCGGTCCGACCGCTTTCGCGGGCTGGCAACTGGCGGCGGGAGGTCTGTTTCTCCTGGCGGTCACGCTGGTCGTCGAAGGACCGCCACCGGCGATCGACGCCACCGCCGCTCTCGGCTACCTCTGGCTGGGACTGGTCGGCGGTCTGATCGCCTACGCGCTGTGGTTCCGCGGAATCGGCACCTTGCCGGTCACCTCCGTCGCGGTGCTCGTCCTGCTCTCACCGCTGGTCGCGGCGGGCCTCGACGCTGCGCTGCTCGGCCGCGCCCTCGGCCCGATCCAACTCGCCGGATTCGGTCTGTCCCTGCTCGCGATCGTCGCGGGCCAACTTCCGGTACCCACGTCCCCGCGCCGCACCAGGCCCGACCAGAAGGAATCAGCTCGATGAATCGCTCTGCCGCACACCATGAGATCGCCCTGGTCACCGGCGCGACCGGAGCCCAAGGCGGAGCCGTCGTCCGCGCACTGCTCGACCGCGGCTGGGCCGTGCGGGCGCTCGTGCGCGACCGCGCCAAGCCCGCCGCCCGGGCACTGGAAGCGCTCGGCGCGCAACTGGTCGCCGGTGACCTCGACGACCCCGATTCCCTGCGCGCCGCCGCCCGCGACACCGACGCGGTGTTCAGTGTGCAGCCCAGCGACATGACCGCCCCCGACCCGGAAACCGAAGTGCGGCAGGGGCGCAACGTCGCGGACGCGGCGGCGGTGGCAGGCGTCGGCCACCTGGTCTACAGCTCGGTAGGCGCGGCCCCGCGCGGCTCGGGGGTCCTGCACTTCGAGACCAAAGCCGAGATCGAGGCATACATCAGGTCGATCGGGGTGCCCGCGACGGTCCTGCGGCCGGTCTACTTCATGGAGAACTGGCGGCACACCGTGCCGGAACCGGCGAACAGCGAACGGATCGGCGCCATCGCCCTCGATGCCGACACCCCGCTACAGATGATCGCCGTGGCCGACATCGGCAGGATCGCCGCGGAAGCGTTCGCACACCGCGGCGAGTTCATCGGCGAGACGATCGAGATCGCCGGCGACGAGCTGACCGTGCGGCAGATCGCCGAGGCCTTCACCCGGGTCGACGGCATCCCGACGCGCTTCGAGCGACAGCCGGCCGATCAGCTGCGGACGCACGCGCAGGAACTGGCGAAGATGTACGACTGGCTCGACGAGCACGGCCATCGAGCCGACATCGCCGCGCTGCGCGCACGCTTCCCCGAACTGCTGACCTTCGAGGACTGGCTGCGAACCGGGTCGCGCGGGAGGTAGCCGCTGAGTGATGCCCGGTCCGCTCGGCGCCTCGGCGCTGCCACACCATGCGCTCCCGATGGCTATTACTGTCGGCAGGGCGGGACAGCACCGGGAAACGGTGCGGCCCGCGCTCGACGAGTAGCGACGAAAGCAACGGATCCGATGAGCACAGTGCACGCCTTCACCGACGACGCCCTCGGCGATCTCGACGCCCTCGGGGTCGCCGCCCGGATCCGCGGCGGCGAGGTGAGCCGGGAAGAGGTGCTCGAGGCCGCCATCACCCGCGTCGGCAAGGTACAGCCGCACCTGAACGCCGTGCAGGTCGAGTGCTTCGACCGGGCGCGCAACCAGCCGCCCACGTCGGGGCCGTTCGCCGGAGTGCCGACGTTCGTCAAGGACAACGCCGATGTCGCCGGTGTGCCCACCTGCCACGGCTCGGCGGCGTTCACCCCGTATCCCGCCACGGCGGACAGCGCGCCCGCGCATCAGTTCCTGGCCCAGGGTTTCACCGTGCTGGGCAAGTCGACGTTGTGTGAGTTCGGGCTGACCGCGAGCACCGAGTACGTCGATCGCCCGCCCACCAGGAACCCCTGGAACACCGACTACTCCGTCGGCGCCTCCTCCGGCGGATCCGCCGCGCTGGTCGCCTCCGGGGCGGTGCCGATCGCGCACGCCAACGACGGGGGTGGGTCCATTCGCATTCCCGCGGCGGTGACCGGGCTCGTCGGGCTCAAACCGACCCGCAACCGCCTGCTCGACCAGCCCGGTGCCAGACAGTTGCCGGTCAATCTGGTCTGCGAAGGGGTGCTCACCAGGACGGTCCGCGACACCGCCCACTATCTCGCCGCCGCCGAACGACACCGGCCCGAGCCGGGGCTGGCGCCGGTCGGTCTCGTCGAAGGCCCCGCCGACCGCAGGCTGCGCATCGGCGTGATCCGCTACGACGTCCTCGGTCGTCCCGTCCACCCCGAGACCGACCGGATCCTGTCCTCGGCGGCCGAGATGTTCGCCGATCGGGGACACGAACTCACCGAGCGGCGCCTGCTGGTCGACGTACAGTTCGTCGAGGACTTCACGCTGTACTGGTCGCTGTTCGCGGTCCTGATGTCCGCCGGATTCCTGGTGAATCACGGCCGCCGTTTCGATCCGCGCAAGCTCGACCCGTTCACCAGGGGTCTCGCCCGCAAGGTCGCCCGCAATCCGCACCGGCTTCCCGGCGCGATCCGCAGGCTGCGCGGCGGGCCGGAACTCTACGCCCGCCACTTCGCCGATGTCGACGTCCTGCTCACCCCGACGCTGGCCCATCCCGCACCCCGCATCGGCGAGCACCACCCCGGCCAGCCCGCCGACGAGTTGTTCGCCAAGCTCATCGACTACGTCGGTTTCACCCCGCTGGCCAATGTCGGCGGCGGCCCGGCCATCTCCCTGCCGCACGGCCGCCACACCCACGGCCTGCCCGGCTCGGTCCAGATCTTCGCGCCCCACGGCGGCGAGCGAACTCTTCTCCAGCTCGCCTACGAACTCGAGGCCGTCGCGCCTTTCCCGCGTATCACCGAGTGAGGTTCGTGCCCACGCGGTTCACAGCGCGGGGGCGGACCGCTCGGTCACCCGGCGCAGCGCGGCGGCGTATTCTTCGCCGATCCGGTCGACGATCTCCGCTACCGGCTCGATCGCGCGGATGTTCTGCAAGCCCTGACCCGCGGCCCAGACGTCCTTCCAGCGTTTGATCGAGGTGCCGCCCGCGGTGTAGTTCTTCGCGCCGGTGGCGGGCGCGAGATTGTCGGGGTCCAGCCCCTGGGCGCGGATGCTGTCCTTGAGCCAGGAGGCCGGGGTGCCGGTGATGGCGTCGCTGACGATCAGGTCGTCGGGCCCGGCGGCGACGACCATCTGCTTGTAGGCGGTCTCGGCCAGGCTCTCCCGGCTGGCGAGGAAGCGGGTGCCCATGTAGACCAGATCGGCTCCGGCGGTGACGGCTCCGGCGACGCCGTGACCGTCGCTGATGCCGCCGCCGATGATGACCAGGCCCTCGAAGAAGTCGCGGATCGCCGAGGTGAAGGCGAACGGCGAGAGGTGGCCGGTGTGCCCGCCCGCCCCGGCGGAGACGCAGGCCATGCCGTCGACACCGGCTTCGGCGGCCTTGCGCGCGAGCCGCATGTTCACCACGTCGGCGATGACCAGGCCGCCGTATCCCTTGACGACGTCCATCACCGGACGTGGCGAGCCGAGCGCGGTGATGACCACCGGGGGCCGGTACTCGGCGATCAGACGCAGGTCGTCGGCGAGCCGGGCGTTGGTGCTGTGGGTGATGAGGTTGGCCGCCCACGGCGCGGCCGTGCCGTCGCCGGAGCGGGCCTGATCGGTGATGGTGCCCATCCAGGTGTCGAGTTCCTCGACGGTGCGGCAGTTCTGGGTGGGAAAGGAGCCGATGATGCCCGAGCGGCAGGCGGCGATCACCAGATCCGGTCCGGAGACGAGGAACATCGGCGCGGCGACGACGGGCAGGCGGAGGGCGGAGAGCAGGGCGGCGGTCATGAATTCTTCCTCGGGACGGGATCGTCACACGCGGGATCGCGCGTCGACGACGGGTCAACTGGTCAGCGGGGCGAGCAAGCGGGCGACCGCGGCGCGATCGACCTTGCCCAGTGCGGTCAGCGGAAGGGCAGGCAGGCGGTGGACGGACTTGGGGCGCTTGTAGTCGGGCAGCACCTCGCGACACCGGCGCAGGACCTCCGCGTCGGTGAGTTCGGTGTCGGCGAGTTCGGTGTCGGCGAGGTGGCTACCGCCGCGGTCGGTGTCGGTGTCGGTGCGGCCGGTCCGGGGACCGGCGGTGTAGGCCGCCACGATGCGCTGGCCCCACACGGGATCGGCCAGCCCCACCACCACCGCGTCGGTCACCCCGGCGACGGTCAGCAGCGCCTGCTCCACCTCGCGCGGATACACGTTGTACCCGCCGGTGATGATCATGTCCTTGCCACGGCCGGTGAGATGCACGTACCCCTCGGCGGCCCGGAAGCCCAGGTCACCGGAGTACAGACGGCCGTCGCGATGACTCTTGCCGAGATCGGTCCTGGTATCGGCATTGTGGTAGCCAGGGCTCACGGCGGGTCCGGCGACCACCAGTTCACCTACCTGCCCCTCGGATACCGCGATATCGCCGTCACGGAAGTCGATGTCCACGTCGGCGCACGGCTTACCGACCGAGGCGAGGATCTCGCCGTCCTCCTCCATCCCCCGGCGATGATCGGCGATGCCGAGCACCGTCAGCGGCGGGACGGCCTCGACCATGCCGTAGTACTGCACGAGATTCGGCGTGATGCGGTGGTAAGCCTGCCGGATGTGCTCGACGGGCATAGGCGCGCCCGCGTAGGCCAGCATGCGCAGGCGGCGCAGCGGGGCGAGTGCGGCATCGTCCAATTCCAGCAGCCTGGCGATCACGGTGGGGACGAGCGCGGTGTGGGTGCCGCCTTCGGCGGCGACCGCGGCGAGGAGATCGGCCGGCCGCGCGTGGTCGAGCAGCACCTGTCTCCCTCCCACGGCGAGGAAGGGCAGGACGAACAGCCCGCTGGTGTGGATGACGGGCCCGGCATGCACGAAGACCGGCGGCTCCGGTCCGTCCAGGGTTGCGGCGAGGACGTGGTCGCGCATCGCGCGCAGCGACGCGAGCCGGTTGGCGTGGGTGCGCCGGGCACCCTTGGGTACACCGGTGGTGCCCGAGGAATAGTGCAGGGCGCACAGCGAATCCGGCGCGAGTTCGGGTAAGCGCGGACGAGCAGGCGCCGCGGCGGCGAGACCGTCGAGGGTCTCGGTGGTGGCGGCGTCGTCCACCGCGGCGACCAGGACCGGTACCGGGGCCGCGGCGGCGAATTCCCGCGCTCCGTCGACGCCTGGATCGTAGACGAGCGCGCACGGTCGGCAGTCGTCCATGACGCGAGCCCAATCTCGCGGACCCACCCGCGGATTGAGCGCGACGCGCACGTACCCGCCGATTGTGAGCGCCAGATCGACCTCGATCGCGGCCACCGAGTTCGGCAGCAATACCAGCACCGCACCGCCCGCTTCGACCCCCCGCGCCGCGAATCCCGCGGCCAGACGGTGCACCCGATCGGACAGTTCGGCGAAGCTCAGGCTCCGCGCGCGATCCGCTACCGCGATGTCCGTGCCGTACGTCTCGGCGGCGGTGCGGACGATATTCGCGATCGACATGGATACTCGGCCTCTCCACTTCACTACAGTTATTGAAGTAAACTACGGCCGTGCCGGATCGCGCAACCACTCCGGCCCCGAGGCAGAGGAGCCGACACCGATGACCCGCCCGAACACCGACCCACGCACCCCCTGGATCGTCGACGCGGTCCGCACGCCGTTCGGCGCCGCCAGGGGCGCGCTGTCCCACATCCGCGCCGACGACCTCGCCGCCCTGCCGATCGCCGATCTGCTGGCGCGGCATCCGAACCTCGATCCGGCGCGCATCGACGACGTGGTGTGGGGCAACGCCAACGGCGCGGGCGAGGACAACCGCAATGTCGCGCGGATGGCCCTGCTGCTGGCGGGACTCCCGCACACGATTCCGGGCGTCACCGTCAACCGGCTGTGCGGATCCGGCGCGGAGGCGTTGCTCTCGGCGACGCGCCGGATCGCCGCGGGTGACGCCGACGTGGTGCTGACCGGCGGCTCGGAGAGCATGAGCCGGGCGCCCTATGTGCTGCCGCCGATCGATTCCGCCTTTCCCCGGCAGCTGGAACTGACCCCGACGACGGTCGGCTGGCGCATGGTCAATCCCCGCTTCCCCGCCGCCTGGGTCGAGTCGCTCGGCCGGTCGGCGGAACTGGTGGCCGAGCACAGGGGCATCGGGCGGCTCGAACAGGACGAGTGGGCGCTGCGCTCCCATGAGCTCGCGAGAAAAGCCTGGTCGGACGGCATGCACGCGGAATTCGTCCTGCCACGGGACGATCTCGCGCGCGACGAGTCCATCCGTGACACCAGCGCCGCGACGCTGGCCGGGTTGCGGCCCGCGTTCTCCCCGGAGGGCACCGTCACCGCGGGCAACTCCTCGCCGATGAACGACGGCGCCGTGGCGGCGCTGGTGGCCGGTGGTGCCGTGGTGTCCGAGCTCGGCGCGCGACCGCTGGGCAGGGTGCTGTCCTCGGCTGTCGTCGGCGTGGAACCGGACCAGTTCGCCGTGGCTCCGGTCCCGGCGATCACCAAGGCGCTCGAGCGCGCCGGGCGCACTCCGGCCGACGTGCGCGTGCTGGAACTGAACGAGGCGTTCGCCGCGGTGGTGCTGGCATGTCTGCGGGAACTGCCGGAGATCTCCGCCGAGCGGGTGAACCCGTTCGGCGGCGCGATCGCGATGGGTCACCCGCTCGGCGCGTCGGCGGCCCGGATCGTCATCGACTGCCTGCGTCACCTCCGACGCCTCGGCGGCGGAATCGGCGTCGCGGCGGCATGCATCGGCGTCGGGCAGGGCATCGCTATTGTGTTGGAGGCCTGAGCGAGAGCGTCGAGACTGCAGGTACGGGGAGGCAGGGTGGCAATGGCCGAGAACCCCGGTCCCACCGCGACCGCCAGTCCGGTCGCCCAGACCATCGACCTGCTCGGCGATCGGGTGACGGTGGCGATCCTGCGTGACGCCTTCGTCGATCACGTCCGGCGTTTCGGCGAGTGGCTCGACCGGACCGGCGCGCCGCCGGCGATCCTGACCTCCCGTCTCAACGCCCTGGTCGAGGCCGGGCTGATGTGCCGGACCCCGCAGTCCGGCGGCTACGACCGGCACGACTATCTGCTCACCGACCTGGGGCTGGCGACGTGGGAGCTGCTGGTCGCCATCTGGTCCTGGCAACGGGAGTGGTCGGCCGACGGACTGCTGCAGCCGGAACTGGTGCATGTGCCGTGCGGACATCGTGGCCCACCGGAACTGATCTGCCGGCACTGCGGAGGGCTCGTGAAGGCGCGCGACGTCCATGTGGAGATGGACCCCGACTCGCTGGTGCTGGCGGGCAAGGGCTGGCGCAGATCCACCCGCAGCACACCTGCGCTCAGCCGCGTCGATCTGCAGTTCACCGAGGTCATGGAGGCGATCGGCGATCGCTGGAGCGCCTTGGTGACGGGACTGGCGCTGTCGGGCGTGCGCCGATTCGGCGAGTTCCAATCGATCCTGAAGATCTCCCCGTCCACGCTGACCGAGCGGCTGACGCGACTGTCGGAAGCGCAGATGATCACGCGCGACGACGGTGGCCGTGAGTACCTGATGACACCCCGCGGCCGGGCGCTGTTCCCCATCTTCGCTTTCCAGGTGGCCTGGGCACAGCGGGCGCACCCCGATGTCCCGGTCGAGCAGCTGGGCCCGCGCCTGCATCACGACGCGTGCGGAAAGTGGTTCGATCCCGGGCTGCGCTGCCGCGGATGCGAGGCCGTGCTCACCCGCACATCGGTGCTCTTCCACTCCTGATCGCGCATCGGCGCCACGGCTCTCGATGACACGTTGACAAACCATGCTGTGGCTTGTTTCACTTCAGTAATCGTAGTAAATTTCCGGGCATCGCGGGCCTCTCCGTTCCCCGAGTCCCGGCACCGATGCTCACCTCGCACCAGTCTTCGACAGGAACCCACTGTTCATGTTCTTCGAAAAGCACTCCGACCTGCTCGCCGCAGCCGTGGAGGCCAATCGGACCCGCACCGCGTGGACCGGCTTCGCGCCGATCACCCCGCCCGAGTCGGCCGAGGCCGCCGACCTCGTCGGTGCCTACGACGGCCGCACGCTCGAGGTGTCGACGCGGACCGCCAGGACTCTCACCGCCGAGGAGATCTCCCCCTACACCGGCAAGGCGCTGAACGTCTCCTACAGTGCGCCCTCGCCGGAAGAAGCCCTGCAAGCGGCGGCCACGGCCGCGTCCGCGCTGCGCGAGGCCTCCGCCGAGCAGCGGGTCGGCGTGTGCCTGGAAGCGCTGTCGCGCATCCACGCGCGCGGCGCGGAATTCGCCGCGGCCACCGCGCACACCACCGGGCAGAGCCTGGGCATGGCGTGCAGCGGCAGCGGCACCAACGCGCTGGACCGCGGGCTGGAAGGCCTCGCCATGGCCTGGGCCGCCCTGCAGCGGATTCCCGAGTCGGTCACCTGGCAGGCGACGTTCGGCAAGACCCCGGTGACGCTGCGCAAGCGTTTCCGTCCCCGCCCGCTCGGCACCGCGCTGGTCGTCGCGTGCGCGTCGTTCCCCGCGTGGAACGCCTACCCCGCCATCCTGGTCAACCTCGCCACCGGCAATCCGGTCCTGGTCAAACCTCATCCGCGTTCGGTCCTGGCCACCGCCCTGGCCGTGGAGGTACTCCGCGACGTCCTGCGCGAGGCCGGTCTACCCGCCGATGCCGTGCAATTGGTGGTCGACACCGTCGACGAGCCGATCGCCGGGCGTCTGGCCACCGACCCGGCCACCCGCATCATCGATTTCACGGGCAGCCCGGCCTTCGGGAACTGGCTCGAGCAGAACTGCCGCCACGCGCTCGTCTTCACCGAGACGGCGGGCGTGAACACGGTCGTGCTCGATTCCGTCCACGACCTGCCCGCCACGATTCGTACACTGGCGAGCGGTCTTTCGCTGTTCAGCGGCCAGATGTGCACGACGCCGCAGAACATCTACATCCCCGACGCGGGGGTGCGCACCGATGCGGGCACGGTGGCACGCGCGGAGGTCGTCGAGGCACTCCGCGACGCACTGGACGAACTCGCCGCGGCGCCGCGGCGGGCCGCTGCTGTGTGCGGGGCGCTGCAGTCGGACTCCACGCTGCGTTCGCTGCGCGGCCTCGCCGAGGAGGCCGAACGCGACGGAACCCTCGTCCGCCCACCCACCGCCTACGATCACCCGGACCACCCGGGCGCGCGGGTCACGACGCCGATGCTCATCCGCCTCGACCCCCGCCGAGGCGACACCCTGCCCGCGGGTGAACAGTTCGGCCCGGTGGCCTTCCTCGTCGACTGCGCCGACACCGCGGCCGCGGTCGCCCACGCCACCGACAGTGTCCGCGCGCACGGCGCGATCAGCTCCTACCTGTACTGCACCGACGACGAGACCGTCGACGAGATCGCCGATGCCTACGCCGACGCGGGTGCCTCGCTGTCGGTGAACCTGGTGTCCTCCATGCCGATGCAGTACGCGGCCGCCTACAGCGACTACCACGTCACCGGCTTGAATCCGGCGGGCAACGCCACCCTGACCGACGAGTCCTTCGTGGCCGGACGGTTCCGGCTCGTGCAAGACCGCCGCCAGGTGGCGGATCGATCACACAGCCAAGTGGCAGGCCGATCACACAGCCAGGTGGCGGGCCGATGACGCAGTTCGAACCCGGCGTCTTCGTCTACGACGCGATCCGCACCCCGAAAGCCCGTGTCCGCCGCGACGGCGGAACCTTCGCCGAGGTGCCCGCCTACGAGCTGCTGGCCCAGGTGCTGCGCGAGCTGACCCGGCGCGGCACCCCGGCCGATCGCATCGACGACATGGTGATCGGCACCAGCACCGCGTTCGGTGATCAGGGTGGAGATGTCGCCCGCGCGGCCCTGCTGTGGGCGGGCTGGCCCGACGAGATCCCCGCGGGCGTGGTGTCTCGGTTGTGCTGTTCGGGACTGGACGCCGTCGAGACCGGCGCCGCGAAGATCGCCGCGCGCAGCGCGGATCTGGCGGTCGTGGGCGGCGTGGAATCCATGTCCCGGGTGCCGATGATGTCCGACGACCCCGCCTTCGTCACCAGCACCGCGCTGGGCGACCGGACCGGATACGTCACCATCGGCGTCTCGGCCGACCTCACCGCGATGCAGTACGGCTTCAGCCGGGAAGATCTCGACGCGAGCGCGGTCGTCTCGCACCGCCGCGCCGCGGCCGCGACTGCCTCGGACTCGATCGTGCCCGTGTGGGGATCCGACGGCCCTCTGCTGAGCGTCGACGAGGGCCCGCGGCCCGACACCACGCTCGAGGGCCTGGCCGGCTTGCGGCCGCTGTTCGGTGCGGACCCGTCCTGGGAGCGCGTCGAGGCGCGACTGCCCGGCGTCACCCGTCCGGCCACCGGCCTGCACACCGCGGCGACGGCGCCCCAGCCCGCCGACGCCGCCGCCGTGGCGGTGCTCGGCAAGCGTTCCGCCGCTGCGCTGTTCGATCGACCGCCGCTCGCGGAGATCGTCGGCATCGCGCACGCGGCGGTCCGCTCCCCGCTGCTCACCGCGTCGGTCGTGGCGGCGAGGAAGGCACTCGACAGCGCGGGCATCTCGCCCGGCCGGCTCGACGTCGTCGAGGCGAACGAGTCCTTCGCCGCGTCGACGCTGGCCGTGATCCGCGAACTCGAACTCGACCCGGCGAAGGTCAATCCGAACGGCGGGTCCATGGCCACCGGACACCCGCTCGGCGCGGCGGGCGGCGTGCTGTTGGTCGACGCCCTCGACCAGTTGCGCCGCATCGACGGCGAGCACGCCCTGATCACCATCCCCGCTGCCCTCGGCCTCGGCGCCGCGCTCGTCGTTCGACGCCTGCGCTGACCCCCGCCCCACCCATCGAAGGAGATGGCCCTCATGACCTCCACGGCGGAACACTCTCCCGCTCAGCGCCTTCGCGCCTGCCACTCCGAAGACCGCGTGCGGGACTTCCTCGATCGCGGCTGGTGGCGGCCCGAGACCCTGCTCGACCTGTTCGACGGTCACGTCGCCGCGCGCGGGGACCAGGCCGCGATCACCGACGCCCCCAATCTCACCGAACTGTGCGGCCTCGCGCCGCGATCGCTGACCTGGCGCGAACTCGACACCGAGATCGACGAACTCGCCGCCCGCCTGCACGCCGCCGGTATCCGCGCGGGCGATGTGGTGGCGGTGTTGATGCCCAACTCCGTCGCGCTCACCGCCACCTACTTCGCGCTGTGGCGGCTCGGCGCGATCGCCGCACCCATGCCCGCCTCCTACCGCCGCCACGAACTGAGCCGGATCGTCGCCTCCTGCGCGGCCGTCGCGGTCATCACGGTCACCGCGCTCGGCGATCGCACCCCGCACGAGGAGGCGCTGTCGCTGGTCGGCGAAACCTCCTCCCTGCGGACTGTTTTCACCTTCGGTCCGGCGAGCGGCACACCGTCCACGGCGCTCGACGACGCATCTCCGTCGGAGGCGACGGTCCGCGAGGTCCGGCACTACATCGCCCAACTCCCCCGCACGGTCAACGACTGCCTCACCATCTGCTGGACCAGCGGCACCGAAGCCGCCCCCAAGGGCATTCCCCGCTGCCACGCCGACTGGCTCGCCATCGGTCAGGCGGCCCAGGACGGCCTGCTGGCGGCGGCGGATTCGGTGATCGTGGGCCCCTTCCCGATGGTGAACATGGCCGGCTTCGCGACCTCCCTGCTGCCCTGGCTCTTCGGCGGCAGCCATCTGGTGCAGCACCATCCCCTCGATCTCGGCGTCTACCTGTCCCAGATCCAGACCCACCGGGCGACCCACACCAGCATGCCGCCGGCCATCCTCGCCCTGTTGTTGCAGAACGCCGCCCTGCGGGCGCAGTTCGATCTGTCCTCGCTGCGCACGGTCGGCTCCGGCGGCGCCCCGCTGCCGCCCAGCGTGGTGCGCGACTGGCAGGTCGACCTCGGCATCGACGTGCTCAATTTCTTCGGCTCGAACGAGGGCATCTGCCTGCTCGGGGTGCCCGCCGACACACCCGACCCGATGATCCGCGCCGAGTACCTGCCGAACTACAGCTCCCCGGCCAAGAAGTGGTCGACATCCGTGGCCGAACGCACCTCGGTGCGGCTGGTCGACCTCGACCGCGGGACGGAGATCACCACGCCCGGCGGCCGGGGGGAGCTGCGGCTGAAGGGCCCCACCGTCTTCGCCGGATATCTGCCCGGCACCGCCGAGAGCAGCCCGTTCGACGACGAGGGCTACCTGCGCACCGGTGATGTCTTCGAATTGTGCGGCGAGCACGGCGAATACCTGAAGTTCGTCGATCGCAGCAAGGAGATCATCATTCGCGGCGGGATGAACATCGCGCCCGCCGAGATCGAGGGTCTGCTGATCGCCCATCCCGCGGTCGCCGATGTCGCCGTCGTCGGCTACCCCGACGCGGTGCTCGGCGAGAAGTGCTGCGCCGTCGCCGTTCCCGCACCCGGTCAGGAACTCACCCTCGACACCCTGGTGTCCTTCCTGCGCGAGAAGGACGTCGCCTCGTTCAAGCTTCCCGAGAAGCTGCTGACCGTCGAGACGCTGCCGCGCAACCCCATCGGCAAACTCCAGCGCCGTGAACTGCGCGGCCTCGTCGCAGGCGACGAACAGTCGTGAGCGGCGGACCGCTCCCCCACCCCGCGCCGCGGCCGACGCCGAAGGGCTCCGGCCCGGAACTGGCGCAGGCCCTGACCCGCATGCTCGACGACCGCCTGCCCGGCAACCTCGGCATGCGGGTGATCTCCGCACAACCCGACCGGGTCGTCGGCGAATTCACCGTGCACGAGGGACTTCTCGCACCCAACGGCTACCTGCACGCCGCGGCTGTCGTCGCCCTGGCCGACACCATGTGCGGCATCGGCACCCGGCTGTCGATTCCCGACGACGCGGCCTTCACCACGGTCGAACTCAAGACCAACTATCTCGGCACCGCTCGCGCGGGCGTGGTCACCGCCACCGTCACCCCCGTCCACACCGGCAGACGCACCCAGGTATGGGACGCCACCGTCAGCGACGACCGCGACCGACCGATCGCGGTGTTCCGCTGCACCCAACTGGTGTTCCAGCCGTAGCGCGCGCCACGCACACGAATCGAAAAGGATTACACATGACCACACCGAACCTCCCGGGCGGCAACCCGATCGCCGTCGCCCGCACCGCCGACCCGGCCGTGGAGAACCCCTATCTGCTCGGCGTGTTCGCACCCGTCCGCGAGGAGTTGACCCTCGACGACCTGCCGGTGATCGGCGAGATCCCGGCCGACCTCAACGGCGTCTACCTGCGCAACGGCCCGAACCGTCAGTTCGACGCCCCGGGCCGGTACCACATGTTCGACGGCGACGGCATGATCCATGCCGCGCACTTCGAGAACGGCAAGGTCAGGTACCGCAACCGCTACGTCCGCACCCGCGCCTTCACCCAGGAGTCCGAGGCGGGCCGCGCGCTGTGGACCGGCCTCATGGAGAACCCGAAGGACAACCCGTGGGGCAACGGCCACGGCCTCGGCATCAAAGACGCCGCCAACACCGACGTCATCTACCACCGCGGCCAGGTGCTGGCCACCTGGTATCTGTGCGGCACCCCCTACGGCGTCGACCCGCTCTCGCTGGAAACCATCGGCGCGCAGGACTTCCTGGGCACCTTCGCCGGGGACATGATGGCCCACCCCAAGGTCGACGAGGCCACCGGCGAACTGCTCTGGTTCGACTACGGCCCGGACATGGACTACCTGCGCTACGGCATCATCGGCGCCGACGGCACCCAGACCCATCTCGCCCACATCGATCTGCCCGGTCCGCGCCTGCCGCACGACATGGCGATCACACCCAACTACTCGATCCTCATGGATCTGCCGCTCGTGCAGGACCACGAGGCACGCAAGGCGGGCAAGTACCGCATCTACTACGACCGTGAACTCGTGTCCCGATTCGCCGTCGTTCCGCGCCACGGCAGCGGCGACCAGGTGCGCTGGTTCGAGGCCAAGCCCTGCTACATCTACCACGTCGTCAACTCCTGGGAGGAGGGCGAGGAGATCGTCATGGACGTGTGCCGGGTCAAGAACCCGCAGCACCAGAGCACCTTCGACCACCCGCTGGCCAGCATGCTCGCCTACATGCGTCTGGACGCCCAGCTCTACCGCTACCGCTTCGACCTGCGCACCGGCGCCACCAGCGAGCACGCCCTCGACGACGCCAACATCGAGTTCCCCAGCGTCGACTCGCGCATCATGGGCCGGCCGCACCGCTACTCCTACAATATGAGCCTCGCCCACGAGCCCACCCTGCTGTTCGACGGCCTGGTGCGTTTCGACTCCGCGACCGGCGCCAAGGAGGAGCACAAGTTCGGCCCCGGTCGCTGGGGATCGGAAGCCCCCTTCGCGCCCCGCGACGGATCGACCGGCGAGACCGACGGCTACCTGGTCTGCTTCGTCAACGACGAGGCCGAGGACCGGGGCGAGATCGACATCTTCGATGCCGCCGATATCGCGGCTGGGCCGCTGGCGAGAGTGCTACTGCCGCAACGTGTCCCGTCCGGCTTCCACGCCACGTGGGTGCGCGGGGACCAGCTGACTGACGCGGACTGAGGCACGCGGCGTCGATCCGCCCCCAGCCCTCGGTCCACGGCGGGCCGCGGGCGGATCCGACACCCGGTGGTGACAAACCCGAAGCCGAGCGTTCATCACACATTCGGAGATAGTTCCTCCGCTTTACGGTAACGTCGTTGTCATGGGCGTGTCGCGTCGGCAGTTGTTGCGCTACGGCGTCGCCGGGTCCGCTCTGCTGCTGGCGGGGGCATCGATGGTGAGCAGCGGTCGTTTTCGCGCGCCCCGCTGGTCGGAGGATCCGTTCACCCTCGGAGTCGCCTCAGGGGATCCCTCACCGGACGGCTTCGTGCTCTGGACTCGCCTCGCTCCGGACGCGTTCGCCCCGGACGGTCACGGTGGGATGGGTCCGCGCCCGGTGACCGTGGAGTACGAGGTCGCCGAGGACGAGGCGTTCACCGAGGTGGTACGCCGCGGCGAGGCGGTGGCCGGCAGGGAGCTGGCCCACAGCGTGCATCCCGAGATCCACGGCCTCGCGCCGGATCGCTGGTACCACTACCGTTTCCGGGCCGGTTCGGCCGTGTCGCAATCCGGGCGGACCCGCACCGCACCGGCCCCCGACAGCCATCCCACCCGGCTGCGGTTCGTCTTCGCCTCGTGTCAGTCGTGGAACGACGGCTACTACACCGCCTACGACCACATCGCCGACGAGGATCTCGACCTGGTCGTGCACCTCGGCGACTACATCTACGAAGACGCGCTCACCGGACGCCGCACGGGCAGGCCGGTGGAGTCCCACATGCGGCCCGAAGCCCGGGATCTGGCGGGGTACCGCCTGCGCTACGCGCTCTCGAAGGTCGAGCGCCCGCTACAGCGCGCGCACTCTCACTTCCCGTGGCTGGTGACCACGGACGATCACGAGATCGACGACAACTGGGCCGCGGAATCATCGGGCCTCGACCTCGACATCGACAACATTCCGGCGCTGTTCCGACGACGTCGCGCCGCGGCCTTCCAGGCCATGTACGAGCACCAGCCGCTACGACTCGCGCAGCTTCCCGCCGGGACGCGGACACACCTGCATCGCCGCTACCACTACGGCGGCCTCGCCGACATCACCATGCTCGATACCCGCCAGTACCGCACCAAGCCCGCTGTCCTCAACGGCGAGATGACCACCCATCTCGCCGGACGTTCCGACAGTTCCGCCACGATTCTCGGCGACGAGCAACGAGATTGGCTGGTCGAGGGCTTCGCGCGGTCGAACGCGCGCTGGCACATTCTCGGCAACCAGGTGGTGATGGGACAGACCGACCACGATCCAGGCCCCGACACCGCAGTCTCCACCGACGCCTGGGACGGCTATGTCGCCGACCGCGACACCGTCGTCGCCGCCGCGACCGATCGCGGGGTCCGCAACCTCGTCGTCATCAGTGGCGACCGGCACGAGAACTACGCCGCGGACCTGCGCCGCGACTACACCGACCCCGACTCCCCCGTCATCGGCAGCGAATTCACCGGCACCTCGGTGACCAGCGGCGGCGACGGCGTCGACATCTACGAACACGGCAGGCGCCTGCTGGCAGCCAACCCCGATCTGAAGTACTACAACGCGCAACGCGGATACGTCCGCGTGGAGGTCGATCGGCAGCTGTGGCGCAACGACTTCCGCGTGGTGCCCTATGTACAGCGACCAGGAGCGTCCGTGCGCACCGACGCCACCTACATCGTGCAGGACGGTGTGCCAGGAGTTCTCGAGGCATGGCAGCCCGGCCGGCCCACCGCGGCCGATGTCGAGGCCGCCCGAGAAGTCGACGGTCTCGCCCAGGCCGAGGACGGGGACCGCTGACCCTCGGCTCAGCCGACCCGGTCGAGGGTCGCCGTCACGGTCTCCTGGTATCCCTCGCGTACTACGCCGGTATCGAAGAAGTCCAGCCGGCCGGTGGCTCCGGCGGAGACGGTGACATTGCCGTTCGGAATGCACGGCCCCGAGAGGATTCGCTCGTAGAACGCGGCGGACGAGCCGTCGGATTCCTGCTCCCGCAGGGTCAGCTCGCCAGAGCACGTTCCCTCGGCCACTTCGTAGTTCGTGTGGCCGACGACGGTGCCGACGGCACCCGATCGCAGGGTGAGGGTCATCCGGTACTGCGACAGGACGCCTTGATCGTCCTGTTGCGCGATGCCTTGCCACACGCCCGTGATCGGCTGATCAGCCGCGACAGCCGGTGCGTCGCCGCCGAAGGACCTCAGCACCGGGATCGCCAGTCCGATGACCGCGAGCAGCACGACTCCCACGACGACCGCCGCCGTGATCCGGCGACCGGATCATCCTCCGACTCGATGCCGCGACCGCTCGAGGCCGCGACGACCGCCTCGGCCCGTCGACATAGGCCATCGAGATCCACAGCCTGCCCTCCTCTTCCCCGCGCGCGTAGATCGTGACGATATTCGGATGCGACAACCGCGCGACCATGTCGGCCTCGCGCTGAAAACGCCTCCGCACGTCCTCGTCCCCGGCCACCGCGCGCGGCAGCACCTCCAGGGCGACACAGCGCGGCAGCCCGCGATCACGGGCGAGGAACACCTCCCCCATCCCGCCCGCCCCGAGAAGACGCTCGATCCTGTATCCGGCGAACGCCTGCCCCGGCACCAGCAATGACCCCACCGCATTCCTCCCGATGCCCCGCTTCGGCCGACGATACGCCCTGCCCACGCCCTCAAATCGCACTCATGTCCGGATCGACGCGACGCAACGCGGAGGCCATGCTCCAGTCATCCCCGGTACTGCGCGACCTCCGATGCCGGCGCGGCGGTCTCGGCCCGCGCCGCCGGGTACGCGGCACGCACCACAACGTCCCCGGGCCGAAGTCGGCAACCGCTCGGGGCCTCGGCGAGCGGCCGGGACGCATGCGAGCCGACGCACCGTCGATTGCCGATCTCCGCGCCGCCGCATCGGCTAATCTCGGCAAGTCGGCAAATTCAGAGCTAACACACAGCGCGTTGTGCACGCCCTCAGGAGGTTCCGGTGAACGGTAATTCCACATCTCGACGGCTCAGATCGACAGCGATGCTCAGATCGGCGGTGGCGCTGGCCGCCACCATGGCGTTCGCGGCGACAGCGGTGGCATGCGACTCGGATTCCGCCGAGCCCGATCCGACCACCGACGCGGAGCGGCAGGCAGCAGCCATGAAGGCATACGCCTACACCTATCCGCTTGTCGCGGTGGAGGTGACGCGGCGGCAATCGACGAATCTGCCCACGGCGAACCCGGCGATCGGCATGGCGCCGATGAATCAGCTCGCGCCGCTGAACTTCCTGCCGAACTCCGACTTCACCGGGGTGGTGCGCCCCAATATCGACACCCTCTACGTCTCGATGTTCTTCGACGTCTCGGCGGAACCGCTGGTGGTGAGCGTGCCCGACATGGGCGGCCGCTACCACCTGTTCCCGCTGCTGGACATGTGGACCAATGTCGACGCCTCACCCGGCACTCGCACGCTCGGCGACCGCGGTGGCTACGAGTTCGCCATCGTCGGCCCCGACTGGCAGGGCACACTGCCCGAGGGGGTGATCGAATATCGGCTGCCGACCGACGGCGGCTGGATGATCGGGCGCATCCAGGTGAACGGGGCCGAGGATGTGGCGAACGTCGTCGCCATCCAGAACCAGATGACCGCGAAGCCGCTGCGCGCCTACGGGAAGCCCTACACCCCGCCGGAGAACACCGCGGTGAATCCCGACTGGCCTCGCGGTCTGGAGGTCGCGCAGTACATCCACGATCTGACTCCGCAACAGTACTGGGATCTGTACTACTCGAGCCTCTCGCACGACCAGATTCGACCCGAGGACGAGGCTCTGCTCGACGAGCTCGCCGCGATCGGCTGGTCACCGGACCGTCCGCTCGACCTCGCCGCCCTGCCCGAGGAAGAACGCGCCCGCTGGGAGAAGGCGTGGCCGAAGGCACTGTCGCAGATCGAAGTCGACCTGGGCGAGGAGCCGATCAACGGCTGGCAGACCGCCCGCGGCAGTATCGGCGACTACGGCGACGACTACGCCGCACGCGCCGTCGTCGCCTACGCCGGCCTCGGCGCGAACCTGCCCGAGGACGCGGTCTACCCGGCCACCCGCCTCGACGTCGAAGGCGTGCAACTGCGGTCCGACACCGATTACGTCCTGCGCTTCCCCGCGGGACAAGCGCCCCCGGTCGAGGCGTTCTGGTCGTTGACGATGTACGACGAGCGCGGGTTCCTCGTCGCCAACCCGGTCGACCGCTACGCGCTGCGCGGGGAGACACTCACCCAGAATCCGGACGGCTCGATCGACATCTACATTCAGCGGGAGAGCCCCGGGATGGAGCGGGAGACCAACTGGCTGCCCGCCCCGGCCTCGGGTCCGTTCAACCTGCTGTTGCGTGCGTACTGGCCCGATGACGCCATCATCGACAGCACCTGGAACCCGCCCGCGGTCACCCGGGCGGACTGAGCCACGCCGCCGACGGCCTGTTCGGCGCATAGGCCGTCGGCAGCCCAGCCAGGTCGGCGTGTCGATGGCGCCGACGCCGACCGCCTCGCTGCCCGCGCGGAACTCGTGGACATCAGCGACCCCTCCGTCGGCTCCGTCGTCACGACCATCCGTCGGCTCTCCTCAGGACGCAGCAGCGCGATTGCGGGTGTATGCGGTGCGCCTGCGAGCGCTGGTGATGCCGCACGGCCACCGTCTCCCGGGAATCCATGCCCTGACCGCACGGACCGACCTCGGGTTCGCGCCGATCGCCTCGGGTGTCATCGCCCGCCGCAAACGGGTGATGAGTGCGCTCGAACGCACCCACGCCGACGCACTCGCCCTCCGGCGCATGCGCGCGTCGGGCGACCGATTGGGTTCCGGCCCGGTCGGACTCGGGATTCCGGGCAGGCGGATCGTGGTCGCGATTTTCGCGGTCACTCCCACGCTGACCGCGGTGCCCTGATCGGAGCGCGCCGGGATGCTCGCCCTCGATGTCCGGCGATGAACTCCTGCGCTTTGGATTTCACGCCTTGGGTCATCAGATGCCAGCCCTCGGGGTCGCCGTGCAGAACCGCTTCGGCGGTCGACTTCATCTGCTCCCAGGTGGCGTGCGGTGGGATGGGCGGCACCTCGGGATCGGAGCGCACGTCGAGCACCGTGGGCAGGTCGGCGGCGAGAGCTTCCCGCCATGCGGGCGCGAGGTCGTCGGGATCGTCGACGGCGATCGCGTGCAGACCGCAGGCGCGGGCGAGGTCGGCGTAACTGACGTCCGGAAGCAGTTGCGACTCCTCGAATTTCGGCGCTCCCCCCATCGCGCGCAGTTCCCAGGTGACCTGGTTGAGGTCGTTGTTGTGGAACACGCACACCACCAGGCGCGGATCATCCCACTGGGCGTAATAGCGCCGGACGGTCAGCAGTTCGGCCGCACCGTTCATCTGCATGGCGCCGTCGCCGACGAGGGCGATCGCGGGCCGATCGGGGTGGGCGAACTTCGCGCCGATCGCGTACGGCACGCCCGCGCCCATGGTGGCCAGCGTGCCCGACAGCGAGCCGCGCATCTGCCCACGCAAACGTAGGCAACGGGCATACCAGTTGGTGGATGAGCCCGAGTCGGCAGTGACGATGGCATCGCCGGGGATCTGTCGCGACAACTCCCACACCACGCGCATCGGATTCACCGGCCGTGCTTCCAACATCGATTGGCGTTCGAGGGCCTCCCACCAGCGCGACACAGCGGCTTCGACGCTCTCGCGCCAGCCGCGGTCGGACTTGCGCTCGAGATGTCCGATCAGGTCGGTCAGAGTCTGTTTCGCATCGCCGACAAGATTGACCTCGGTCGGGTAGCGCATCCCGATCATGGTGCCGTCGATGTCTATCTGCACCGCGCGGGCAGCGCCGAACTCCGGCAGGAACTGCGAGTAGGGGAAGTTCGAGCCGACGATCAACAGCGTGTCGCAGTCCCGCATCAGCTCGTAGCTGGGGCGGGTGCCCAGCAGGCCGATCGAGCCGGTGACATACAGCAGATCGTCGGGCAGCACATCCTTGCCGAGCAGCGCCTTGGCCACGCCCGCGCCGGTCAGCTCCGCGACTTGCTTCACCTGCTCGGCGGCGCCGCGGGCACCCTGCCCGATCAGGATCGCCACCCTCGACCCGGCGTTGAGGATGTCGGCGGCGCGCACGATGTCGGCCCGGTCGGCGGTGGTGGTGGTGCGGGGCACATCCGGCGGGCTGGAGGGCACTTCCTTGAAGGCGTGTGAAGGTGGCTGATACTGCTCTTCCTGCAGGTCCGCCGGAATGATCACGGCGGTGGGCGCACGTCGGCTTCGGGCGGTGCGGAAGGCTCGGTCCAGCGCGTTGGGCAATTGCTCGGCGACATTGACCTCGACCAGGTAGTCCGAGGCGACATCCTTGAACAGGCTCTGCAGATCGACTTCCTGCTGATAGCTCCCGCCCATCGCGCTGCGCGCGGTCTGCCCGACGATCGCGACCACGGGGACGTGGTCGAGTTTCGCGTCGTAGAGACCGTTGAGCAGGTGGATCGCGCCGGGCCCCGAAGTCGCCGTGCAGACACCGACCTCACCGCTGAACTTGGCATAGCCGACCGCCTCGAAGGCCGACATCTCCTCATGCCTGGACTGGATGAATGCCGGACTGTTCCCGGCGCGCCCGAAAGCCGCGATCAATCCGTTGATGCCGTCGCCGGGATATCCGAAGACCTGTCGCACCCCCCATTCGCGCAGTCGCCGCAGCACGTAGTCGCCGACCTCATCAGCCATGTCCGTCTCTCCTCCGCCGAGTGTCTCTGCGGCGGTCGTACCCGCACGATCGCGCCCGAATCCCGGGGCGAATACTGACCGCTATGGCTGTTGATCCACGCGGTATCGATCTGAAACGGTTCCTCGCCGAGGATCCCGGCGGTCCGGTGGTGATGCTGAACCTGCTGCGGTTCGCCCCCGAGGGCCGCGAACTGTATGCCCGCTACGCCGACGCCGTGACGGAGACGTTCGCCCCGCGCTACGGCGCCGAAGTGCTCTACGCCGGCGACGGGTCCACGGCGCTGGTGGCCGAGCAGGGCCAGGACTGGGATGCGGTGATCCTGGTGCGCTACCCGTCGCGACAGATCTTCTGCGAGATGGTCTCCGACCCCGAGTATCAGAAGGTGACCGCGTGGCGGACCGAGGCGCTGGAGGAAGCCGTCCTGCAGGCGACGTCGGCGTGGTGAAGCTCGACGATCTACCACTACGGAAGGATTATTGTGCTCGATCTGCGTGACCTGACGTTGCCTCTCGTCGGCGCCCCGATGGCAGGCGGCCCGTCCACGCCCGCGCTCGCCGCCGCTGTGAGCGAGGCGGGCGGACTCGGTTTCCTCGCCGCCGGCTACCGCACCACCGATCAGGTAGCCGAGCAGATCGAGCAGACCCGGGCGCTCACCACGCGGCCGTTCGGTGTGAACCTGTTCGTGCCACAGCCCAGCGTCGCGCGGGCGGAAGAGCTCGACCGATACCGCGCGAGGCTGGCCGCCGAGGCCGAGCGTTACGGCGCCGAGCCCGGACTGCCACATCCGGACGACGACGGCTGGCAGGCCAAGCTCGAGCTCGTCGAGGCATCCCGGCCTGCCGCGGTGTCGTTCACCTTCGGCTCTCCCGGCCGTGAGTGGATGGCCGCGTTCGCGCGAGCCGGAATTTTGACCCTCGTCACGGTCACCACTCCCGCAGAAGCCGACATGGCCGTCGCCGACGGCGCCGGGGCGCTCGTTGTGCAGGGCCCCGCAGCAGGCGGACACCGGGGGACGTTCGATCCCGCGGCTACCCCAGGGACCATGTCCCTGGCCGAACTGCTCGCCCACGTCGGGCGCGAGGTTCCGACGGTCGCGGCAGGCGGGTTGTCCACTCCCGAAACCGTCGCCGAAGTCCAGCAGCTCGGGGCTGTCGCGGCGCAGATCGGGACCGCTCTGCTGCTCGCCGAGGAAGCGGGGACGAACGCCGTGCATCGAGCCGCGCTGCGGTCCGCCGAGTTCACCAGAACCGACCTGACCAGGGCATTTTCCGGGCGCTATGCGCGAGGTCTGGTCAACGACTTCATGCGCCGCCACGACCCGCACGCTCCGTCGGGCTATCCGGAGGTCAACCAGATCACCGGGCCGTTGCGCGCGGCCGCGGTCCGGGCGGGCGACGCGCACGGCACCAGTCTGTGGGCAGGCACGGAATTCCACTCCGTCCGGCCCGGTCCTGCCAGGGCGATCCTGGAGTATTCGACCCCATAGCAACGCACTGACCACTACGTGCTCTCCAGCCCCTGCACTCACTCCCACGTTCAGGGGTGTTGCCATTTTCGCCCGCGCTGTTTGGACACCCCGATACCGGGAATAGCCGTCGTGTCACAACATTTCAGCGTGAAGCGGGAAACTCATGTTCATTGTCATCGGGCTCGCGGTTCTGCTCGCCGCGGTTGCAGTCGGGTTCGCGGTGGTCGCGGCCGACATCGACCAGATGCGCGTTGCCGCGGGCGATTTCGAAGTATTCGGGCATTCTTTCAGTCCATCCGTGGGAGAGGTTTTCAGCTCGGGCATCGGTATCGGTGCCGTGGGCATGCTCGGTCTGCTGCTCCTGCTGTTCGGTGTGTGGCGTACCGCCCGCCGCGGCAGTGAAGCGCGCCGGGAGCTACGACGTTCACGCCGGGAGGTCGCGGCAGCCCGTCGCGCCACTCCCGCACCTCAGGCCACTCAGGACACCGCGGCACCCCGCAGCGGACCCGTCTGGAGTGCGAACCGGTTTCTGAAACGCCCAGCGGGCGACAACTCCGAACCGGCCAAGGCGTGAACACATTCAGTCGGAACACGACTGTGGAGGAAAGGGAAAGACCGTGATCGTACTCGGATTGATTCTGCTGATCGTCGGCTGGTTGCTCGGCATCAACCTGCTGGTCACCGCGGGCATCGTGGTGCTGCTGGTCGGCGCTGCACTGTGGATCGCGGGCTCGGTGGGCCGCCCGGTCGGCGGCCGCAGGCACTACTACTGACACCGGTCGGCCGACGACAACTATCGGCCGAACTACTGACGCGGGAGGTACGCGATGGACCGGAATCCACCACGCCGTGAAAGCCGGCTCGAACATCGAGTGCAGGCCGCGCGCGGCAGCGTGAAGAAGTTCATGGGCAGGGCGACCGATGATCCCCGGCTCGAAGCACGAGGTCGCCGAGATCAGTTCCGCGGCAATATCAAACAGGCCGCGAGCAAGGTGCGAGACGCCTTCAAGCGTTGACGGATCGGCTCGGCACAGCAGAGGGCCCCACCCGGCTTCAGCCGGGCGGGGCCCTCTGGTTCGTCAATCGGCGGCGAGGCGGTGCCCGGGCATGACGAACCGGATCTGCACGATCGGACATTCGACACGGGAATTCGACGAAGTGCTCAGGATGCTGCGGAGCAACGACATCACCTGCCTGGTCGACGTGCGCGCCTTTCCCGCGTCCAGAAAGTTCCCGCAGTGGAATCATGAGGCGATCCGCGAGGCGCTTCCCGCGGACATCAGCTACCGCTGGATTCAGAAACTAGGCGGTCGTCGCCACACGCGGCAGGGCATCACGAGTGTCAACGATGCCTGGCGAGTCGCGGCATTCCGCGCCTATGCCGATTACATGGCCACCGACGAATTCGGCGAGGGATTGAGTGAATTGCTCGGACTCGCCGAGGACAACCGTCCGGCGATCATGTGCAGCGAGGCGGTGCCGTGGCGTTGTCACCGCAGGCTGATCACCGACGCGCTGATCATCAGGAACGTAGAGGTGGTGGACATCCTCTCACCCAACTCGGCCAAGCGCGCGGTCCTGAATCCGCACGCGCAGATTCGTGACGGTCAGCTGCTCTATCCGGCGCCCCCGCCGAGGCAGACCTGAGCATCGGCCGCGAGATCGCCTCCGCCCCGTCCCGCGCCGCGGGGAAACTCCAGCTTGGCTTCGGCACCGAGTGCGTCTGTCCCGGTGAGTGATTCGGTGACGGTGCGGAATTTGTTCTTCGACAGTTCACTCATGAAACTGTCTCCTTCTCGATCTCGGCCCCGGAGTGGCTCGCTGCGACAGGGCGGATCAGTCGTCGAGTTCGAGCTGCGCCACGGCCGCTTTGGCGGTGCGCCCCACCCCGATCAGCGTGGCCGACCCCGGGCCGGTCCAGTCTCCGTACCCGAGCAGATGCAGTCGCGATTCCTTCACCGCACGGGTGCCCGACACCGCTACCGTGCCGTCGGACTCCCGCAACCGCAACGGCCGCAGATGCGCGAGAGCCGGGCGAAACCCGGTGGCCCACACGATGACTTCGGCGCGCAAGCTCCGCCCGGTCTCATCCCAGTGGATGCCTTCGCTGGTCATCCTGTCGAACATCGGCAGCGTCTCCAGCGCGCCGCGATCCCTGGCGGCACGGACTTCCGGCACCATCACAACGTCCCCGAGGCTGCTGATGCCGCCTGGGTCCGGGCGTCCGGCCGCCAATGCCATGGCGCGCCGCGAGGCCATTTCGAACAGCACACGTCCGTCCACATCGTCCGGCAGAAACCGCGGTGGCCGCGTGGTCACCCATGCGGTGTCGGTGATCCCGGAGATCTCGGCGACCAGTTGCGCACCGGAATTGCCGCCGCCGACCACGACGACCGACCGGCCGGCGAATTCCTCCGACGTGCGGTAGTGCACGGTGTGCAGTTGCCTGCCGGCGAAGGTGCGGGCGCCGGGGTAGATCGGCCAGAACGGCTGCTGCCAGGTGCCGGTCGCGCTGAGTACCCGCCGGGCCCGCCACACTCCGGCAGTGGTGTCGACCCGCAGCCGCTGCCCGTCGTCGGCACGGGTCACCGCCCGCACGCGCACCGGTCGCCGGATCGGCAACTCGTAGCGCCGCTCGTAATCGGAGAGGTACTCGATGACGTGCCGCGCGGGCGGAAACCCGTCCTTCCACGGTGGCATCGGACGGCCCGGCAAGGACGCGTACTCCGCCGGAGAGAACAGTCGCAGCGACGGCCAGGTGTGGGGCCACGCACCGCCCGGAGCCGGCTGGTCATCGAGGATGACGAAGTCGTGTCCGGCCCGGCGCAGGTAGTACCCGGCTGCCAGCCCGGCCTGCCCGCCGCCGATCACCACCACATCGACGTCGATCGTACTCAGCGAAGTGGCCACACAACCCGATCCTAGGCGATCGACTGCACCGGCCTCCGCCGCCGCGACGTCCTCCGACGATCGCAGCAGCCGCGGGCGATCGACCGGTCAGGCGGCGATCATCCTCTCGCCCAACTCGATCAGACCCGCAGCCCTGAACGCGCACGCGCGTATCCGTGAGGAGCGGCTGGTCTATCCGGCGCACCCGCCCGGGCCGTAGCAGCCGCCGGTGGGCTCACGGTCACACGATGGCAGCCGAGGTGAGGTCGTAGATCGCGTATGCCGCACGCAGAACCGGCTGGGCGACATTGCGCACGCGGATGCCACCGGGCGTGGTGCCGTGCTCCGTGCCGGCGTGGGCGTGTCCGTGCACCGCGAGATCGGCGCCGTGCGTGTCGATGGCTTCCCCCAGCAGATAGGACCCGAGGAACGGATAGATCTCGTCGGGTTCGCCGTGCAAGGTGTCGCTGACCGGTGAGTAGTGCGTCAGCACCACAGTGAAGTCCGTGTCCAGGGCTGCCATGGCTCGACCGAGCGCGGCGGCGAGTTCCTCGGTGTGGCGGGCGAACATCCGCATCTGCGGCTCGCCGAACGCGCTCGCGCACTTGCCCGCGAAGCCGCCGCCGAAGCCTTTGGTTCCCGCGATGCCCAGCGTCGCACCACCGATGTCCAGCTGTACCGACGTTCCTTCCAGGACGATGATGCCCGCGGCGGTCAGAAGGTCGGTGATCTCTGCCTGAAGGTCGTTGTGATAGTCGTGATTTCCCAGCACCGCCACCACCGGCACGCCGCAGTCGCCGAACTCGGAGGCCACCACGGCGGCTTCGCCGATGGTGCCGTGTCGCGTGAGGTCACCGGCCAACAGCAGCACATCGGCTCGCGCGGAGAGCTCGGCGAGGGCTTCTCGCCAGCGACCACGGGAATCCTCGCCCAGATGGATGTCCCCCACCGCCGCGATGCGCAATTCTCTCAACTCCTTTCGCGACGCGACCGACGAGTCACGCTGAGCGTTTCGTGCTGATCCGGTGCGGTGATGTGTGCGACGCGCACATCGTTGTGCACCGCGAGCTGGGGCAGCGTCTCGCGCACCACGGTCTCGATCAATTGTCTGCGTTCATCGGATTCGACCTCGCCGTCGAGCACGATCGTCTCCCCGCGGATGGTGATGTGGATTCCGAGCTCGCAGGTGCGCTCGTCCTCGGCCAAAGCCTTCCTCAGGTGCGCGACGGCGTATTGCGGCGGTTCCGGCGATCCCACTGCTTCATCCCCTTTCCGAACCGGCATGGTCGGGCCGGGCGATGATCGCGAGATCGACGAGCAACCCGAAGAACGCGCGCGCATACGGTGACGTGCGCGTCTGTCTGTCGACGTCCGCCCAGTCCACTTGTTCGCGCAGATCGCGCGCGACCTGGAGCAGGGGCGCGAAGTCGAGTCGATGCGCGTCGAAGACCAACATCTTGTCCACCATGAGGTCGGTGCAACTGGCGACGGGCGCCTTGGCCGGTCCGATGCGCATGGTCGTGGCCCGATTCAGCAGTTCGTCGGTGACCGGGCGATCGTTCGGGCGATGAATCACATCGATCAGGACCCCGTCGGCGTACACCTTGCGCAGCCAATCCTCCGGCGGATCACAGACCCGCATTCCGGCCCGTGCGAGGGCCCGCACCGCCCGGTCGCAATCTCGCGGTTTGACCAGGATGTCCACATCGTGCTGGGACGCGGGCCCGCCGCGCGCGTACACCGCGCAACCGCCGCCGACGGCGAACGGGATTCCGGCTGCCGCGAGCGCGTTCACCGCTCGGGTCAGTGCATGCAGCAGTTCATCGATGCCCACAGACACGGGGACCGCCTACCCGCCAGCTCGTGACCATGTCACTCCTCGCTCGAATGAGCCTGCCATCTGCGCGTGCCCGCGAACTCGGCACTCGTGGTCTACGCCCTCTGTGGCTACCCGATTCGGCGCGGCCGAATCTCTGACGCCGAGCTGCTGTCCGGACAGACCGTCACGGTCTGATAATGCATCGGAAGCCGATGTGACATGTCGAGGTATCCTCGGTCTCACCCTGCCGTGCCGCGGGCCGGTATCGCAGGCAGTAGTTCGGCGCACACAGGTGCGAGCCGCCTTTGATCACCCGGCGCGCGTAGGGCTCGCCGGGTTCGGACGCGGGTGCGACAGTGATGCGCGGATCGGCGGGAATGCAGCAGGATTTTCCCGACGATGCCATCGTGCCCGCCCCGGAGTGATCGGCGGTGTAATGATCCGCCGTCCACTCCCACACATTGCCCGCCATGTCGCTGAGCCGGTAGCCGTTCGGCGGGAACCGGCCCACCGGCGATGTATCCGCTACGCCGTCATTGTTCAGGTTCTCCCAGGGAAACCGGCCTTGCCAGACGTTGGCGGCACGCCTGCCGTGCGGTTCGTGCGTGGCACCCCACACGAACGGCTGGCGATCCAGGCCACCCCGCGCGGCGAATTCCCACTCCGATTCGGTCGGCAACTCCTTCCCTGCCCACTGCGCGTAGGCCATGGCGTCGAACCAGGAGACGTGGGTGACCGGATGACGTTGCCGTCCATCGAGATTGCTTCCAGGCCCGCGTGGGTGGCGCCAATCCGCACCCGGCACGAAAGACCACCAGCGCCGGTAGTCGTCGAGCGGCACCGGGCCGCGGGTGGGGGTGAACACCAGGGAACCCGGGACCAGCAACGACGGGTCCGCTGCTGGGTACTGCGCCGGGTCCGGGGGCGTTTCGGCGGTGGTTCGGTGTCCGGTGTCTTTCACGAATCGAAGGAACTCGGCCACCGTCACCGGATGGATATCCATCCAGAAGCCGTCCACGGAGACTTGGTGCACGGGCCGTTCTTCCGGATAGAAGTCTCGAGATCCCATCCAGAAGGTCCCGCCGGGTATCCACTCCATGTTCTTCGGAGTAGTACGTGTCATGGACGTCAGCCTGCCACCGGTGTACGCAGGCGCAAGGGTTATCAGGGCCGTAGCCGTCACAATGATTTCAGGACCATTGACACCTGCAGGCCGGGGGGCGGAGCATGGGGTGAGGACGAGCGTGACAATACGATCCCGCACCAGATCGGCGCGCGGCGAGTTTCTGCTCACCCCATTGTCGGGTGAGGCTCTTGGTGCCCCCATGTTCTTCGATATCGCAATGAGCCGCCCGGAAGCGCAATAACCGGACACACCACACGACGATCGCAGCAGCCCGTTGGACATGGCGCACAGAGGGATCACGGGCCGAACGGCGATCGCCCGGCAGGATCGGATGGAGCGACACCATGGCCGGAAAGCACCAGGGAAAGATCGCGGTCGACATTCGTGACTCGGTCCCCGACTGGACACCATATCTGCCCGCACAGGCCCCCGAAGACGCTCCGAACATCCTGCTCATCGCATGGGACGATGTGGGGTACGGCACCACAGACGTCTTCGGCGGCCCTGTCGAGACCCCGACCATGAGACGCATCGCGGACATGGGGATGCGCTGTTCGAACTTCCATACCACGGCACTGTGTTCACCGACCCGGGCATCGCTGTTGACCGGTCGCAACGCCACAAGCAACGGCATGGCGACCATCGCCGAATTGAGCTCCGGATTCCCTGGAATCTCGACCCGTATTCCCTTCGAGAACGGGTTCGTCTCCGAGGTCCTGGCCGAGCGGGGCTGGAATACCTACTGCGTCGGAAAGTGGCATCTGACCCCGGGCGATGAAACCGATATGTCGGCGGTCAAGAGCCGATGGCCGCTGGGACGAGGGTTCGAGCGTTTCTACGGCTTTCTCGGCGGCGAGACGAACAGCTGGTACCCCGACCTGGTCTACGACAATCATCCGATCGACGCTCCCGGCGTCCCCGAGGACGGATACCACCTGTCGAAGGATCTGGCCGACAAGTCGATCGAGTTCATCCGAGACGCGAAATCGGTCGACCCCGACAAGCCGTTCTTCATGTATCTCGCGCCGCAGGCAGCGCACGCACCGCACCACGTCTTCACGGAGTGGGCCGACCGGTACAAGGGCAGATTCGACGAGGGCTACGAGGCCATCCGCGCCGGAATTCTCCGACGGCAGAAGGAACTCGGAATACTGCCCGAGGACACCGAACTCTCCCCCATCAACCCGCACGGGGAGCCGGCGACCACCGGACCGGACGGACAACCATGGCCACAACTCGACACCGTCCGGCCATGGGATTCGCTCTCCGCCGAGGAGAAACGCCTTTTCGCACGTATGGCCGAGGTATTCGCCGGCTACGTCTCCTATGCCGACGATCAGCTCGGGCGGGTAATCGACTTCCTGGCCGACGCGGGACAGCTCGACAACACGCTCATCATCGTGATCTCCGACAACGGCGCCAGTGGCGAGGGCGGTCCGAACGGCTCGTTCAACGAGTGGCGCTTCTTCAACGGGGTGGCCGATACGACCGAGGAGACACTTCCGCATCTCGAAGAGCTCGGCGGTCCGAAGTCGTACAACCACTACAACACCGGATGGGCGTGGGCCTTCGATACGCCGTTTCCGTATTGGAAGCGGTGGGCCGGCTACGAGGGTGGCATCGCCGACATGTGCCTGATCGCCTGGCCAGGGAAACTCGAGCCCCGGAACGAACCTGTGCATCAGTACATCCATGCCGTCGACGTTGTTCCGACGATCTACGAACTGGTGGGAATCGAGCCACCGGAAATGCTGAAGGGCTACCCGCAGAGCCCCATCGAGGGAGAGAGCTTCGCGGCCGCGCTGACCGACCCCGAGGCGCCGGGGAAGCAGACGCAGTTCTACACGATGCTCGGCCAACGGTCGCTCTACCACCGAGGATGGCTCGCCTGTTCTGTGCATCCACCCCTGTCCGGGTGGGGCAACTACGAACGGGATGTGTGGGAGCTCTACCACCTCGAATCGGACCGAGCCCAGGCCGTGAACCTCGCGAACGAGGAGCCCGAACGTCTGGCGTCGCTGAAGGATCTGTGGTTCTACTACGCCGGCCTCTACAACGGACTTCCCCTCGACGACCGCACCGTCGTCGAGCAAACCGTCGCCGAGCGCCCGCACCCCGGCAAGAACCGAAACCGATACGTGTACTTCCCGGACTGCGCCGATGTTCCCGAATCCGCTGGGGTCTCGATCATCGGTCGCTCGTACACCATCGCGGCCGGGGTCCGCGTGGACACCGCCGACGCCGAGGGAGTTCTCTACGCGCACGGTGGTATCACCGGCGGACACAGCCTGTACGTCAAAGACCGGCGTTTGCGCTACGCATTCAACTGGATCGGAACCCGTATGCAGAACATCGTCGCCGACCGCGACATGACCCCGGGTCCGCATGTCTGCACCGCCGAATTCGTGCTGCAGGGCAAGAACACCGATCCGGCCATGCCGGGCTTCAAGGGAACCGCCACTCTCTATGTCGATGACCGGAAAGTGGCCGCCGGGGAGATCGTCACCCAACCAGGCGTCTTCTGCCTCGTCGGCGACGGCATCTGCGTCGGACGCGACAGCGCGTCACCGGTCACACCGGACTACACCTCACCATTCGCCTTCACCGGCGGCACAATCGACAGGGTCGTCATCGATGTGTCCGGTGAACGATACATCGACCACGAGGCGCAAGTGCGGGGCTGGTTCATGATCGACTGATCGGCGATCGATCGCCGGTGCGGGCCGTCCTGCGCGCCGACCGCGACCGGAGCACACTTTGGTCCCTGCGAAAAGGGCAGTGCGTCTCTCGCCTGGTGCCGCGACGGCTCGCACACTCACAATCAGGGCTCTCCGCACCAGAGGAAGAAGATCGACAACGGTGAAGATCGACAACGGTGACAATGGCGCAGCGCGGCGAGGTGCGCGGTCATGATCGTGCCCCCGCGATGACCGCTCGCCCCGGTATCGGTCCTTCTCCCGACCGATCCATCCTGCCGCCACACCACCGGGTTCCGGTGCCGAGGCAAGTCGGCGCCTCGGCCTCGGGAGCCGTCGCAGGGGAGCGCTGACGTGCTGCGCGGCAGCGTACCGCTGGGACGGATCACCGGCGTGCGAGTCGACGTGCACTGGTCGGCGCTGGCCACCGTCGCTCTCTTCACCGTGGTGCTGGGCCGGTGGCTCGCCTCTGTGCACGGTGGCTCGCCGGGAGTCTGGCTCAGCGCGGCAGCGGGCGCGGTGGGGTTGTCGGCGGCGCTGCTCGCGCACGAACTCGCGCACACGATCGTCGCTCGGCGACACGGTGTGCACGTCGAGCGAGTGGTCCTGTGGCTGCTCGGCGGGCTCTCGGAACTGCGAGAAGAACCGCCGGACCCGACCGCCGACCTGCGTATCGCGCTGGCCGGGCCCTTCACCAGCGCCGCGCTCGGCGCGGGTTTCCTGCTCACCGGCTCGCTGCTCGACGGCCTCGTCGCCGCGCCTGTGCTCGATGTGCTGGTGTGGCTGGCGGTGATGAATTTCCTGCTGGCGGCGTTCAACCTGCTGCCGGGCGCGCCGCTCGACGGCGGACGCGTCCTGCGGGCGGTGCTGTGGCGGCGCGGCGGCGACCAGTTCCGGGCAGCGGTCACAGCCGCGCGGACCGGCCGCGTCATCGGCTTCGTCCTGATCGGCCTCGGCGGGCTGGAGATCGTGCTGCTCGGCGACCTGAGCGGCTTGTGGTTGATGATGCTGGGCTGGTTCCTGACCACAGCGGCACGCGTGGAACTGAGCGCCGCGGGCCTGCGACATCAACTGGCGGATACCACGGTCCGGCAGGTGATGACCGAACGCCCGATCGCGCTACCGCAGACCTGGACGGTGACCGAACTGCTGTGCTCGGACGCGCCGCGCAGCGGTCATCAGGTCTTTCCGGTGGTGAGTGCCGACGGCGTGCCCGTGGGCGTGCTGTCCCTGCGTGATCTGTTGCCGATCCCCGCACAACACCGCCCGACGTCCCGACTGGGCAGCGTCGCGAGGCCGCTTCCCGCCTCCGCCCGCGCCCATCCGGACGAATCGCTCGCCGCTGTCGCGACCCGCACGCTGCTCCGGCCGGATCTCGACGCGGTCACCGTGGTGGACGACGGGGGCCGGCTGATCGGCATCCTGACGGCGACGGACCTGACCACCGCGTGCCAGCGCAGCGCGCTGGGGCTGCCGATCCAGGACCGGCGAGGAGAACAGCCGAGGTGACCCGCCGGCAGTCGACCGGTCAGGCGGCGGCGTATCGGGCCGATGGTTCGGCCAGTGCCTGATCGCGCAGCCGGGCGAGAGTGCGGGTCAGGATTCGGGACACCTGCATCTGGGAGACCCCGATCCGCTCGGCGATCTCGGCTTGGGTGAGGTTGTCGAAGAATCGCATCACCAGCACGTCCCGCTCACGCCGCGGCAGGGCGGCCAGCAACGGCCGGACCGCCATGGCGTCTTCGAGCAGCCGGTAGCAGGGTTCCTCGGCACCCAGGCGCGCGGCGATGGTCGTCCCCGCGCCGTCCTCGTCATGGTGGGTCGCGTCGAGAGAGTCGGTGTTGTAGCAGTTGGCGGCGATCATGGCCTGCGTGATCTCGGTGCGCTCGACTCCGAGTTCGGCGGCGATCTCGCTCGGGCGCGGCGACCGACCGAGTTCCTGCGACAACTTCTCCACCGCCGGCGCGATCTTTCCCTGCAACTCCTTGGTGCCGCGCGGGACGCGCATGCTCCAGGCGTGGTCGCGGAAGTGGCGGCGGACCTCGCCCATGATCGTCGGCACGGCGAAGCCGAGGAAACTGGAGCCGCGGGCCGGGTCGTAGCGGTCGATCGCGCCGAGCATGCCGACGTAGGCGACCTGCTGCAAATCCTCGTGCTCGATGCCGCGGCCGCGGAAGCGCGCGGCGATGTGCTCGGCCAACGGCAGGCACCGGGTGATGATCTGCTCACGCATCTCCGCGCGCTGAGGGTCGGCGGGGTCGAGGGCGGCGAGCTTGTCGAACCACGGCTCGAGGTTGTCGTAGGAGTCACCGTCGTGACGTGACGAGCTCGAGTTCGTATTCGGTGTTGCGCTCATGCGAATGCCTCTCGATCCTGGGTAGAACGTTGGTGGGGCTAGGTAACCCTCCTGGAGCGAGAGTCAAACAAGGCTCTTCTCCGCTGTTTTCGTGGCGGTCGTCACTTCAGCCTCCGAGGATGACGGATTTCCCAGGCGGCGACTCATTTCCGACCGAGTTCTCCCCGTTTTCCGCATTGTTATCCGGGTAGGCGCTCGCCGAGGGACACGATCCACAGTCGAACAGCCGATCCTGACCGACTGCCGCGAAAGAGGGAGCCTGCCCATGAAGTTCGTCGATGCGATCGTCTGCGCTACCGCGGCGGTGGGAGCCGCGAGTGTCTTCCCGGCCGCGGCATCGGCGTCGGCCGTGCACTGTGCCGCCGACTCCGGCATCGACGCCATGGCCATCGATGGCGAAACCGGTTGCCGGGCAGTGGGTTCCGTGGGTGGCCGGGCGCATTCGGCCGGGCTCGACGGCGTCGGCTATGCGGGGGCGGCGTTCGGCTCGCAAGCGATCGGTGTCGGTGTGGCCGGGGGCGTGGGAGCAAGCGACGGTGTCGAGGGCATGGCGCTGGCCGCGGGGTTCGGTCCGGACGCCCTCGCGTCGAACATCGGCGCCGACCGCGAACCGGACAAGGCGCCGTCGACGACGGTGGCGATCGCTTTCGCCGGCTCCCGCGCGGAGGTCGTCGGCGGATTCGGCGGTTCAGTGGTGTGCTTGGGGGCGGGCGCGGTCGCCTGGGACGAGCGCAGCGGGGCCGCGTGCCTGGCGACGCCTTTCGGGGTCTGGAAGTTGTCGGGTGAGAGCCCCTCGGGGCGCCTGCGGTGAGCCGGGCAGCGCGGGACCATCGCCCCCGCCGTTCGGCAACTTTGGTCCCTTGGGATCGGTGACCTATCGGCGCACGCTGAAGGCTGAAGGATGCGCCGTCCCGATTCGCACCGGGTGAACACCGAGGAGGCTGCTGTGTCACATTCCGATGATCCGTTCGCGCCCGCTGTGCAGACGGCGCACGACTGGTTGCGTGCCGTCGCCGACGCTCTCGGCACCGACGATCTGATATTCGCCCATCGCGCCCTGCGGGCATGGATGCACACGGTGCGCGATCGCATCGGCGTGGCGAACTCCGCGCATCTGACCGCCCAGCTGCCCGAACTGCTGCGCGGGATCTACTACGAGGGCTGGGTGCCCGCGCACGTGCCGGTGCACCACGGCCAGGCGGCCTTCACCGAGCAATTCGCCAGGGTCGCGGGCATCGGCCGCGACGAGGTCGGCGAGGTGGCGGGGGCGGTGACCGCCGCGTTGTCCGAGCTGTTCTCCCCCGGGCAGGTCGATCGCGTGTTCGCGGTGTTGCCTGGTCACCTGTACACCGTGCTCTGCGGGATCGAGGTCGAGGAAGAAGGGGCCCAGGCCGCCGTGTCCGAGCGCCGGCACGGGCGATCGGCCGCCGATCACCCGATGCCGCTGCGCGAGCAGGTCCGCGCGCTCGGTGATGCCGTCGCCGCGCTCGCCCGCGGGTTGGAGCAGCTCCCGATCAGCAGTGCCGACGAGGACCGCACGTCCTCCGCGGCGCAGGAGGCGCATCGGATCCTGTTGGCCGAGGGCTTCGTCCCCACCGTCCGAAAGCGCTGACACCACACGTGACCGGGCCGCCCGACCTCACCGACTCTCGCGAGCTGTTGGCGGCCGGTGGCCTGACCGACGCCGAAGCAGCCGAACGACTTCGGCGCGACGGGCCGAACGCGCTGCCCGCGCCGAAGCGCCCCAACCCGCTGGCGCTGCTGGCCGCGCAGCTCACGCACTTCTTCGCGGTGATGCTGTGGGTGGCCGCGGGGCTGGCGCTGATCGCGGGGATGCCCGCACTGGCGGTGGCCATCGCGGTGGTCGTCGTCCTCAACGGCGCGTTCGCCTTCGCCCAGGAGTATCGGGCCGACCGCGCCGCCGAACGCCTGCGTGACCTGCTCCCGGTCCGGGCGCGGGTGCGCCGTGGCGGTCGGCTGACGGTGGTCGATTCCACCGCCCTGGTGCTCGACGATCTGGTGGTGCTGCGGGCAGGTGACCGGATCTGCGCCGACGCCGAGGTGCTCGATATCCACGCGAAGCATCTCGAGGTCGACGAGTCGATGCTCACCGGGGAAAGCAGGGCGGTGCACACCGAGCCCGGCGCGCGGTTGTTCGCCGGGACGTATGTGGTCAGCGGACAGGGCGAAGCACGGGTCACCGCCGTCGGCCCGCGCACTCGGCTCGCGGGGCTCGCGGCGGTCACCGAGCACGCGACCCGGCCTCGGAGTCCCCTGTCGCGCCAGTTGCACCGCGTCGTGCGAATGGTGGCGCTCATCGCGATCGGGGTCGGCGTGCTGTCCTTCGCCGTGTTCGCCGTACTCGGGCGCGACACCACACAGAGCGTGCTGTTCTCCATAGGCGTCACCGTCGCATTGGTGCCGGAGGGACTGCTCCCGACCGTGACGCTGTCGCTGGCACGGGCGGGCCAGCGGATGGCCGCCGCGAACGCCCTGGTCCGCAGGCTGGAGGCGGTCGAGACACTCGGGGCCACCACGTTCGTGTGCACCGACAAGACCGGGACGCTCACCCGTAACGAGATGCAGGTCGTCGAGGTGTGGACGGCGGCGGGCACCGTGATCGTGGAAGGCGAGGGCTATCGCCCCGAGGGCGAGGCACGCGGCGGCCCGGACGCGGTCGCGGCGACCCGTGCCGCCGCCGATTCCGCGGCCCGTTGCTCTCCCGACGCGCATGTGCGCGAAGATCGCGGCCGCTGGCTGCCGGTCGGCGACCCGCTCGAGGTGGCGGTGCATGTGCTCGCCGGGAAGTTGGGCGTCCAGGCCGCCCCTCCTCCGCTGCACCGGGAGCCGTTCGACAATCGGATCCGCCTTGCGACGGTCACCGACCGCGACGGTCTCCACCTCATCGGCGCTCCCGAGGCTGTATTCGCCGCCTGCCGCCGCGACCGCCCGGCGAACGCCGACACCGGCACCGGCACGATCAGCACCGACACCGACCTGGTGACCGCTCGGCTCACCACACCGACCGCCGCCGTCGACACGGCGGACACCGCCATCGATACAGCGGACGCCGAGATCGACACGGCCGCAACGCAACTCGAGGAGATGACCGCGCGCGGACTGCGGGTCATCGCGGTCGCTCATACATCCGATCCGGCAGCTGCGCCGCGGGTGCTCGCACTGCTCGCCTTCGCGGACCCGCCGCGCCCCGATGTCGCCGCCGCGATCACCGCATGCCGGACAGCGGGCATCAAGATCGCCATGGTCACCGGAGATCATCCCGGTACCGCCACCGCGATCGCCACCGACATCGGATTCTTCGGACCCGACCACAGCATCGTGGTGGAGGGAAAGGACCTTCCCGCCGATGACGACGCGCTGGCCGACCTGCTCGAACGCGACGGCGTGGTCGTGGCCAGGGTGGCTCCCGAGGAGAAACTGCGTATAACCCTCGCCCTGCAGAAGCGCGGACATGTGGTGGCGATGACCGGTGACGGCGTGAACGACGGACCGGCCCTGCGCACCGCCGACATCGGGGTCGCCATGGGCGCGTCCGGCACCGATGTCGCCAGAGAAGCCGCCGATCTAGTCCTGCTCGACGATCATTTCGGCACCATCGTCGCCGCCGTCGAGCTCGGCCGGGCTACCTTCGCCAATATCCGGCGCTTTCTGACCTACCACTTGACCGACAACGTCGCCGAGCTCACGCCGTTCGCGGTGTGGGCGGCCTCCGGCGGTTCGATCCCGCTCGGCTTCACGGTGCTGCAGGTCCTGGCCCTCGACATCGGCACCGACATGTTGCCCGCGCTGGCCCTGGGCGCCGAGCCGCCGAATCCACGCACCATGTCGGGACCGGCGCGGACCGGCTCGCTGGTGGACGGCCGGTTGCTGCGGCGCGCGTTCGGCGTGCTCGGTCCGGTGGAAGCAGGTGTCGGCATGATCGCCTTCCTGCTCGTCCTCGGGGCGGGCGGGTGGACGCTGGGCACCACCCCGGACGCGGCGCTGCTGGCCACCGCTTCGGGCACGCTGTTCACGGCCGTGGTCCTGGGGCAGTTGACCAACGCGTTTCTGTGCCGCAGCGAGACCCGGTGGTTCGGCGTGACCGGCTGGCGCGGCAACCCGCTGCTACTGGTCGCCATCGCGATCGAACTCGCTCTGCTCGTGGTCTTCCTCTGGGTGCCGCCACTGCCCGGCCTGCTCGGCGGAACCCCGCCCGACTCGGTGGGCTGGGCCGCGGCCGCCGCCGCCATCCCGGCCATGCTGATGGCCGACACGGCGTACAAAGCGTGGCGCGGTAGCCGGCGGCGGCGGTCATCGGATCGAGCTCGATCCGGCCGTTCGTCCCCGCCGCGCGACCACCGCAGCGCCGAATCGTCGAAAGCTACCGCAGGACTGTGAGATTCGATCGCAAGCCGAATGCGCGGCACATCACGACGCGCACCGCCCCCTATGCTCGCGGCCGCTCAGCCCGCCGCCCCCGCCATCAGCAGCTGATGCAAGGCAGCGTCCACATCCCCCCGTTCGCCGAAGAGCCGCACGAGCATCGAGCGTTCGGCCATGCCGTGCTCGGCGGCCAGCACCAGTTCCATGGCCGCGTCCCGCGCGCCGGTTCCCGATTCCTCGGCCAGTGAGGCGACGATGTCGGCGGCACTCTCTCCGGTCCAGACCGCCGGTATCGCGGCGGCGACCTCACCGGCGGGCGGTGCGGCGCCGCGATACCAGCGGCCGCCCTCCCACCAGTAGCAGAAGGAGAGCAGCCCGGACCCGGCGCGCGGATTGAGCAACTGGTTCGACACCCACTCCGGCGCGCCCGCATAGAGGTCCGGCATGGGCGCGCCGGTGTTGTAGACGGCGTCCAGCACCGGGTCGTTCCATACTCCGCCGGAGAGCACTGCTCGATCCCCGGGGACCAGCCACAGCGAGGAACCGCTGCGTCCGGCGCCTTCGAACAGGCTCAGCGCAGGCAGAACCCGCGGACCCCACGGCGATCCGGCTGCCACGAACCCCGCGGCGAGCGCTGCCCAGCGCATGACCAGCAATGGGAGCGTGGGCAAGGTCGTCTCGATGTCAGGAGTGCGTGTGGCGGCTCGGGCCCGTTCCGCTGCCTGTTCGGGGGGTCGGGACTGCCGGTCGTCGTGCCCGACGTAGGCGGCCAGCCAGACCGGCAGCCGGGTCCGCGGAAACGTCTCCAGGTCGGCTCGATACGCCTCCGGCGGGAAAAGATGGTCCTCGGGGAAGGGCTCGTCGCCGAAGTCGGGTTCGGCGACGATCTCGCCGGAGGCCGAAGCCGAAACCAGCAGTCGCCACCAAGGGCCACCGGGCAGGGCGGCCGACGCCTCGCGATGCCGCCGGACCAGCGCGAGCACCTCCTCGGACGGCAAGACCTGGACCGGGTGGCCCTGCTCGTCGGCGAAGAACACCGACGCCAACTCCGATACAGCGGTCGACGCGAACACCGCCTGCATTTCGTACCAGCCGGGCGGGGCGAGCGCGATCAGTTCCTCGGCGATCCGGCGGCCCACCGGGTCCGACGCGGCGGCGAGCGACGGCACGGAGTCGACGGGGAACGAATCTTCTGCGGTCACGAAACCGGTACCTCCTCGATCGGGCCCGCACGCTACCACCCGGGAGCGAACAGCGCGGGCCCGGCGAATTCGTTTGCCCGTCATCACGAATTCAGTTGGCTGCGTTCTAATCCCACGAACCATGACCGAGCAGAGGAGAGCTGCGGTGATCGATCCGACGGGCCGGTGCGGGGCCGCCGCGGTGCTGCGATGACCATAGACATGCCCGAGGGTCTGCGATGGCTGGCCTGGGTGGCCGGAACCACCTGGCCGGAGGGCGACGAGGACCTCACGTGGGCGGTGTCGGAGGCGTGGACGACAGCGAGCAGGGAACTCGAAGCACTGCTCGCCGATATCGACGCGGCGAAGCAAGCCACCATCGACGCCTACCCGCACGGAGAGGGCGGCGCAGCCATGGGCGCCCGCTACGACTCACTGCGCTCCGGTGACCAGTCCATCGAGGCACTGGCGAAGTTCATGGGCACCGTCGGCGACAGCACTTTCGACATGGGCACCGAGATCCAGGCCACCAAGATCACCGTCATCGTGACGCTGGCCTGGCTCGCGATAGAAATCCTGTGGGCCTGGCTCTTTCCGCCGACCGCGCCTGCGGTGGAGGCGGCCGCGATCACCACCACGCGCTCGTTCCTCAAGGTCTTCGAGGACTTCGTGCAAAAGGCGATCACCAATCTCGCGGCGCGTCTGGGCGCTTCGACCGCAAAGCGTCACTTCTGGACCCAGGCCGCGCGGCTGCGGCCTGTCTTCCCCACCGCGAAGGGCTGGGGAGTCTACGGTGTGCGTGCCGTCGAGGCGACCGCCATCGTCGGAACGATCAACGGCTCGGTGCAGGTCGGCCAGCTCGCGGCGGGTAAACGACGCCATTTCAACGGTAAGGAATTCGGGCTCTCCGTCCTCGCCGGCGTCGCGGGCGTCATACCCGGGCGCGAATTCGGGCGCTATCTCGGGAAGGGCATCGACAAGGTCGCCGGAAAGCAGTTGGACAACGTCGCGGGCCGGGTCGGCCGTGGCATCGTGATCGGTGGGGCGTCAGGCGCGGTCGGCACCGCCTTCGGCAACCTGGCCGTGGGCGCGGCGACCGGGGATTTCTCGTCGTTCAGTTCGGGCGCGGGCTGGGTCGGCGGCATCAGCCGGGGGGCGATGGTGGGCGGCGCGCGCGGCGGATTCGCCCTCGGCAAGCCGATTCCACCGGGACACGGCGACATCCGCTCCTACGTTTGGATGTCCAAACCGAAACCCGGCGATGCGGCCCCACCGCCGCCGGGCAGCGACGGGTCGAGTAGCGGCTCGAGCTCCCGATCGTCCGATCGGTCGATCATCGGTTCGGATGCGCCTGGGTCGCTTTCGGTTCGGCCGGTGCATTCCACCGTCGCGGGCTCATCGAGCCGGTCTGGGTCGTGGCGCAGCAGCGACAGCGACTCGGGCAGCACCGTCTTCTACGACGCCGTGAGTTCGATTCAGAGCGGCGGGAGCGGTTCGAGCATGCGCAGCGGTTCGAGCAGTGGCTCGGGCAGCACGGTCTTCTACGAATCGCGTACCGATCAGCCACCTACCTCGTGGTCGTCCTCGGTCGACGGCGGTTGGACTCCACCACCGCCGTCCCGGCCGGGGTCGTCGCTCGGCGGTCCCCCGATCCCACCGCCCTCCTCGTCGAGCAGCGGGCACAGCGGCGGCTCCGGCGGAAGCAGCGCCGGCACCAACGGGAACCCGATCGCCAACCACCATGAACCGTTCCTGGGCGAGGGCAAGGACGTGCGCGGCAAGCCACGGCCGAAACAGTGGCCGTGGGTGGAACCGCTGCCCGGCCCCTACAGCCCGCCGTCGTCGAGCGGTTCCTCCGGTGAGCAGTGGCTGGTGCCGCCCGGCACCGCCCCCGCGGCCGGTGTGGTGTCCGCCGAACCCGGCCGGCAGGTCGACGTCCCGTTCAGCCTGTAGTTCGACGACACGGAAGGAGTGCCATGACCGCGGAGCGATTGGATGTCGATCCCCAGAAGCTGCGTCACGCCTCGGACCTGACCAGGGAGTTGTCCAACGACGCCAAGGGGGTCGCCGACAAGCTGCGCAGCGCCCTGAGCGGCGTAGAGTCCGACAGCACCGTGATGCCGTGGGGTGACGACAAGCGCGGACACAAGTTCTTCGACGGCGACAAGGGGTACAAGGCCGCGCGCGACAACCTGGTCGAAGGCGCCCTCGGCGCCGCGACCATGCTGGGCGATATGGCGACCGGGCAGCGGGACGCCGCCGACATCTTGTCCGGCGCCGACTCCGGCAACGCCGACGGATTCGGGAAGCCGAAGCCGTGACCGGGCAGCCCACTGTCAACGAGCGCCTGCGCGCCGACATGGCGGCGCTGGTGGAGGGTCTCGGCGAACAGTTCCGCGGCATCGCCGAACTGCAGCAGCGGCGCGCGCAGCTCACCGAGACGGTGACCGCGTGCGAGCAACGCATCGAGGTCACGGTGAACGCCGACGGGATCCTGATCGCCACCAAGCTCGCCGACGACGTCCTGGACCTGACCCTCGAGGAGATCGCGGCGGGTGTCACCGCGGCGGCGCAGGCCGCGGCCGCGAAGGTGGCCGCGCGCAGCAGGGAACTCATGCAGCCACTGCTGGAGCGCAAGAACGCCCTGCCGAAGCTTTCCGACATCATCGAAGGGGCACCGGATCTCGGGTCACTGCTGCCTACCGCCCCAGCACCGCCTCTGACGCCGCCGGATCCGAACCGCTGGCCCGGGAACGACGATCCCGACGCCCACGCACGCCGGTCCGTGGTAGCCGACAACGACGACTGACGCGGCGCACGCGATGCACCCGCACGACAGGAAGGGCTGAACGGGAATGGCTCTCGAACCCGGCACCTGGTCGAACCTGAAGAACCAGGCGAAAGCCGGGTATCTGAAGTTCGACACGGCCGACGCGCTGGCCGCCGCTCGCGCCTGCGCCGACCTGGTGGACGACCTGCTCGGCATGGCCGCCGCCGTGACGAATCTGCGCCTGGACAATGTCGCGCCGATCGGCAATCTCACCTCCGGCGCGCAATTGGCGGCGGCGTTCACGGCCAAGGGAAGTCGGCTGCGCACCATCCTGAAGGACCACGCAGACATCGTCAAAGACATGGGCGAGACCTACATCGCGGCGGGCAAGGCCTACGCGAACGCCGAGGGTGATGCCGGGAACGACTTCCGGGCACTCGAGAAACTGGCGATGCCCACCGAGGCAGGCGGGTACACGCCCGGCGCACGGAAGGCGGGCGGGCCGGATGCCGAATTCGGCAGACCACAGGGCGGATTCGGCTGGAAGGACAACGACGGCAAGCTGCACGTCCACGATGCGAAGGCGGAGAGTTTCCCCTCCTCGCTGAAGGACTACCAGGGCGAGAAGGATCCGGGCGTCACCGCCAACATCGAGAACAAGGACAGTCTCGCCTTCCGTGAATTGTATGAACTGGGGCGCGATCTCGATGCGGCGCCGGTGCTGGCCGCGGCAGGCACCTGGCACAGCATGGCCAACGACCTGCTCGGCAAGCTGAACACCTTCGTGACCGCGATCGACACCGGCACCGAGGCATGGGAGGGGCAGGGTGCGACGGCGGCGGCCGCGGCGGTCGAGAACTACTCCGAGGGGGTGCAGCCGCTGGTCACCTCCATGATCGCGATGAGCCAGAACTTGGACTACAGCGCGCAGTGGCTGTACTTGACCAAGCTCAGCATGCCCTCGAGCCCCGATCCCGGTGACTGCTGCCCGGGCAAGGTGACCCGCCGGTACCGCGAAGAGTGGCAGAAGCACTACGGCGAGGGCATGAAGAACACCGTGTCGGTGATGCCGGTGGTGCACGGCCCGATCGCCCAGCCGGCGCCGCAGGGGGATCCGAACCGAAACCAGCCCGGGAACAACCCTCCGGGCGACGGCCGATACGGCAACGGCCAATACGGCAACAATCAGTACGGCAACGGTGAGTACGGCAACGGTCGGTACGGCAACGGCGGCGGCCGGGACTGGGACGACCCGTACGGCTACGGCAGCCGGCAGCAGGACCCTCGATACCCGAGCGGCTACGGTCAGGCCGATCCATCGCTCGAATATGGTGACGGGACAACGCGATCCGATGGAGACGCGGACGGCTCCGGGGCACGCGGCGATCGATCCGGTGGTTCCGGGGCAGGAGGAAGCACGCCTCTTCCCAACGGCGCGAGCGGCGGCGGGAGTTCCGGGACGCAGGGTCAGCTTCCGCCCGGCTACGAAGCCGCTCGCCAGGACGCCGAGTCCGCCGCGGCCCGAGCCGGCGGTGCGTCGACGCCGGTCGGCTCGTCCGGCGGTGGCTCCGCGGGCGAGGGGGCGACTCGGTCGCAGCAGTCGGGGTCGGGAAATCCCTTTCCGCGCAGCAGCCTTCCCGGCGAGTCGAGCGGTTCCGACTCGGGGTCCGGTGAGGCCGACGTGCCCGGCTATTCGTCGCTCGGATCGGCTCCGCTGCCCAACGGCGCCACAGGCGGATCCTTCGGTGGCGGTGGATCGGGAAGCAGATCGTCGGGTTCGGGTCCGGGCGGATCCGGTGCCGGTGGGCTCGAAGACGCGCTCGCCACCGCTTTCGACGCCGACCCTGCCCAGGTGCGGTCGATGCTCGACGCGCTACCCGAACTGCTGAACGAGGATGCCCTGTCCCGGACCAGCGGCCTCTCGCCGGAACAGGTGCGCTCGGTGCTGGAGAACATCCCGGATGTCGCCGACATCGCCGAACTGGCGACGCTCACCGGACTCGACCCGGCACAGGTGCGGTCGGTGCTCGACAACCTGCCCAACGCGTTGGACGAGAAGGCCCTGGCCTCCGCGACCGGCACCGGCGATTCTTCGACCTCACGTGCCGGGCTGCCAAGCCAGCCGGCGGGCACCGACGGCGGCCCGGCGTCGTTCGCCGAGGCAGGTAAGGACTTCCTGGGACAGATCGGCAAGGCGCTCACGCAGGGGATGGGGTCGCTCGGCGACCTCGGCGCCGTCTCGGCCGGGGCTGATCAGTTGCACGAGATGCTGCGCAGGTTCGATCCGGATGCCATCGGCGCCGCCGCCGGTGACCTGCCGGTCGATCCTGCGGCAGGCGCGGGTGGCGGCGGTTCGGTCGGTGGAGCCGGAGGCGGCGAGGTGGGCGGCGCGGGCACCCTGTCCGAGCACCCGACCCATCAGGCCCGTACCTCGCAGATGTTCCCGCGCGCGTCGCTGGCCGGTGCGGAGCAGCCGATGTACCCGGCAGCGGCCGCCGCGGGTCCAGGCGCGAACGGGATGGGCGGTCCCCCGATGATGGGCCCGGCCGGAGCCGGGGCAGGCGGTGGTGGGGCGCAGGGCAACACCTCGCACAAGCCGGCCAGGTACCTGCAGTCCACGGCCCACCTCGACGACGCCATCGGCGCGGTCCCGGATCGGGTGAAGCCGGTGATCGACTCGTGAGCCGCACCTGGGAGTTCACCGACCTGGAATTCAACCTCCTGTGCGAGGAGGTGCGGCAGGGCGAATTGCCCGCCCCCTTCGTGTTCACCAGCCGAACCCGGCTGGCGGACGACTACGAGCGGGAGAAGTTCGAAGTCCACCGGGAATTGCGCACGCGGTTCGATCACGAACTCGACGCCATGGCCGCCGCCATCGCCCGGCCGGATGTCTTCGTCGTGGCACACGCCTGGAACGACCAGGATTTCGACAATCCGGAAGCGCGCACTCGCGTGCATGCCGTGCGGCACCGTGCCCGCGGATACGTCATCACCCAGCGCCCCGGCGAAACCCTGATGCACGCCGACGGCTTCGACGTGGCCGAGTGTGATCCACACGCGCTGGCCGACACCGTGCTCGCCCTGCTGCCCACCTGCCGAGCCGGTCGGCTGAGCGACATCCCCCTTGTGCTGCCGACCTCGCGGCCCGTGACCGTCGACCCCGGCCCCTCGTCCGGGATCGCCGACAACGACGACACCGACGACGGTACGCTCGGCAGCGACGCCTTCTTCGCGACCCCCGCGGTGAGCACCGGCATCGTCAAGGTCCTGCAAGGTCGCTCCAAGTACGGCCCGCGCGGGCGGGTCGAAGCAGGCATGCTCTGGCGCGACCTTCCCGACGACGGCCGCTACGTCATACCCTTGGACCACCCGGCCCCGGTCGCCACCGCCATGAGCAGCGCCCGGCTCACCGAATGGGTGCGTGAGCAGATCGACCACACGCTGGCACGGATGGAATCGCACAGGGAGACCGAAGACTGAAACCGGCGGCCGGAACCATCTGGCGCATCACCGGGAACCCGGGCACGTGGCGCGGGGCCTCGACGCCGACCGCCGATCAGGCCCCGGTGGCCGCCGCGTGTGTGGCCGCGATGTAGCCGTAGACGAGGCCCTGACCGATGGTGGCGCCCGCGCCGGGATAGGTGGCGCCGAAGGCGTTGGCGGCGGTGTTGCCGATGGCGTACAAGCCCGCGATCACGCTGCCGTCCTCGCGCAGCACCCGCGCTTGCCGGTCGGCGACTACCCCGCCGCAGGTGCCCAGGTCGCTGAGGATCATCTTCACCGCGTAGAACGGCGCCTTGGACAGCGACGCCAGGTTCGGATTCGGGGCCACCGTGGGATCGCCGTAGTAGCGGTCGTAGGCGCTCGCGCCGCGAGCGAAGTCCGGGTCGACGCCGCTGTCGGCATACCGCGCGATGCCGTGGAAGGTCTCGGCCAGCGCGTCCTCGGGCACGCCCATCGCGCGGGCCAGTGCGGCGGGATCGTCGGCACGGTGGGCGATTCCGGCGTCGAACCAGGCGCGCGGCAGCCGCTGGCGGGGAAACACCGACCCGGCCATGATGTAGCTGTCGCGGTAGCGCTGGTCGAACACCAGCCACATCTGCTCGGCCGGGTCGCCCCGGCGCTCCCGCTCGAGCAGCGCCTGACCGAAGGACATGTAGTCGGTGGCCTCGTTGATGAAGCGACGACCGGTCTGGTCGACCACGAACGAGCCGGGCAGGGAGCGTTCGGCGAGCATCACCTGCGGCGCGGCGCCGGGCAGCGGCGCGTACGCGGGGAACCACCACGCCTGATCCATCAGCGCGACACCCGCGCCGAGTTCCTGAGCGGCGGCGATGGCGTCGCCGGTGTTGGCCTCGGAGCCCAGGCTGGCGCCCTCGGGCAGCGAGGGCGACTGGAACTTGTGCCGGGTGGTCATGTCGTGGTCGAAACCGCCCGCGGCGAGCACCACGCCCCGGCGCGCGGTCACGGTGATCTCCTCGCCCGCCTGGCTCAGCACCGCGCCGGTGACCCGGTCGCCGTCCTGGACGAGACGGACCAGGCTGGTCTGGGTCCACACCGGGATACCCGCGCGCAGCACTCCGGCGAACAAGCCTGCCGCCAGCGCCTGTCCGCCCGCCAGGTATTCGCGTCCGATCAGCATTCCGCCGATGCCCAGCGCGGCCCGGCGCAGGATGCGCGACAGCGCTTTGGCCGGCTTGCGCGCGATCAGGTTCATCCATTTGTAGTCCGCGCCGGTCACCGGCATCGGGACCGGGGCCTCCATCACGCCGGGACGCAACCGTGGCCGCTCGGCGCCGAGGACCGAGGCGTCGAACGGGCGGCACTCGCAGGTGCGGCCCTCGGCTCGGCCGCCCGGCTCCTCCGGGTGGTAGTCGGAGTAGCCCCGCGCCCAGAAGAACCGCATCGGCGTAGTCCTCTTCAGCATGTCGACGGTGGCCGGGCCGGCCTCGAGGAATGCCCGCCCGCGCTCGGCCGGGGCCGAATCCTCCACTACCGCAGCGATATAGGTCTGGGCTTCGGCGATCGCGGTCGCGCCGCTGTCGGGCAGGATGGAGCTGCCCGGAATCCAGAACGCGCCGCCGGAGCGTGCGGTCGAGCCGCCGACATAGGCGGTCTTCTCCACGACCAGGCAGGACAACCCCAGTTCGTGCGCGGCGAGCGCGGCGGCCATGCCGGTGCCCGACCCCACCACGAGGAGATCGACGGTCGTGTCGCGGGCGGTCGCCAGCGGGGGCATCGGCTTGTTCGCCATGGTTCGGAACTCCACTTTCACAAGGTCGGGCCGGGGTATCCCACCGTAGGGTCGACCGGCCGGACGATCGGCTCGACCTTCCATTCAGCGGGAGGTCCCACTGAGCGGAAACGACGGCTGATCCGGTGGTCACCGCGTGGCTACCGTCCGGGCATGAGCAATACCTGGAACAGGCAAGAACTGGAAGAGGCGTACCAGTCGTGGCATTCGACGGTCGCCCGCGCGGCCTCCGGGGAGGGCAGCTGGCGCGAATTCGTCGAACTGTTCACCCCCGACGCCGAATACCACGAGCAGATGGTCGGCGTACTGAAAGGACACGACGCCATCTGGGCATGGGTCGAACCGACGCTGGCGCGATTCCCCGGCGCGGCGATGACCTCGTTCCCCGACTACTGGCACCTGATCGACGACCTCAACGGTGTGATCGTCGTCAAGCTGAACAACCTGATGCGCGATCCCGGCGACGGATCGGCCATGGGCGCGGACAACATCAGCATTCTCACCTACGCGGGCAACGGCAAGTTCTCCAAGGAGGAGGACATCTACGATCCGGCCGAGTTCGTCGCGCTGGTCCCGAAGTGGATCCAGCGCGCCATGGAGCTGGGCACCCTGAGCACGGACGAACTGGAGTGGTGCAAGCAGCAGGCCGCAGCGGCCGCTTCCTCCTGAATTCTGTTCTGCCACAACGCGGCCTTCGCTGCGGCCGAAGCTCACACCGGCGCACAGCAGGCAACGACAGCGAGCCACCTCGGAGTCTCGCTGTCGTTGTCGGCTGATTCAGTGCGCGGCCGTGGCCGACTCCACGCCGAGGTAGGCGCGCTCGATCCGGCCGGGATCCTCGCGCAGTTCCGCCGCTGCGCCGTGATCGGCGATCCGCCCGTGCACCAGCACGGCGGCCTTGTCGGCGACGCCGAGCGCCAGCTGCACGTGCTGCTCCACCAACAGGACGCTGGTGCCCTCCGCAGCGGCGAGGCGCTTCAGCACATCCAGGATCTCGGTGACGATGACCGGCGCCAAGCCCATGCTCAGCTCGTCGATGAGCAGCACGGTTGGCCGCTGCAGGATCGCCCGTCCGATGGCCAGCATCTGCTGCTCGCCACCGGAGAGACGGCCCGCGTCGACCGACAGCCGCTTCTCCAGTGCGGGGAAGTACTCCAGTACCTGCCCCAATCCGGTGCGCCGCCGCGAGCGCTCGGTGATCGCGAGCATCAGATTCTGCCGGGTACTCAACTGCCGGAACAAGGCCCGGTCGTCGGGCACGAGCACCATCCCGGCGCGCACGGCGTCGCGCGGGCGGCCGCTGCGTACGTCCTTGCCGTCGACCAGCACCTCGCCGCCGGTACGCGGGAGCAGGCCGGCCAGAGTGTCCAGCAAGGTGGTCTTGCCCGCGCCGTTCGGGCCGAGCAGACAGGTGATCTCACCCTGCTCGAGGGTCAGGTCGACCTCCCGCACACACGGGCGCTCCTTCAGATAACCGGCGGTCACACCGTGGCATTTCAGCGTGGTCACAGCGGGGCCTCCTGTGTGGCGAGCGGGCGGGTGTGCAGTTCCGGGACGGCTTCCTCGTCGAGGTCGACGGTGTCGGCGGGCACGCCGAGGTAGGCGCGGAGCACGTCGGGATGGGCGCGCACCTCCTCGGGGGTGCCGGAAGCGATGACCGTACCCAGGTCGAGCACGACGACCCGGTCGCACACCGTGAGCACCAACTCCATGTCGTGGTCGACCAGCAGCATCGCGGTGCCGTCGTCGGCGACGGCGCGCAACTTCTCGCCGAGCAACCGGCTCTCGGCACTGTCGAGGCCGGCGGCAGGCTCGTCCAGCAGCGCGACCGCGGGTTCGGCGGCGAGCACCCGTGCCATCGACACGAGCTGGCGCTGTCCCTGGGAGAGCAGGCCCGCTTCGCGGTCGGCGAGGTCACCGATCCCGAGCACCGCCAGTGTGCGGGAAACACGCTCCGCCACAGGCTGATCGGACCGCGAACGCGCCGCGCCTACCCGAACGTTCTCGGCGACCGTCAGATCGTCGTACAGCTCCACATTCTGGAAGCTGCGACCGAGACCGGCCCGGCTGCGCGCGTGCGGCGGCCGCCCGGCCAGCGCCTCGCCTGCCAGGCTCACCGAGCCGGTGGCGGCGGCGAAGCCGGTGACCGCGTCGATGACGGTCGTCTTGCCCGCGCCGTTGGGTCCGATGAGCCCGACGATCTCACCGGGACGCACATCGAAGGTGACGCCGGTGGCCGCCTTGACCGCACCGTAGGTGACACTGACCTCGCGCACCGCGAGGATCGGCTCACCCCGGTCGGGCGCTACCTGGTCGGCCGTCGCCCGGGCGGCTGCCGCAGAGTCGGGGACGAGGTCGTCGGCGTGGGCGCGACGCCGGATCACCGGCCACGGGATCCGCGGCAGCTTGCTCGCGATCCCGTCCGGGTTGGCCATGACCGTGACGACCAGCAGGATGCCGCTGATCACCGCGTAGTAGTCCCCGACGTGCAGGAACCGGTCGACCAGTAGATAGACGATGCCGCCGGGCGCCATCACGCCGGCCAGGATGCCGCCGGTGATGGAGGTGATGCCCGCGACGTAGACCACCGCGAACAACGAGATGCCGAGGAACACCGTGAACGGCTCGGGGGTGGCCAGGGTCTGCTGGTATCCGAGCAGCGCACCGCCGAGGCCGGCGACGAAGGCGCCCAGGGCGAAGGTGACGAGCTTGGTGCGGGAGACGTCGATGCCCGCCGCCGCCGCGGAGCGCTCGTTGGCGCGTACCGCCAGCATGTCGGTACCGAGGCTGCTGCGGCGCAGCCACGCCACCCCGAGCCCGACCGCGGTCAACACCGCCAGGCACAGCAGGCCGAAGGCCAGTCGCGGGTATGCCTCGCCCGCGCCGATACCGAGATCGATGCCGAACAGCCGCGGAGTGTCGATGGGCGCACCTTGCACCCCGCCGTTGAGCGAGGGGTTGCGGAACCAGAAGGCCTCCACGAACACCGCCAGCGCGAGAGTCACCACGGTCAGCGGCAAGCCGCGCACCCGCAGCGCGGGCAGTCCGACCACGACGCCGACGACGGTGGCGAACAACGCGGCCACGATGGGCGCGAACGGGAACGGGATGCCCAGGTGCTGCTCGAGCACGCTGAGTGCGTAGGCCGAGACACCTGCGAGGGTGAGCTGGGCGAGCGACACCTGCCCGGCGTAGCCGGTGACGATCACCTGCGAGAGTCCGAGAACCGCGAAGACGATGCTGCTGACGATCGCGGCGCGATAGCTGCCCGATGTGGCCAGCAGCGCGACGACCGCGACGGCGAGCGCCACCAGCATCGGGGCCAGGATGTGATCCGGTCGCGGGGCCCGGCCGAGGGTCTGGCGGATCACCGAGCCGCGGTCGGGCAGCGGACGCCCCTTCACCACCAGGAAGCCCAGGATCAACAGCAGCGAGATCGCTTCGGCCGTACCGGCTCTCGGCCACCAGTCGTAGAGCCCCTGCAGGTTGGTGGCCTCGGCCTGCAGCGCGCCGATGGTGATGCCCGCGGCGACGGTGAGCCAGATGGAGCCGAAGTTGCCGACCAGGGTGGCCGCCAGCGCGGGCACGATGAACAGCGAGTACGCCACCGGGTTCAGCGCCACCAGCGGGGCGATGAGGATGCCACCGAGACCGGCGACCACCGAGGACAACGCCCAGTTGGCGAACGCGATCCGGTCCGGCGACAGGCCGGTCAGATAGGCACCCTTCTCCGACTCCGCTGCTGCCTCGGTCGCCACGCCGAAGCGGGTGAAACGGAAGACCAGCGCCGCCACCGCGGCCAGCGCCAGCACCGCCACCGCCAGCCAGACCCGGTCGGCGGGCACGGTGCGCTCTCCCAAGGCAAACGTGTCCAGCGCGAAGATCGGCTGCACCGCGATCAGCCCGGTTCCCGCGCGCTGCGCGATGACTGCCTGGATCACGATCATCAGACCGATCGAGGCGACAGCTTTGGCGATCACCGACGCCGTGCGCATGGGACGGAAGACCAGTGCGTAACACAGCAGTCCGAGCACAGCGGCGGCGACCAGGGAGATCGCCATGGCGGGACCCACCCCGAGCGGCCCGCCGAGATCGATCGTCTCGGGTAGCCCGGGTATCGGGACCAACAGCTCACCCTTGCGCAGCAGGGCGTAGGTGTAGGCGGCGTAGAGCGCGACCGCGCCGGTCGCGAAGTTCACCACCCCGGAGCTCTTGAAGGTCATCACGAGCGCGAGCCCGAGCGCGGCGTACACCGCCCCGTTGCCGAGGCCGAGCACGAGATACGAAAGATGGTCTGTCATGGCAGATCTCCCTGGCCGAATACGGTTGCCGGGTCGGCTATCCGGTCACCTTCAGGTTCACCGGCACACCCTGGTCGTTGATCTCGCCGATCAGCATCTGGCGCGAGCAGATGGAGGGCATCATCGGCACGGCGGTGCCGTCGCAGCTGAAGGTGACGCCGCCGCCCGCGGGCATCTCGACGCCCTTCGAGGTCCGCAGCGCCTCGCGGATGCTCGCCGCGTTCACCTCGCCCTGGATGCCGTCGGTGGCCAGGGCCAGCGCCATGACGACCTGGTAACCGGAGGAGGCCGCCCCGGTCACCGTCGCCCCGGGCGCGTAGGCCTGCAGGACCGAGCGGTAGAGCACCGAATCGGGACGATCCGACAGGTAATCGGTGGCGGTGATGCCGGTGCTGCCGGTCACCGAGTCCATGCCGATGATGCCCGTGACGTTCGGATCGAGGCAGACCGGGATGAAGACCTTCTGCACACCCGGGTCGGTGGTCTGGATCGCCTTGTAGACAGAGGCGCACGTCGCGGCGTCGGCGATCACGCTGACACCCTCCGGCTTGCCGGACAGGCCCGAGGTCACCAGCGGCGTCGGATCCGGCACGCCGAGCGGGATCGGCACCACCTTCAACGCCACGCCCGAACCCTGGAAGATCGGCGTGCCCATCGCGTCCACCATGGCGCCCATGCCGCCGCCGTCACTGGCGAACAGGGTGAAGGTCTTCATGCCTTTGTCCTTGGCCGCGGTCGCCATCGCCGTGATGGTGCCGGGCAGACCCGCCGACAGTGCCGCGGAGTCGGGCGAGGTCAGTTCCTGCGCCGAGACGCCGTTGAGCGTGACGTAGGGGATACCCGCGCCCGCGACGATCGGCATGATCGTGCCGCCCTGGGAGGTGCCGGGCGAGAGCACCGCGGCCACCTTCTGCTCGACGAACTCGTTGGCGCACTTGGTCGCCGAGGTCGGCTCCTCCTGCTGCTTGCAGACCACCAGTTCGATCGGCCTGCCCGCGATGCCGCCCGCGTTCTTGTTGATGTACTCGGCGGCCGCCTCGGCGCCCTCGCGCATCTCCGGCAGCGAAATGACCGCGCCGCCCTCGGTCGACACGAAGCCGATGCGCACGGGCGCGCCGGTCGCCGGGTCGTCCGGGAGCGAGGTGGTGGCCGCGCCCGCTACCGCGCTGTTGTTGTTCGACTCGTCGTCGCTCGCGCACCCTGTCGCCGCGAGCGCGGTGCACAGTGCGGCGGCGCCGATCACGGCGACAGCGCGCCGCTGACGACTCAGACCACCAAGTCTCATGATCTGGTTCTCCTCTCCGAAGGCGAGGCCGCACCGGGTGGTCCCCGACACAACGAAAGTCCTCGCGTGATCCACATCACCGATCGATGCGGCGCAGGGATTATGTGTCCATCGCGGAGCCGGTCCCGCAGCGCACTTCCCGGTCACCGGGACAAACGCGACCACGGCCCGATGTTCGGACGAAGTTCGGACGAAAGAAGACGACTCCGGCCCACCGTGGAGACTCACGACGGGCCGGAGCAGCGCGGGGTTCGGCTCAGCGGTTGCCGGACGCGCGGAAACGCCGCAGGTAGCCGGGCAGCTTGCGCAGCGGGACGGCGCGCGGCCAGTCGTCGGCCCGGAAGTGGGCATCGCTGCCGCCGTCGACGAAAATCACGCTGCCGCACAGGAATCGAGCGGAATCGGACAGCATGAACACCGCCCAGTCCGCGAGGTCGCCGGGATCGCCGAAGCCGCCGATCGGCACCGGGAAACGGCGGATCGCCGCGGCCTCGGCCGGGGTCTCCAGCTGCTTCTCCAGCAGCGGAGTCAACACCGCGCCGGGGGCCAGCACATTGAGCCGGATCCCGGCTCCGGCCCAGGCGTCGGTCACCGCGTGCCTGCGGGCCCAGCGCGTGACCGCGATCTTGGACGCGCCGTAGGCCATGGCGGGTGCGTTGCGACCGAAGATCCGCACGGCCCGTAGCGCCTTGTCCACGTCGCCGGCCAGCAGCGCGCGGACCGCCCGGCCCGGGACGGCCGGAGTGGTGGTCGTGGCGTTGCTGCCGAAGACGACGACCTTCGCGTCGGTGGTCTCGGCCAGCGCCACGCGCCAGCCCTCGAGCAGCTCCACCGCGCCCCGGTAGTTCACCTCGTAGATCATCCGCGGACGTTCCGCGCCGGGAGCGGGCCCGACCCCAGCCGCGAGCACGGCGCCGTCGAGGCGCCCGTCCACGGCGGCGAGCACGCCGTCGATCGCCGCGCGCCGCCCCTGTGGGGTAGACAGATCGGCGACGATCTCCACGTCGCGCAGATCGACGCCGATCACCGTGTGCCCGGCCTCGCGCAGCTTGTCCGCCACCGCTCGCCCCATTCCGGAGGCAGCCCCGGTCACGACATAGACACCCATCGAATACCTGCTTTCTGCTGGTCGTCGGCTTTGCGCCGTCGAATACAGCGCGTCTCGGATACCGGCGCCCGTCGGATACCGGTGCACCGCGAATACGAACGCAATATTGACACACTTCGCCAATAATGGTCAGCTCTTCATGTGACCCGAAGCGATTCCGTTCCTCGCCGACGCGGGCGACCTTCCGTTCTCGACTCCCAAGCCATCGCCGCAGGCGCTCTGCGCCTGTGGTCCGAGCGCGGCTTCACGACAACGAGCTGGAGCGATCTGGCCGAGGCGACGGGAATCAGCACCAGGACGCTGCTCCGCCACTTCTCGTCCCGAGCCGATGTCGCCTGGCTCGGCGTGGCACCGGCCACCGAGCGCCTCAGCCGCGCTCTCGACGCCGCGGGCGACGACGGCGACCCCTCGGTGGTCATCCGCTCGGCGATCGTGGAGTCGGTCTCCCACGACCCGCAGATCCGTCGCGCCGCCCCCGATTGGCTGCGCCTGATCTCCTCCGAGCCCGAACTCGCCGCCACCGCCCCACTCGCCTACCGCCCGTGGATCGACACACTCGCGACCTACATCTGTCGTCGGCTCCCCGACGCGCCCCTGGCCATCTGCCGCGCGCTGGCGACCGCCTACCAGGCGGCGACCTTCGCCGCGCTGGTCGAGTGGGCCGAGGCAGGCGCCCACGGCGAGTGCGCCGACTCGGTCGACGAGATGTTGCGCTGGATGGATATCCACACCCCCGTCGCCACCCTGCACGACCGCCATGCCGCCGTAGCTTCCCAGCCCCCCACTCCCCCTCCCGGACAAGGACATGCACAATGACCACCTCCCCCACATCCGAACGCCCGGACCCGCTCGCGCCCGCGACCCTCGGCCCGATCCGATTGCGCAACCGGATCATCAAGTCGGCGACCTTCGAAGGGACCCGATGTACCTGTTCCGCGGCGACGTGCCGGTGCGCGAGATGGCCGAGACCCAGCGCGGCATCGTCAAGCTCGGCATGCAGATGTTCGGCCGCTTCGTGTTCAAGCGATACCGCTACGAACCGCTGTACTTCCGCGACTACGCCCGCCAGTTCCGCGACACGCTGACCATGCCGCTGGTGTTGCTCGGCGGGGTCACCGACCTGGCGGGCATGAATGCCGCGATGGCGGACGGATTCGAGTTCGTGGCGATGGCCCGCGCCCTGCTGCGCGAGCCGGACCTGATCAACCGCATCCAGGCGGAGTCGGCGAAGGAATCGCTGTGCATCCACTGCAACCTGTGCGCGGCCAGCATCTTCACCGGGACCCGGTGCCCGCTGGCGAGCCCGGGAGCGCCGAAGACCGCGGTAGATCTGCCGCTGACCGCCGTTTCCTCGTGACCTGCTTCACAGACCGCCGGAGATGTGGCATATTCCTAATAGAAATAGCCATGTCAGAGCATTGAAGCGTGAGAGCACTGGGGTGTGAGAGCGTTGAATTGTGAGAGCAGTGCCTGCGCGAGCAGCGCCGTGGCGGAGCAGGAAGTGTCCGAGCAGTGGCACGTGTGACAAAGGAGTCAGCGCATGACGATCGTGCAGGACATGCGACCCGACGAGGCCAACACCCCCAGCGCCCTTCTCGACCGGCTGTCACTCGTCCTCGACGCCTTCGACGGGCGGGAGAGTTTGGGATTGGCCGAAGTCGTGGCGCGGACCGGCCTGCCGCGCTCCTCGGCCCACCGGATGCTGGACCGGCTGGTCCAGCTCCGGTGGCTGCGCCGGGAGGGCCGCAACTACAGTCTCGGCATCCGGCTGGTCGAGCTGGGCTCGCTGGCGGTGCACCAGGATCGGGTGCACGCTGCCTCCGTCGAGCACCTGCAGCACCTCTACCGCACCACCGGCATGGTGGTGCACCTGGCGGTTCTCGACGGCACGGACGTCGTCTATCTGGACAAGATCGGCGGCCGCCTCGCCGCGCACGTGCCGACCCGGGTCGGCGGCAGGCTGCCCGCCGCGAAGTCGGCGCTGGGCAAGGCGCTGCTCGCCGCGAGCGGGCGCAACGAGCCGGGCGACGCGATGATCCGCGACCTCGGCTACGCCGTCGAGCGCAACGGCGCACTGCAGGGCTTCGGCTGTATCGCCGCCCCGATCGGCCCGGCCGGCGAGGCGACCAGCGCGGTGTCGATCTGCGGCCCGCTGAGCCGGATGCCCTTCGACAGCAGGATGACCACGCCGGTGCAACTGACCGCGCACGCCATCTGGCGCAGCATGAACTCCGGCGTGCGGGTCACCCCGACCCTCCAACGTCGCAATATCCTGCGTTCCCTGCCAACCGCTCCGAGCGTGCTCGCCGAGGGCTGAGCCGCCACCGGCTGAGCCGCCGCTGTGGGGTCAGTCCTCCCCTACCGTGCGCCAGATCCCCGGATGCCGGGGCACCGGCAGATCGTTGTCGTCGCGCACCGCCGACTCGCGGTAGCGCGCGGCCGCCTCGTCGATGTCGTCGAGCAACTGCTCGGCCAGCGCGATCTCGGCCTCGAAGTAGCGCTGCGACCACCGCAGGCTCATCTGGGTGAACGCCCAGCCCGGCTCCGGCTCGGAGCGATCGGCGTGCCGCGCGGCCCGGCGCGCCTGTTCGCGCAGATTGTCGATGTGCGTGTGCACGATCCGCTTCAGATGGTCCGGATCGTGCAGATGCCCCATCCACAGCCGCAGCATGACACCGTGTTTGAGCACCGGCATGTCCACCTCGGCGTCTCGCGACCAGTTCCGCAGCGCCCGCAACCCGACATCGGTGATGCCGTACAGCCGCCGGCCGCGCACCCCTTCGTCGGCGACCATGTGGGAACGCACCAGGGCGAGCTCCTCGAGCTTCTTCAGCTCCGCGTAGACCTGGCTCACCGACGGGCTCCAGTAGAAGAAGCCGATGCTCCAGTCCGCCCATTTCTTCAGGTCGTTGCCGGTCAGCTCCTCGCCGAAGGACAGCATGCCCAGCACCGCCCAGCTCGTCGCGGGTAGTCCGGGGTAGGAATCGTCGTCTTCGCCGGTCACGCTCGGCAGCCTACAAGGGCGGCAAGGGTACTCGGAGCCACCGACTCCCGGCCACCGGGACAGCGGAAGTCCGGCACCCGGCCCGGCGCTTACGTTCGATCCATGGACGAGCCCATCCTGTACATCATCGACCGAGTCGTACTCAGACCCGGCACGGCACGGGCGTTCATCGACGCCTACCTGACCGAATACGCGCCGGGCGCCAGGGACAGGGGGCTGGAGCTGGAACGCATCCTGGTGAGCCCGCCTGCCTGGATCGAAGACGAGACGAACACCGTCACCGCCACCTGGACAGTGTCCGGCACGGCGGCGTGGTGGGCCGCCGCGGTCGCGGGCAGGCACGACACCGCGCCCGCACGGTGGTGGGAATCGATGGCTCCGATGATCGTCGAGCGCTCCCGCTCGATGGCGAGCCGCGCCGAGGACGTGGAAGGACTGTGCGATGTATAAGGTGACCCGCTTGCTGCACCTGGCCGATCCCGGCGACGAGACGGCCGTCGCGACGACCATCGAGCGCCTGACCTCGGCGGCGAAGTCCGCCGACGCGCGACACACGCTGGTGGCGCGCACCCTGCCCGGCGTGCGCAACGGCGGGGATGTGCTGGCGCACCTACAGTTCGGCTCCGCGGCGGAGTGGGCGCGACACCGCGCCGCGATCGACGAGGCGACCTCCGGGTCCGCGATCGGGCACGTCGACGCGGTGGAGTACGAGAGCGGGCCTGCGAGCGACGCACACGCCGGGCGCCGCCAGGACGCGGGCCCGTCCCGGATCTACCGGACACTGCTGCTGCGCGTGGACGACGCGGCCGACACGGCCCAGGTGCGCCGATTCGAGCACGGCACCCTGCAGATGCCCGAGCACATCCCGGCCATCCTGGCCTGGCAGCTGAGCCCGGTCCGGCACGCCACCGGCGCCGCGCGGTGGACGCACGTGTGGGAGCAGGAGTTCGCCGATGTGGACGAGCTGCTCGGGCCGTATATGCACCACCCGATCCACTGGGGTCACGTGGACCGATGGTTCGACCCGGAATGCCCCGAGCAGATCGTCAAGGACCGGGTCTGCCACAGCTTCTGCGCGATCCCTGCGCCTGTTATCGACGCAATTCCGGTCGTCGACGCAGCGCCCGTTGCCGACGCGGCCTCAGTTGCCGACGCGACGCCTGTTGCCGGCGCGACGTCGGAGTTTCCCCTCGCCGCCCGAAGAGGCTGAGGCACCGAGGGGCCGATGTCTGCCGGCAGAGCCTCGGCGGGCCGAGCGCGGGCGAGCAAAGCGGCAGCGGACCGGTTGGCCGGCTGGCCGGCCGGCCAACCGACCGAGTATCGGCGGGGGCCGGCGTCGGCGGGCTGCGTGTCAGCGAGCAAGAAAGGCCAGCACGACGGCTTCCCACGCCTGCTTCTGCTCGATCATCACCCAGTGCCCGCAGTTGGGGAAGATGTGCACCTCGCCGTTGCGCAGGGTGCGCATCGGCAGCAGCGCCATGTCGACCGGGCTCACCCGGTCGTCGCGGCCCCAGGTGACCAGCACCGGCACGGTGATCCGGCCCAGCTTCGCCCAGCCCGGTGTCTCGGCGGCGCGGGCCGCCTCTGCCATCCGCGCCAGCGCGGCCCGGCCGTACATGCGGCGGGAGTTCTCCAGCGTCGCCGGATCGGTGGCCTGCTCCCAGCGCTGCTCGATCAGTTCCTCGGTGACCAGGGCCGGGTCGTAGACCATGGAGTGCAGCCAGGCGATGAGGGCTTCGCGGGTCGGGTTCTCGACGAACTCGCCGAGCCGGATGATTCCCTCGCCGGGGGCGGAGCTGAACAGCGGCGTCCCGATCCCGCCGATGGTGACCAGCCGGTCCACCCGCTCCGGGTCGGCCAGGGCGAAGTCGGTGGCGACGAAGCCGCCCATGGAGTTGCCGATGATCCGCACCCGGTCCAGCCCCAGCCCGTCCAGGAAGGCACCGACGGCCCGCTGAGCCGACATCATCGGGTGCGGGGCGCCGAAGTCGTCGCTGACCCCGAAGCCGGGGAATTCCAGGACGAGGGTGCGGTAGTGCTCGGCGAAGACCGGGACGTTGGCGCCGAAGTTGCGCCACCCCGTGACGCCGGGGCCGGAGCCGTGCAGCAGGAGCAGGGGCGGGCCGTCGCCGGTTTCGCGGTAGCGCAGCACGCCGTGCTCGGTGGACAGCTCCCGCAGCTCGGGAACGACACTGGATTCGACCGTTGTACTCATGCCCCGAGCCTGCCACCTCGGCGGCCGCCTCCTCGAGCGAATTCCCGGTGAGCGGCACGCCGTTCCGGCGCCCGCCGCGCGGCTCAGTGCAGGCGCGGAATGGCGTCGCCTACCGGCAGTTCGATACGCGACTCGGGCAGCGCGTGCTCGCGCACCGCGCGGTCGATGGTGCGATGCAACGCCTCGCATCCGCGTTCCTGGTGTCCGACACCACGGTTCTGGGCCGCGATGACCGGGCACCGGCTCGCGTCGCCGACCCACTGGACCGAAGTGTGCGCGGGACTGAACTTCTCGATCAGCACGCGCTGACCGCAGCGCTCGCAGTCGAGCGGACGCATGGTCATCGCGACTCCGCCGGACCGACGCCGCCGTAGCGACCGCGGAAGAAGATCAGCGGCGCCAGGTCCGTGGCGTACAGATGACGCACCCGGGAGACCACGATGGTGTGGTCACCCGCCGGATGCTCGGCCTCCAGCTCGGCCTCGATCCAGGCCAGGGAATCGGTGAGGATCGGCGCCCCGGCCGGCGAGGGCTGCCATTCGATGCCGCGGAACTTCTCGACACCTTTGGCCGCCAGCTGACGGCACACCGGCTCCTGCGCCGCGGACAGGATGTTCACCGTGTAGTGGCCCGCCGCGCGGACCCTGGGCCAGGACGTGCTGGTCGCGGCCACACAGAAGGCGATCAGCGGCGGGTCGAGCGACACCGAGGTGAACGAGTTGGCGGCCAGGCCGGTCGGGGCCGAGGTCTGCGGATCGATGCCGGTGATCGCGACGACGCCGGTGGCGAAATGCCCCAGCACGGTGCGCATCAGAGCCGGATCCAGTTCCGGGAGGTCCCCGGCCGCCCCGGTCGGGGTGGTGCCGAATTCGCTGCTGATGGAGGTCATCCCCTGCTCCTCATGGATCGACGAACACACGCGGTGACGGTATCGGTCCCGCTCACGCCCCGGCCGGGTCTTTCCCGTCGGCCGGGACAGCCACCGTACCGGCGGCGGGCATCGCGGGTGCGCCCAGCGGCACCGAGGTGCGCGGTGTCGCCAGCACACAGTGGGTTCCGTAGAAGATGGTCGGCATGCACTTGTTGCAGTGGATGCACAGCGACCTCGCCTCGTGATCGGCCTGGATCTTGGTGATCAGGTCGGGCTCGCGCAGCAGCGCCCGCGCCATCGCCACGAACTCGAAGCCCTCGGCCATCGCGACGTCCATCGACGCCTTGTCGGTGATTCCGCCCAGCAGCACCAGCGGTATCGAGACATTCGCCCGGATCTGGCGGGCCGCCTCCAGCATGAACAGGTCCTGGTAGGGGTAGTTGTGCAGGAAGAACTTGCCCGCCAGCTTGACGCCGAACTTCATCAGCGGCGACATCACGGCCGCGAATTCGGTCAGCGGCGCGTCACCCTTGAACAGGTACATCGGATTCAGCAGCGAACTGCCGATGGTCAGCTCGATGGCGTCGAGGCTGCCGTCCTCCTCGAGCCACTGCGCCACCTGCACCGCTTCGTCGAGCCAGAAGCCGCCGGGCACACCGTCGTCCATGTTCAGCTTGGCCAGCACCGCGATCCGGCCGTCGGAGGCTTCACGCACCTCGGCGGCGACCTCGCGCAGCAGCCGGGCCCGGTTGCGCAGCGATCCGCCGTAGGCGTCCTTGCGCTTGTTGAGAACAGGGCTCAGGAACGAGCTGGCGAAGTAGTTGTGCCCGAAGTGGATCTCGACGGCGTCGAATCCGGACTCGACGGCCAGCCGGGTGGCGGTGCCGTGTGCGGTGCGGATGCGGGCGATGTCGGCCAGGGTGGCGGCATGGGTGATCTGCGGGCCCATCGGGCTGATCCGTCGGGAGGCGGACAGGGCGGGCAGCCCGTTGGACTTGGCGCTCGCGACCGGGCCTGCGTGGCCGATCTGCGCCGAGATCGCCGCGCCTTCGGCGTGTACCGCGTCGGTGAGTTCGCGCAGGCCGGGCACCGCCTCCTCCCGCATCCAGATCTGATCGGCCTCGGTGCGGCCTTCCGGGGACACCGCGCAGTAGGCCACCGTCGTCATGCCGACGCCACCCGCGGCGACCTGCCGGTGGAATTCGACGAGCTGGTCGCTGACCAGCGCGCCGGGCGTCATGTGTTCGAAGGTGGCGGATTTGATGATGCGATTGCGCAGGCTCACCGGACCGAGCCGAGCCGGGGCGAGCACATCGGGGACAGGGACTGTGGTCACGACGGTGCCTTTCAGTGCGAGATGAACGTGAGGTCCTCGGGATGCGGCCCGCGCAGCATCGTCCAGTAGTCGACGAGGCGCCACGGGCACGGCACCACCGCCCGGCCCGCGCTGTTGCGGTAGTAGCCGTTGACCTCCGCACCCGGGTGCACCCACACCGTCTCGTCGAGCGCTTCGTCGACGCGGCGGTTGTACTCGTCGAGTGCCTCCTGGGTGACGTCCATGGCGGCAAGGTCGTTCTCCAGCAGGTACTGCAGGCACTCGATGAGGTAGTGGACCTGCTCTTCGCCGGTGATGTTGTGTCCCGCACCGTGATTGGGTGCGGAGTTGGGGCCGGCGGTGACGAAGAGGTTGGGGAATCCGGCCACCTGGACCCCGAGGTAGGCGCGCGGGTCCTCGCCGCCCTTCCACTCCTGCGCCAGCGTGCGGCCGTCGCGTCCGGTGATGTCGATGGTGGTGGTGAACTGCAGCTGGAATCCGGTCGCCAGGATGATCACATCGGCGGGGACGAATTCGCCGTCGGTGGTGTGCACACCGTCCGGGGTGATCGCCCGGAACGAGGCGCGGTGCAACCTCACGTGCTCGCGCTTCAGCGCCGCGAAGAATCCGGGATCCTTGACGATCCGCTTGGCGTACGGCCGGAAGTCGGGGGTCAGTTTCTCGATCAGGTCGGGCCGGTCCGGGAAGCTCTTCTGCAGGTATCCCAGCGCCGTGCGCAGCACCATGTCATTGGCGGGCGAGGCCGACAGATGGGTAGCCGCCCATTCCTTGTCGATACGCGGCAGCGGGTAGAGGTTGTCGGAGGCGAACCAGTACGTGCGCAACCGGAACCACTTGTCGTAGAACGGCAGATGGGCCATCGCCCACTTCTCGCCGTCGGGCACGTCGCCGCCGACGGTCTTCTCCGGCACCAGCCAGTGCGGGCTGCGCACGACGACATCCAGGGTTTCCACCTCGTCGACGATGTCGGCCACGACCTGCACCGAGGTGCAACCGGTGCCGAGCACCACCACCCGCTTACCGCGTAGATCCAGACTCGTGTCCCAGTTCGCGGTGTGCACGATCGTGCCCGCGAAGGTGTCCATCCCCGGCACGTCCGGGATGTTGGGCTCGTTGAGCATGCCGAGCGCGGTGACCACCGCACGGGCCCGGTGCCGGGTGCGCACACCCGCACGGTCCTCGGTGACGACCTCCCAGCGCTTGTCGTCCTCGAGCCAGGTCGCCGAACGCACCCGCGTACCGAACCGGATGTGCTCGCGCAGGCGGTACTTCGCCACCACATCGAGCAGGTAGTTCTGATACTCGGGGCCGGTCGGGTAGTAGCGTGACCAGTTCGGGTTCAGTTCGAACGAGTAGGAGTAGTAGTGGCTCGGGGTGTCCACCGCCGCGCCGGGATACGTGTTGCGGTGCCAGGTGCCGCCGATATCGTCGCGTTCCTCGAAGATGGTGTAGCCGAATCCCGCTTCACCCAGCTTGATTCCGGCGTTGATGCCGACGATGCCCGCGCCGATCACGATCACGTCGAAATCGGCGGGCGGGATCACCGTCACCGGGACACGGCGCGGATCCTGCCGGAAACCGGACTGCTCGAGCAGCAGCGGGACGAATTCGGCGTCCACACGCTGGGAGGTGCAGATGGTGGCCATCCGCCGGAACAGCTCCTCGTCGGGTACATCGAGGGTGGCGACCGCGTCCGGGGTCAACACCTCGCGGGCTCGGGCGCGGATCGCCTCGGCGACGGCCTCGGGGTAGGTGCCCGGCGGCACGGTCGGCGCGACACCGGTGCGGTAGTGATTGCCGGGTTCCTCGATGGTCAGGTCCGCGCCGAACTCGTCGAGCAGCCCTGGATCGCCGGTCACGTGCACCATCGACATGAGCAGCGGGGCCGGTTCACATTCCGCGATGGCCTGGTGCAGTGCGGCTTCGGACGCGGCGGAGACGCCGGCGACGACGGTGTCGGTCATGAGCTACCTTCCGGAAGTGGAACGCCCATCCGGGCGAGCATGTCTCGTGGGTTCGCGGGTGGGCTGAGGGTGCGCAACTGTTCGCCGCGCCGGGTCGCCGACGCAGCGCACATCGCGTCGTCGGAGAAGACCCAGAAGTCGCCGCGCGCGATCTGCTCGATCATGTGCTCGGCGGCGTCGAGCGGGTCGAGCCCCTTCTCGACGTTGTCGCGCTGCATCGCGGCGAACACGGCATTGGCGGTCGGGTTCGTGGTGGGCGCTTCGCGCTGGGCGGCGAGGAAGATCTCGCTGCGGATCGAATGCGGCACCACGGCGCTGACCTGGATCGGGGCGCCGATGATCGACAGATCCTGATGCAGGCATTCGGTCATCGCCTGCACCGCGAACTTGCTGACGATGTAAGGCGATTGGACGGCGACGGTGTTGAGGCCGCCGACCGAGGAGAGGTTGGCCACGCAGGCCGACGTCCCCGCCGCGATCATGCGCGGCACGAACGATTTCACGCAGTAGAAGACGCCGTCGACGTTGATCTGCATCAGCCGGCGCCACCGGGTGGAATCGATCTCCCACAGCAGCCCCGCCGACTCGATGCCCGCGTTGTTGATCAGCAGTTCGACACTGCCGTGTCGAGCGAAGACCGCCGCCGCCAAGGCCTCGACCTGCTGCTCGTCAGCCACGTCGACGCCGTGCCCCTCGGCCGCGCCGCCGCGGGCGACGATCTCGGCGGCGGCCTCCGCGGCGCGGCGCTCGTCGATATCGGCGACGACCACCGTCATGCCCAGCGCGCCGAGATGGTCGGCCAGGCCGCGGCCGATACCGGCGGCAGCGCCGGTGACCACGGCGGTGCCGCGCGAGAAGCGTTCCTGCGCACAGCTGCCCATCACACGCCCTCCGGCAGGATATTCGGGTTCGCCCACGCCGGGGGTTCCCGGCGCGGCAGTTCGGTGCGGCCGTCCAGCGAGCGCACCGGGGTGCCCGTCGCGTACGGGTAATGCAGGCTGAAAGCGACCAGCCCGGTCCGATCGGCGGCCGGTGCGGTGCACATCTCGAGCACCGTCTGCGCGAGGTATTCGACCGGCTCGGTGTCGTAGCCCTGCGGCAGCAGCGCCGCCGCGCCGGGGGTCATGATCGCCGTCGACGGCCCCACCGCGTTGACCGCGATGTTCTCGTCCAGCAATTCGGCGGCCAGCCCCTGGGTGAAGCGATGCAGCGCGGCCTTGACCGAGGCGTAGACGACGTCGCCGGAGGTCTTGTTGTACTCGCGGAACGGCCGGATGGGGCTGAGCCCGGTCGACGATCCGATGTTGACGATCCAGCCCGCGCCCTGCGCGCGCAGGTGCGGGATCGCCGCGCGGCTGAGCACGAACGGCACCTCGAGGTAGTGCTGGACCGTCCGGTGGAACGTCGCGTCGCTCATCTTCTCGATGGCGCTGTAGTCGGCGAATCCGGCGTTGTTGACCAGGATGTCGAGGCCGCCGAGTTCCTCGGCGGCGCGGTCGACCAAGCCGGCGCGCTGCTCGGCGTCCTCGAGGTCGGCCGGGATCGCGATCGCCCGGCCGCCCGCGGCCTCGATCAGGCGCACCGTCTCGGCCAGGGTGCCGGAGAGCACCTGGGTCTGTCCGTCCCGGATCGACGGGCTCGGATCCTGCGAGCGGGCCGTGACGGCCACGGTCGCGCCTTCGGCGGCCAGCCGCTGCGCGACGGCCCGCCCTATCCCCCGGCTGCTGCCGGTGACCAGGGCTCGCTTGCCGGTGAGTCGCTGTGTCATGACGCCTCCAGCACGTCGCGCATCATCGTCCAGACCTGTTCACGCGCCGGGCCGGTCAGTGCGAGGCTCGGGAAGGTCAGGAATCCGTGGAAGAGCCCGTCGAAGCGGTGCGCGGTGACCGGCACCCCGGCCTCGACGAGCCTGCGGGCGTAATCCTCCCCGGCCGAGCACGGCGGGTCGAGCTCCGCGGTCGCCACCACCGCGGGCGGCAGACCGGCCAGCGAATCGGCCTTGCTCGGAACCAGATACGGGCTGTCGGTGCCGTGCGGAGCGTACTGCTGCCAGTACCAGCGCATGGCCGTGGTGGTGTTGTAGTAGCCCTCGCCGTAGCGCCGGTAGGACTCGGTGGTGAAGTCGTCGTCGATCACCGGGTAGAGCATGATCTGGGCGGTGATGCGCGGGCCGCCGCGGTCGCGGGCGGCCAGGCTCGCCGTAGCCGCCAGATTGCCGCCCGCGCTGTCGCCTGCCACCGCGATCCGCTCCGGGTCGCCGCCGAACTCGGCGGCGTGCGCGTTCGCCCACACCAGGGCCGCGTACACGTCCTCCATCGCCGCGGGCCCAGGATGTTCAGGAGCGCGCCGGTAGTCGACCGAGACCACCACGACCCCGACCGCAGCGGCCATCGACCGGCAGAACTCGTCGTGGCTGTCCAGATCGCAGAAGACGAATCCGCCGCCGTGCGCGAAGACCACCACCGGCAGCGGCGCGTCTCGCTGTACCTCGGGCACATACACCCGCAGCGTCAGATCACCGCCGGGCCCCTCGATGACCTTGTCCTCGGCCCGCCGCATCTGCGGCTGCCGGGTCAGCGGCGCGCGCCGGGACACGATGATCTCCCGCAACTCGGCCGCCTCGTGCCGAGTCACGTCGGGGAACGATTCCAGCGCCGAGAGCATCGCCTCGACCTCCGGATGCAGGTCGGACCGTCGCTGTCCGCCCATCTCGACCACGTCCTTCTCGTCGTTGATACCGGTCAGCCCGCTGCCGGGGCCGGGGCGCCGCCCAGCTCGAAGCCCTTGTAACCAGCGGCGGCAACCTCGGCACAGACCGCGTTGTAGTTGCCGAATCCGCCGATATAGGGCATGAATACGCGCGGCTTGCCGGGGATGTTCGCGCCCATGTACCAGGAATTCGCGGAGGGGAACAGGGTGGCCGCCGCCTTCTCGTTGCACTCGGTCACCCACTCGTCGACCGCTTCCTCGGTCGCCTCGACGGTGGTGAACCCGTGCTCGTCGAGGTGGTCCAGGCAGCCCGCGATCCAGTCCACGTGCTGCTCGGCCATCAGCACCATGTTGGCCAGCACGCTGGGGCTGCCCGCCCCGGTGAGGATGAACATGTTGGGGAAGCCCGCGACCGCGAGGCCGAGGTAGGTCCGCGGGCCGGCCGCCCACTCCTCGCGCAGTTCCCGTCCGTCGCGGCCGCGGATGTCGATCCTCGACATCGAGCCCGTCATGGCGTCGAAGCCGGTGGCGAAGATCAGCACGTCCAGGTCGTAGGAAGCCTCCGAGGTCCGCACGCCGGTCTCGGTGATCCGCTCGATCGGGGTGCGGCGCAGGTTCACCAGGGTGACGTTGTCGCGGTTGTAGGTCTGGAAGTAGCCGCTGTCGGTGACGATGCGCTTGGTACCGATCGGGTGATCGTTCGGGATCAGCTGGTCGGCGAGCTCCTGGTCGCGCACCATCTCGCGGATCTTGGCCTCGACGTACTCGCGCGCGGTGTCGTTGGCGGCCAGGTTGGTCGTCTGATCCGGGAAAGCCTTCGCGAACAGGTAACCGCCACGCTGCCACCACTCGTCGTAGATCCGGGTCCGCTCGGCGGCATCGATCTCGAGCGCGCCCTTGGGGTACGGGCTGTTCGGGGTGCCGCCGCCACTGACCCGCGACAACCTGCGGCGTTCGGCGTAGTTCGCTTTCACTTCGGCCAGGTAGCCGGGATCGAGCGGGCGGTTGCCCGCCGGGATCGAGTAGTTCGGCGTGCGCTGGAAGACATAGAGGTGTTCGGCCTGCTCGGCGATCACCGGGATGGCCTGGATGGCGGAGGAGCCGGTGCCGATGACGCCGATCCGCTTCCCGGTGAAATCGATCGGCTCGTGCGGCCATTCGCCGGTGTGGTAGATCTCGCCGCCGAAGGTGTCGCGGCCCGGGATGTCGGGGGTGTTGGTCGCCGACAGCACGCCTGTCGCCAGGATGCAGAAGCGCGCCGTGACGGTCTTGCCGGTATCGGTGGAGACCGTCCACAGCCGGGTCCGCTCGTCGTAGGAAGCGGCGCTCACCCGGGTCAGGAAGTCGTAGGCCGAGCGCAGATCGTGCCGATCGGCGACGTGCTCGAGGTAGCGCAGGATCTCCTCCTGCGTCGCGAACCGCTCCGACCAGGTCCACTCCTGCTGCAACTCCTCGTCGAAAGAGTAGGAGTAGTCGACGCTTTCGACGTCGCAGCGGGCGCCCGGATACCGGTTGTGGTACCACGTGCCGCCCACGTCTTCGGCGGATTCGAAACCGTGCACGCGCATTCCTCGGCCGCGCAGTTTGTACACCGCGTACAGGCCGGAGATTCCCGCTCCGACGACGACGGCGTCGAAATCGCTGTCCTGAGTTGTCACAAGATTCACTTCCCTCGATGAGGTCGTCATCACTGAGCGGTCCGGGCCGTCTGAGCCTGCTGGGCTTGTCTCATCTCCCGCATCCACATCCACTCGTGGCCCCAGTAGCTGTCCGCGGTGATTTCTTCTGCGGTGTAGTAGGTTTCGTCGACGAGCTTGCCGCCGTAGCCGTACTCGATGTCCCAGCCGCCCGGCACCCGGACGTAGAAGGAGATCATCTTGTCGTTGGTGTGCCTGCCCAAGGTCGAGGACACCGGGAAGTCGCGTGCCATGACCTGGTCGTAGGCCCGCCCGACAGCGTCGAGCTCGTCGACCTCGACCATCACATGGATCAGCCCCGGATCCCTGCCCTCCAGGCTCGGCATGATCGCCAGGCTGTGGTGGCGCTGGTTGACCCCCAGGAACCGGATCCGCTTCGGCGGGGTTCCCGGCGGAGCGGGCATCCGGAAGGCACCGCGGGACAAGAAGCCCAGCGTCTCGTTGTAGAAGGCGAAGGACTCGTCGAAGTTGGTCGTCGGCATGACCACGTGGCCCATGCCCTGCTGTCCCGTGACGAAACGCTGACCATACTTGGTCACCACCGGACTGTGCTCGAGCACCGGGCCGTGGAAGAACTCGAGCGGAGTGCCGCCGGGGTCTTTCATGCTGAACCCGGCCTCCACCTTGCGGCGGTCGGCCAGCTCTTGCGGCATCGGGGTGATCTCGAATCCGGCACTGCGCAGGTGCTCGGCAAGCCGGCGCAGCGCGAGTCCGTCCCGGACTTCCCAGCCGACGGCGGTCACCCGGTCGACGTCCCCGTGCTCGACGGTGATGCGGGCCGGTCGCTCGTCCATCCGGAAGTGCAGTGCGTCGGATTCCGCGCCGACGCCCGGCGCGAATCCCAGGACGTCGAAACCGAGTGTGCGCCAACGCTCCATGTCGGTGGCGAGAACACGGACGTAGCCGAGCCCCTTGATTTCGGTCATCGTTGCTCACGTTCCTCTCGAACCGGTCAGATCATCACGCGCAGCGGTCCCGGCGGGACCTCCACGCCCAGCGAGGCCAGCGCGGCGGCGTGATATGTGGTGCTCGTGACGTGAATGGCGTGGTGCAGGCCGGCATGGGCATCGCGCCAGAACCGCTGCAGCGGGTTGTCCATGCGCAACGCGTTGCCTCCCGCCCGGTCGAAGACTTCGTCGGCGGCACGGACCGCGCGCCAAGCGACCCGCGCCTGATCGCGGCGCACCCGGGCCCTGGTCTCGAAGTCGATCGTCTCGCCCCGGTCGACCATGTCGTAGACACGGTCGACGTTGGCCAGCAACTGCTGACGGGCGGCGTCGATCTCCGAGGCGGACTCGCCCAGCGCGTGCAGCACATACGGGTCGTCCTTGACGACGGCGCCGGTGGCGCCGACGCGGTTGCGCTGGTAGGCGATACCGGCGGCGAGCACGCCCTCACAGATGCCGATGGTCGCCGAGGTGATGCCCAGCGGGAACATGGTGGACCACGGCATCTTGTACAGCGTCTCGGTGACGCCGTACTCCTGCGCCGCGCGCCCGTCCATCACCTTCGCCGAATCCATCACCCGGTAACTCGGGATGAAGGCGTCCTTGACGACGATGTCCTTGCTGCCTGTGCCGCGCAGACCGACCACGTCCCAGGAGTCCGCCACGATCTCGTAGTCCGCGCGGGGCAGGATCACGTGCAGGCCATGCGGCGGCATCAGCGGCTTGCCGTCCGGGCCGCCGACCATGGCGCCGAGGAAGATCCAGTCGCAGTGATCGGTGCCGGAGGAGAACTGCCAGCGCCCGTTCATGATGTAGCCGCCGTCGGTGGGCACCGCGACCCCGCCCGGCATGTAGGGCGAGGCCTGCCAGGTGTCGCTGTCGGTGCCGAGCACCTCGTCCTGCACCTTCGGGTCGGCGAAGGCGAGCTGCCAGGGGTGCACGCCGACGATGCCGCCGATCCAGCCCGCGGAGCCGTAGATACTGGCGGTCGTCATGACGGTCTCGGCGAACTCGCGCGGATGTGCCTCGAAGCCGTTGTACTTCTTGCGCTGCAGCAGCCGGATGATGCCGGCCTCCTTGAGCTGCCCGGCCATGCCGTCGGTCAGGCGGCCGAGCGCATCGGATTCCTCCGCGCCGGCACGCAGCTCGTCGGCGAGGGCGACGATATTGTCGAGGACGGTGTGGGACATCGGAACTCCTGGTCCGTGAAGCGGGAAAGGGAAGGGCTGATCGTCAGGAACCGGCGGGGGCGGCCTGGTGACGGGCGGCGAGGTTCGGGGCGATGGCGCTGCGCCCGGCGGCCAGGTTGGCGTCCACCTCGGCCTGCCAGTTCTGCAGGGCGCGCTCGGTGTCGATCTCGAACTCGAATCGGTTGACCATCTCCGGCGCGATGTCCTCGACATCGACATAGAACTGCTCGTACCAGCGGCGCAGCTGGTAGACCGGGCCGTCCTCCTCGCACAGCAGCGGATTGTCGATGCGCGCCTTGTTCTTCCAGATCTCGACATCCTGCTCGAAGCCGATCGCGATGCCCCGGCCCACGGCGGCGGCCATCGCGTTCGCGGTCTCGTCGTCCATGCCCGCCGGCTTCTCCACGATCACGCCGTAATGCAGCCGGAACGAGGTCGGGGTGATCGGGTAGTGGCAGTTGATCAGGTAGATGTTCGGCTCGTCACGGTCGGAGTACTGGGCGCTCCACAGCTTGTCCACCATGTAGGACGGGCCGTAATAGGCGGCGTCGGAACGACTCTCGACGCTCAGATCGGTGGTGTTCTGGCTGACCCCCACCGCGTCCGGCCGGGGTCGCGAACGCATGAGCTGCGTGGCGGTGTGGCCCTCGAAGATATTGCGAAAGAAGGTCGGCATGCCGTAGTGCACATAGAAGAAGTGCGCCATGTCCACGATGTTGTCGACGATCTCGCGGCAGTGTGAGTCCTCCACGAGGATCGAGTTCCACACCCAGTCCGTCCAGCCCGGGTCCCCGTAAGTGGGAATCTCCGGGATGGCCAGCTCGGCCGGAGGCTTGCGGCCCTGCGGGTCGTGCCAGACGAACAACTGCCCGCTGACCACCATCGTCGGCCACGACTTGGTGCGCGCCAGCGGCGGCACCCGACGGGCATAGGGAATCCCGGCGCACTTGCCGTCGCCGCGCCAGCGCCAGTCGTGGAACGGGCAAGCGATCGTGTTGTCCTTCACCGTGCCGTGCGCCAGATTTCCGCCCATATGGGGGCAGAAGGCGTTGAGCACGTTCAGCTTTCCGTCTTCCCCGGCGAACACGACCAGTTCGGTGCCGAACGCGGAGACCTGGTGCGGCTGCCCGTCGGCGAAGTCGCGGGCCAGACCCAGGCAGTGCCACCCGCGGGCGTACCGCTCGGGCGGTCGGCCGGTGTCGATGACACGGACCCGGTCTCCGGTTTCAGGCGTGGAAGTCACGAATACCTCCTGGTCAGATGGGCTGCGACCGCGAATCTCGGCGCACTGTGATCAGCTTGGCAGCCCGATCGGCGGTGTGACCCGCGTCTCCTACTGAGTGGGACACCGATCCGGCGCCTCAGTATTCGATCGCGATCTCGTCGCTGACCGGCTCGGCCTGACAGGCCAGGATGTAACCGTCGGCGAGGTCGTCCTCGGTCAGAATCTCGTTGCGCGCCAAGCGCACTCGTCCCTTGGTCAGTGCGCAGACGCAGGCGCTGCAGGCGCCCTCCCGGCAGGAGTACGGCGCCTCCACACCGGCGGCGAGCAACGCGTCGAGCAGCGTGCGCCCCGCTGTCCACGGCACCTGGTGTTCGGCGCCGTCGATGCTCACCTCGACCTGGCACACCATCTCGCCCGCCTCGTCGGCGCTCGGCTCGGTGGCCTCCGGTGCGAACGGGTCGCGTTGCAGGGAAAGGAACCGCTCCGAGTGCACCCGCGAGGCCGGCAAGCCCTCGGCCTCGCACACCGCGGCGGTCAGATCCATCAGCGGCGTCGGGCCGCAGATGTACACCGTCCGGTCCAGGAAGGGCCGAACGAGCAGCGACAGCGTGCGCCGCGTCGGATAGCCCTGCACCGATTCCAGCACGTGGAGAACCGACAATCGCTCGGCGAAACGGCTTTCCAGCGCGCGCAGCTCCTCGGCGAAAATCACCGAGTCCTGATCCCGGTTGGCATAGATCAGCACGACGTCGCCGCTGCCCGCGAACAGGATGGACTTCGCGATCGAGATGACCGGGGTGATGCCGCTGCCGCCCGCCACCAGCACCACCGACTCGTCCAGCGACGCGGGGGTGAAGGTGCCCGCTGGGGGCAGCACCTCCAGCTCGTCTCCCGCGGCGACACTGTCGCACAGCCAGTTGGACCCGCGGCCGTCCGCCACTCGCTTGACAGTGAACTTCATCGACGGATCGGCGTGTGGCGAACTCGACAGTGAATAGCAGCGCGCGGCGCCGGTGCCGATGTCGGGTACCCGGACGGTGAGGAATTGCCCCGCCCGGTAGCCCGCGCCGAACTCGTCGCCGAGCGGTTCGACGACGAAGGACCGCGCGTCGGCCGTTTCCTCGATCACCTCGGTCACCCGGACACGGCGCCCGGGCGAGTTCGCCGTCGCCGTCGCCGAGTCCGCGAGGACCACTCGATCGGCACTCGTATCCGTGGACATCCGCCCTCCTGGTCGTGGTCGATCGTGCCCGCCCCGTCCGTGCCGGATAGGAGCCCCCGGAAGGCTAGGCCCGCCGCACCGGCGGTGGATCGAAACGTCTCGCTGATCGGGAACCACGTTCGGCTGTGACCGCTGCCTCATGTGATCCTCGTGGTCACGCCGGGCGCGAGCCGTTTGAAGGGCACCTGCACCTGGTAGTACCGTGACTCCTGTCACAGTGATGTGATGGGCGGTTGGGAGGTCGAGTGAGAACATCAAGCCCAGCCGGCGTGCCGGTCTCGGTCGTCGAGCGGATTTCGCTGGTGCTGGAAACCTTCAACGGTGTGGGTCCGCTGACCCTGGCTCAGGTGACCTCACGAACCGGTCTTCCGCGCTCATCGGTGCATCGCCTGCTGGAGCAGCTGGCCGCTGCCGGCTGGCTGGCGCGTTCACCCGAGCAAACCTACGAGCTCGGCGTCAAGGCCTACGAAATGGGCCAGGCCGCGCTCAACCAGAACCGGTTGCTGCAAGGGGCGCGCCCGGTCATGCAGGCGTTCACCCATCAGACCGGACTCACCATCCAGCTCGCCGTGGTCGACCGCGGCGACACCGTCTACCTGGCCAAGATCAACGGCCGCGCGTCCGGTCCGACGCCGACCGCCGTCGGACAGCGGGTGCCCGCCCACCTGACCGCCGTGGGCAAGGCGCAGCTGGCCGTCACCGAGTCGACCAAAGATCCGCATGTGGTCGACAAGCTCGAGCACACCGGCGAGAAGGAGCTGGTCAGGCGCACCGCGCAGAGCATCGGTTCCGACGCCCAGCTGGAAGAGGAGTTGGCCACGATCCGGGATCGGGGCGCCGCCTTCGATCGGGGCGAGGCCTTCTCCGGTATCGGCTGTGTCGGCGTCTCCATCGGCCCGCCCGACCACATCTACGGCAACCTGGCGGGCATCTCGGTCTGTGCGCCGGTCACCGCGCTGGACTATCGCAAGCTGGTCGGCCCGGTCCGGATAGCCGCCCGCGAGATCTGGGACCGCTGCACGGCCGCCGACCTGGCCGGCCACTGAAAGTCCGCACCCCAGTGTGGCGAGTGTCGCGGGCGCGGCCCCGTCGCCGGTCGCTCACCAGAGGCGACCACCGCCGAGCGGGGTCAGCACCACGAGGGGTATCCGTCGAGTCGTTCGCTTCTGGTAGGTCTCGTAGCCGGGGTACGCCGCGACGACCTCCGGCCACCACCGCTCGCGCTCGGCTGCGCTGAGGACATGAGCCGTCATCGGCTGGATCGGCCCGTGCTGAAACGACACCGCGACCTCGGGATGGGCGCACAGGTTGCGGAACCAATCGGGGGAGATGTCGTCCCCACCCCTGGACGCCACGATCAGATAGCTGTCGCCCTGCACGACCGGGACGGTCAGGACGACGGTGCGCGGCAGCCCGCTGCGCCTGCCGGTGGTGGTGAGGGTCAGGGTGGGCATGCGCTTGAAGCGAGTGCCCACCCGGCCGCCGGTGACGTCGAGCAGCGTGCGATGCAGGGTGGTCGCGGTCTTCAGGTACAGGTCGGTAGCGGTGCGGCGGATGTCGGGCACGGGTGCTCCTCGGTCGGTCGAGTCGGTCGAGGACAACGGTCCGGATCCGGCTTGTGAGCGACCAGTGACCGATCAGCGGTCGAGCCGTGCGCCTGCGGCGGCGAGCCAGACCGGGTTGCCGCAGCGGTGCGCGAGGCGCAGTGCGGCCTGATAGTGCTCGCCGGCCAGGTCCGGCTTCCCGCGCAACGCCGCGAGGTCACCCAGCACGGTGTCGACCGGGCCCACGGCGTAGGAGCCGGTGTCGGCGCCGCCGAGCCGATCGCGGTAGGGAAGCAGATCCTGGTAGAGCGCGGCGGCCTCCTCCGGTGTGCCCAGTGCCGTGACCACCATGCCGCGCAAGGTGAGGAACAGCGAGCGGAACAGATCGTCGCGGACGGGTCGCGCGCGGCGCCGGACCCGCGCGGCCGCCGCGTGGTCGCCGCCGGCGAGGAGGGCGAGCACCTGGAAGTCCACGACGGCGTCCACGGTCGCCTGGGTGGCGCTCTCGGCGAGTCCACCGATCATCTCGACCAACTCCCCGGCCCGGCCCTGATACAGCCGCACCGTGAACAACGCGATGGCCAGGATGCCGTCCGGGTTGAAAATCCCTGCGAGCCTCAGTGATTCGTGAGCACGGAGATAATGCTGCTCGGCCGCATCCGGATCCCCGGCCGCCAGCGCCAGCAGCCCGCGCGCCATGGCGTTGGCCACCTGCGCTTGCCGCCACTGGTAGCGGTCGGCCAGCACGGTGGCCGCTTCGAGATGCTCGCGGGCCGCGGGGAGGTCAGCCGCGAAGGCGGCGGCCTGGATCGAGACGGTATGGCCCAGAAGCACATGGGCGCACTGGTCGTTGCGTCGCCCGAGTTCGATCAGCTCCGCCCCGAGCGGGCTCCGCTCAGGTGTGTCGTAGAGCGAGGCCCGGGCCTGCAACGCCGGAGCGAGCAGGGTGTCGTCCCCGAGTTCGCGGGCGATCGCCTCGGCCTCGGCGGCGGCGCGGCCGGCCCGCTCGCCGGTCTCGCCGCCGACCTCGTCGACCAGGGTGACCAGCAACCGGCATCGGTCCGCGGCGGTGAGGGCGGGGAATCGCAGCGCCTCCTCCAGCCGAGCGACCGCTTGGTGCTCCACCACACCGTAGGAGCGGTTCAACCACGGTGTCGGAGTGTCCCAGGCGGTGAATGCTCGCACCAGCAGGTCGGTCCGGCCGGCTTCCTCCGCCAGTGCCGCGGCGCGATCGCGGGCGGCGCGCGCGGCGAGGCCGGCACCGCCGGCGAGGTGACTGCGACCGGCCCGGCACAACGTCGCCACCTGCTCCGCGACGGTGTCCTCGCCGAGAACTCGCTCGAAAGCGGCGGCCGCGCGTTCGTATCCGAGGGCGGCGACGTCGTGGGCGTAGCGCCGCTCGGCCCGTTCGGCGGCGGCCACCGCGTACTCGGCGGCACGCCGCGCCGTCGAGGGAGTCATCGATTCGACGTAGTGGTGCGCGAGGGCTGCGAGATCGCCCGGATCGATCTCCTCGATCGCGGCGGCCACGCGCCGATGCCATCGATCACGGCGGACCCGTGACAGGTCCCCGAGCAGTGTGTCGCGCACGAGGATGTGGGTGAAACGGCCACGACCGGTGCCGGGCTCGTCCAGCAACCCGGCCAAGACGCCCGCCTCCACCGCGTCCAGCACGTCGTCCTCACCCATCTCGGCGGCCCGCACCAGCACCCCGAGATCGAACTCCCGGCCGATCACCGCGGCAAGGCGAAGCAGCGCCACCGCCGTTTCCGGCAGCCGGGACAGCCTGCGGCGCAGCACGTCCCGCACACCCTCCGGGACTTCGGAGGCGGCGACCAGCTCGCCCTCGCTTCGCAACAGGCGCGCGATCTCGATGAGGTAGAAGGGATTGCCGCCAGTGCGCTCATGCAACGTCTCGACCACGGAGGTCGCCGGTGTGCTCCCGGTCAGCGCGGTGATGAGACGCCGGCTGTCCTCGATGCCGAGCCCCTGCAGCCGAACCCGTGCGCGGACGGTGGTCGCCAAGGTCGTGAGGGCATCGGCCAGCGCGGGCGGCACCTCGTCCGGGCGGTAGCCGATCACGACCAGCGCGGGCACGCTGGTGGCGACCGCGGCGAGCAGCGCCGCGGTCTCGACGTCGCCGCGGTGCGCGTCGTCGAGCAGTATCGCCAGCGGGCGGTCGGCGGCGAGCGCGGTCAGATAGCCGCACACCGCTCGGTGCAGCAGGAAACGGCCGTGCGCGCGGTCGGCCTGCGGGACGTCCGCGCCGTCGGCGAGCAGCGGGGCGAGCGCGGTCGCGAAGCCACCGGGTTCGTGCTCACCGGCCAGGGCTCGCACCATCTCGACCCAGGGCCACGCGGAGGGCGCGGTGTCGTCCTCAGGACAGCGGCCGAGCACCACGCGGTACCCGGACCTCGTCAAGGCGTCGCGAACAGACTGCAGCACAGTCGATTTCCCGCTGCCCGCCTCACCGACCAGGGTCGCGGTCCGCGGTCCGCCGCCCTGGGCCACACCGAGCAGCGCGGTGAGTTCCGCGTCCCGGCCGAACAACTCGGTGCCCGGCTCGACGCGGAGCGCCCTCGGAGACGGGTCGCCCACCGGCAGCGGGGCAAGGGCGGCCTTCTCGGGCAGCGGAATCCGCTGGGCGAGGATGCCGGCTTCCAACCGGGCCAGCGCCGGTCCGGGATCGATGCCGAGTTGCTCGGCGAGTACCTCGCGCGCCTGCCGAAGCGCGGCGAGTGCCTCCGCCTGCCGCCCCGCCTGGTACCGCGCCAGCGCCAGGAGCCGCCACGCTTCCTCCCGCAGCGGATACTCCCGGCTCAGCACCTCTGCCTGGGCCGCGGCCTGCGCCGGCTCGTCCAACTCGAGCAGGGCGGCAGCGAGCTGTTCCCGCGCGCTCACCCGCAACTCCTCGAGCCGCGCCGCCTCGACGCTCGCCCACGACTCCTCCGCGTAGGCGGCGTAGGCCGGTCCCTGCCAGCGGCTCAGCGCCCGCTCCAGGGCGCCCCGTCGCTCGCGCGGATCGAGCTGCCCGGCCGCGGCATGCGCGTCCGCGCCGAACGCCCACGCGTCCACCGCCTCGGCGCTCAGACGCACCGCGTACCCGGGAGCGCGGCTGATCAACACCGTCGCGGGAGCGCGCGGCGGCCGCTGCGGCTCCAGCAGCCGCCGCAGATTGGAGACGTAGGCCTGCAGCGCGCCCAGTGCCCGCGGCGGCGGCTCACCCCGCCACAGGTCGTCGATGAGCCGATCGACCGAGACCACCTCGCCCCGCGCGACCAGCAGCCGTGCCAGCACGCCGCGTTGCCGCGGACCGCCCAGGTCGAGTTCACCGCGCTCATCCACCGCGGTCAGCGCACCGAGTACCTGGATCCGAACCATGACCCGCCAAGTCTAGGAGGGCAGCTCGCAAGTGCGTCTCGAGCGGGCTACAAGCGCCCGGCCGCATGCTCACCGCATATCCGAACACCGACAGGAGCAGCATGAACGCCACCACCGCACCCGCCCGCCCCGACACCTACGACATGGTCGTCGTGCACAACTCCTTCCGCAGGCACTTCCGGGCGCTGCCCGACCTCGTCACCGGCGTCGCGGCCGGTGACCTCCAGCGAGCCCGGCGCCTCGTCGCATTCCTGGACGAGCTGGGCACCGGCCTGCACGAACATCACACCGGCGAGGACGAGCTCCTGTGGCCGCTGTTGCTCGAGCGCGCCTCCACCGACGCGGCCCTGGTGCTGCGCATGGAGGAACAGCACGAGCGGATCGCCGAACTGACCGAGCGCGCCCGCCGCGAATCAGCCGAATTCGCATCGGCCGCTGACTCTTCGGTCCGCGACCGGCTCGCCGTCACGCTGCGCGCGCTCGCCACCGCTGTCGACGAGCACATGACCGAAGAGGAACGGCAGGTCCTGCCCGTGGTCGAGAACGTCCTGACCGTCCCGGAATGGCAGGCACTCGGCGAACGCGGCCGCGAGCACATGCCCAAGGACCGCCAGCTGGTCTTCTTCGGCTTCCTCCTGCAGGGCGCGTCCGACGCCGACCGCCGCAAGTTCCTGGCCGAGATGCCGCTTCCGGCGCGCCTGGCCTGGCGTCTGCTGGGCCGTCGCGCCTTCGCCAAGGAGTACCGGGAGATCTACGGCACGGACCCCGAGTAGCCGGGACGGATCCCGGGTAGGCATGGAACGACCTGCAACAGACACCGGCAAACGGATCGCCGTCGTCCGCGACGCGCGAGAAGCCCGCCGGTCCACATCGGCGTCAGGAGGCGGTGGCGTCCGCGATGCCGAGCCGGTCGGCCATGTCGGCGACTGCACGGTAGGCCATGACCATGCCGGAGCCCAGCGGCACACCAGGGCCGGGATACACCGGACCGGCCACCGAGGCCGCGGCGTTGCCCGCGGCGTAGAGGCCGGGAATCACCGAACCATCGGCGCGCTCGACCGCACCCTCGCGGCCGATCACCGCGCCGCCCTTGGTGCCCAGGTCGCCGAGGACCAAGCGGACCGCGTGGAAGCGGGCTCCGTTCAGCGGCAGCAAGCACGGCTGCGCCGAGGCCGCACCCACGAAAAAGCGGCCGAAAGGATCCTCGCCCCGGTGGAAATCCTCGTCCCTGCCCTGCTCGGAGAACCCGTTGAACCGGTGCACCGTCGCGGTGAGCTGCTCGGCATCCACGCCGATCGCGGCGGCGAGATCGACAAGGTCGTCCGCGGTGTGCCACAGCCCGGCCGCCGACAGCTCCGCCCGGCTGGGCGGCGGGACGCAGATGGCGGGCATGTCGTCGCCGGAGCGGTCGTCGAAGACGAACCAGAACGCCTCGCCGTGGCCGAGCCGCATCCGTTCGCGCATCGCCCGGCCCATCCGGTCGTAGGGCAGCATCTCGTCGGCGAAGCGCTGCCCGGTGCCGTCGACGATGATCCCGGCCCGCACACCGAGGGTGAACGCGGCGTGTCCGTTGGGGAACAGGGTGGCCGGGCACCACCACGACTGATCAAGCAGATCCGTTGCCGCGCCCACGGATTCGGCCAGTGCGAGCGCGTCGCCGGAGCCGGTGTCGGGGTGTGAGGAGGTCCAATCGGCGCTGGGCATGTCCTGCCACTTCGCGCGCAGCTCCGGCGACCGCTCGAAGCCGCCCGCGGCCAGCAGTACTCCGGCGCGCGCCCGGATGCGTGTCCTGATGCCGTCGGGTTCGGTGACGACGACGCCGATAACCTGTCCCTGCTCGTCCTGCACCAGGCCGGTGACCGGCGTGGACAGCTTCAGCTCGGCGCGATCGGCGGCGTCGAGGGCGAGGATCATCCGGGCGATCCACGCCTGCCCGCCGTCGAGCACCGACCGGTCCATCTCCACGCCGAACTGGTCGGCGGGCACCATCGGCCGGATGTCGCCCAGTCGGTCACCGACCTCCTCCGCCGAGATCGCACGGGCGAAGATACTGCGCCCGCCGGCGCTGCGGCCCGGCGCGTCGAAGTAGTCCGGGAACGGGCGGTGCTCGAGCGGAATCCCGATCGCGTTCTCCAGGAAATCGGCCACGACCGGGCCGGTCTCCAGGTAGGCGCGCTGCACCTCGGACCGGGTGCGCTCGCCCACGAGCGCGGAGAAGTAGGTGAGTCCCTTCTCCACGGAATCGTCGACGCCCTGCCTGGCCAGCACGTGATTGCCCGGAAGCCACACGCTGCCACCGGAATACGCCGATGTGCCGCCGAAGCGGTCGGTCTTCTCGAGCACGCAGACCGTCAGACCGCGGTGCACCGCCGCGAGAGCTCCCGCCAGCGCGGCGCCGCCCGAGCCCACCACTACAACGTCACAGGTACTGTCCCAGCTCATTGTCGACTGCACTCCATCTCTCCGGTCCGGGTGTGAACGGCGTCACGGTAAACGCCATCGGACGCCGTCATCCCCGACCGTCCCGCTCAGTGGTCGCGGACCGGCGGGACGGGGCCGACGACCTCGAGCAGATAACCGTCGGGATCGCGAACCTTGCCGATGACGCGGTGGCCGAACGCGGGCAGCGCGGTGGCGGGCATCTCCTCGACGCCGCCGCGCGCGCACGCGTCGGCCAGCAGCCCGGCGACGTCCTCGGTGTTGAGGATCAGCTTCACGAGCATGGTCCCGTGGTCGGGCGGCGCGGTGTCGCCGTGCGGGGCGATGAGCTCCACCCCGGCGGTCCCCGCCCGCAGGATCACCGCGTCGAAGGCGTCGGTGGAGAATTCCCGCTCCTTCGCGAAACCACATCCGGCGATGTAGAACTCGGCGGACCGAGCCAGGTCGGTCACCCGGATGGCGGTGAGCGAGAGGGTGACCGGCGCCGTCGGCATGCCGCTCATCGAGTCTGGGACCCGCCGTTGAAGTCGAGCGTCTGCCCCGTCATCCCGCCCGCCTCGTTCGAGGCCAGGTACGCGCAGAACGCGCCGACCTCGATCGGATCGCCGAGCCGGCCGATCGGGATGCCCGCGACGAGCCGTTCGATCTGCTCCGGCGGCATCTTGTGCACCAGGTTGGCCTGCAGGCCGAGCGCGACGATGTTCGCGGTGACGCCGTACTGCCCGGTCTCCGCGGCGAGGTGCCGGATGAATCCCTCGACGCCGCTCTTGCCGGTCGCGTACATCGAGACATTGATGTTCTGGCCGGTGCGCGCGGAGCCCGAGGAGATCTGCACGACGCGGCCCCAACCGTTGTCGCACATGCCGTCGATGACGGCCTTGATGCAGTTCAGCGCGCCGTAGATGTTGAGATCGATCGACGGCGGCCACTGCTCGGGTTCCAGTTCCCGGAACGGCTTGCTGACCCTGTCCTCGGCGACCCCCGCGTTGTTCACCAGGATGTCCACGTGGCCGCCCAGTTCCGCCTCGGCGGACCGGATCGCGGCGACCGTCGCCTGGTAATCCGTGACGTCGAACGCCTGGGCGATGGCTTTGTTGCCCTCGGCGACGATGTCGGCGGCCACCCGTTGCGCGCGGTCGGCGAACAGATCGTTCACCACGACCGTCGCCCCCTGACGCGCGAGCACCGTCGCGATGCCCTCCCCCACGCTCTGGCCCGCACCGGTGACCAGCGCGATCCGTCCGTCCAACTCGAACACGAGTTCCGCCTTTCGTCGATTCCGCCACCGAAGAGCAGGGGTGGCGTCCTGCCTCCGCACACTCTCCGAGGTACAGGGTCGGATTGTCAATCATCATTGGATTTTATTTTGGATCCAATCTGCTACGGTGGCGCCATGACGCCTGACAACACGGTCGGCGCCCCGTCCGAGACGCCGGTCCTGACCGACTTCACCGACGGTGTCGCGCAGTTGACACTGAACAATCCGCGCCGCAAGAACGCGATCACCCTGGAGATGGCCGCCCTCATCGGCGATTTCTGCGAGTGGGTGGAGACCGACCCCGGCATCGGCGCCGTTGTGGTGCGCGCGGCCGGCTCGTATTTCTGCAGCGGCGCCGACACCAGGGACCTGGCGAGTTCCTCGGCCGACCCCGCCTCCCCCGAAGCGGTGCGCCGCACCTCCGCGGTCTACGGCGCTTTCGTCCGGGTGGGCACGCTGCCGGTCCCGACCATCTCCCGGGTGGTCGGCGGCGCGGTGGGCGCGGGGCTCAACCTCGCCCTTGCCACCGACCTGATGGTTGTCACCCCCGAGACGCGGCTCGAGAGCGGATTCCTCGCGCGCGGTATCCATCCCGGCGGCGGTCACCTGGCGCTGCTCGGCCGCGCGGTCGGCTGGTCGAACACCATCGCGTTGGCCGCCTGCGGCCTGTCGCTGAACGGCGCCGAGGCCGTCACCCGGGGTCTGGCGCACCTCGCCGTCGCCGAGCCCGAGCTCGACGCGCGCATCGCCGAGCTCACCGCACCGGCGGCCGCCGATCCCGAACTCACCCGGCGGCTGATGAACAGTGCCCGGCTCGAACTCGGCCCGCCCGCGGTGAGCTGGTCCTCGGCCCTGGAGATCGAACGCGGGGTGCAGATGTGGTCGATGTCGCGCAAGGGCGAGGGTTCGTGGTCGTCGCGGGGGCCGGGGCGATGACCGCCCGCACCACCGTGCCCCGGAGCGTTCCCGTGACAGATGAGGCCGGGCTCGGACAGCTCCGCGAGGAGGTGCGCGCCTTCCTGCGCTCCGAACTCGACGCCGGTTCCTTCTCCCCCGCGCCGGACAACTGGATGAGCGGATTCGACCCCGCGTTCAGCGCGCGCCTGGGCGCACGCGGCTGGCTCGGCATGACGATGCCGAAACGCTACGGCGGGCACGAGCGCTCCCTGCTCGAACGCTTCGTGGTGTCCGAGGAACTGCTCGCCCACGGCGCGCCGGTGGCCGCGCACTGGGTGGCCGACCGCCAGATGGCGCCGGGCATCCTCGCCAACGGCAGCGAGGAGCAGAAGCAGCGCTACCTGCCCGGCATCGCGGCGGGCGAGCTGTTCTTCGCGATCGGGATGAGCGAACCCGACGCGGGCTCCGACCTCGCCGCAGTACGCACCAAAGCCGCGGCGCGCGACGACGGTTCGTGGACGATCACCGGCACCAAGGTGTGGACCACCGGCGCGCACGTGGCGCACGCCATGGTCCTGCTGGCCCGCACCGATGGCGGCCCTGGCGACCGGCACACCGGGCTGTCACAGTTCGTGGTCGACCTGTCCCACCCGGATATCGAGGTGCGCCCACTGCGCAGCATCGACGGCGGTACACACTTCAACGAGGTGGTCTTCCACGACGCGCACGTCGGCGCCGACGCCCTGCTCGGCCGGCGCGGCGAGGGCTGGGCTCAGGTGATGAACGAGCTGGCCTTCGAGCGCTCGGGCCCCGAGCGCTACCTGTCGACCATGCCGCTGCTTCGCGCCTGGGCCGAGCAGCTTCGCCGCACCGGCGCCACCCCCGAACAGCGAGCCACCCTCGGCTCGCTGACCGCGCACGCGTGGGCGCTGCGCCGGATGTCGCTGGCGGTCACCACCGAGCTCGCCGCGGGCCGCAAGCCCGACGTGCTCGCGGCAATGGTGAAAGACCTCGGCTCCACCTTCGAGGGCGATGTGGTCGAGGCCATTCGCGCCTGCACGGAGATCGAGCCGCGCCGCGCGGGCGGCGACCCGTTCGCCCGGCTGCTCGCGACCGGTGTGCTGCACACCCCGGCGTTCACCCTGCGCGGCGGCACGAACGAGATCTTGCGCGGAATCGTCGCGCGCGGAATGGGTTTGCGATGACGAACTGGAACACCGAACTGCTCGACGCGGTCGCCGCGATGGCCGAGCGCGTCGGGATCGACACCACCACCCCCGCCGCCGGGCCCGACGCCGCGCTCTGGTCGGCGCTCACCGAGGCCGGCTTCACCGAGATCGGGATCCCGGAGGAGCATGGCGGCAGCGGCGGCAGCACGGCCGACGCGCTGTCGGTGCTGCACGCCGTCACCGGGCAGGCCGCCGTCACGATGCTGCTCGAACACACGGTGCTGGCCGGCCGCCTCGTTGCCGAGTGCACCGGCAGCCCGGCGAGCGGGCCCGCCACCCTGGTCGTCGCCGGTGCCGGGTGCACCGTCCGCGACACCGGTGACGGCACGGTGGTCGACGGCACAGTCACCGGCGTCGTGCACGGGGCCGACGCCGAATTTCTGGTGGTCGTGCTGCCCGTATCCGGAGCGGACGAACGGCCCTCGATCGGGATCGTCGCGACCGACGCGCCCGGAATCACCGTGCAGCGCGGCGCCGACCTGCTCGGCGCCGCGCTGGACGACTACCATTTCGACGCCACCCCGGTCCGGGTATACGAATCACCTGTCACCACAACCGAACTCGCGGAGCGCGGCGCGCTGGCCTACGCCGTGGCCCTGACCGCCGCGGCGGGCGCGGTCCGCGATCGGACGCTGCGCTACGCCGCCGAGCGGGTCCAGTTCGGGCGTCCGCTCGCCAAGTTCCAGGCCGTTCAGCAGCGGCTCGCCGGGATCGCCGCCCGCACCGCCGTGATGGAGACGGCCACCGAAGCCGCGATCCAGGACGCGGACGACCGGTCGAGAGCCCGGCGCACCGCGATCGCCGCCGCGAAGGTGGTGACCTCCGCGTCGGCGCGTGAAGTGGCCGCCGCGGGCCACCAGATCCACGGCGCGATCGGGTTCACCTCCGAGCACAGCCTCGGGCGCTCCACCGCGGCGCTGTGGAGCTGGCGGGACCGCTGGGGCTCGGAGCGGTTCTGGTCGCGGGCACTGGCCGGGCAGATCCTGGATGAGGGCGCCGACGTCTGGGATCTCGTCACCGGAGTCGATGCGCCCGTTGCCGCAGAAGGGAATTCCTGATGAGCGTCACCACACCATCCGCCGCCGAGACAGCCGACGCGACGGGGATCGACGGCCGCGCCGCCTGGCGCGCCGCCGACACCGCGACCGGCAACGGCGTGCTGACCGGACTGCGGGTGCTGGACCTCAGCCGCGTACTGGCCGGCCCCTATACTGCCCAGATGCTGGCCGACCAGGGCGCGGAGGTCGTCAAGGTGGAAGGGCCCGGCGGTGACGAGACCCGTGGCTGGGGCCCGCCGTTCGTGGACGAGGGCGCCAGCAGCGCCTATTACGCCAGTCTCAACCACAGCAAGGACAACATCGCCCTCGACTTGCGCACCGACGAGGGCCGCGAGATCCTCGGGCAGCTGATCGCCGGAGCCGATGTCGTCATCGAGAACTTCAAGGCGGGCACGATGGCGCGCTGGGGTTTCGACTTCGACACCGTGCTCTCGCAGCGGCATCCGCGCTTGATCTACTGCCGGATCACCGGGTTCGGCGTGGACGGCCCGATGGGCGGGCTGCCCGGCTACGACGCGGTCCTGCAATCCTTCGGCGGGCTGATGAGCGTCAACGGCTATCCCGACGGCAATCCGCTGCGGGTCGGGGTGCCGATCGTCGACATCGTCACCGCGAATCTCGCGGTCAACGGCATCCTGCTGGCGCTGCTGGACCGTGAGCGCAGTGGACGGGGCCAACTGGTCGACATGGCGCTGCTCGACGCGGTCATCTCGCTGCTGCATCCGCACGCGGCCAACTGGATCGTCGGTGGCGAGGTTCCCCGCCGCACCGGCGACTTCCATCCGACCGTGGTGCCGTACCAGGTCTTCCGGGCCGCCGACGGCGACTTCTTCGTCAGCGCGGCCAACAACCGGCAGTTCCTGGCCCTGACCACGACGCTCGGGGTGCCCGAACTCGCCGACGACCCCCGCTTCCGCAGCAACGGAGATCGCCACGCCCACCGCGAGGAACTCGTCGCGATTCTGGGCGAGCGGATCGCCTGCTGGTCCCGCGCGGACCTGGCGCTGCGCCTCGAGCGCGCCGGAGTGCCCGCCAGCCCGGTGAACACCGTCGACGAGGCGCTGCAGTCCGCGCAGACGCGCCATCGCGGGCTGTTCCTCGAGACCGAGGCCTATCGCGGCGTCGGCGTCCCGATCGCGCTGAGCCGCTCGCCGCACCGCACGCCGCGCCCGGCGGTGCCGCACGGCGCCGACACCACCGCCGTGCTGACCGCGATGGGATACAGCGCCGAGCGGATCGCCGACCTGCGCGCGGCTGGTATCTTCGGAAATCCGTGAGCGAACGAACCGGAAGCCCCGTGCCCGCCGACAGTGCCCGCGACGTCGGCCGGGCCACCGGCCGGGTCGTGGCGGAACTCGAGCGGCTGATCGTCAGCGGCGAGCTGCTGCCCGGCCAGCCGATCCGGCAGGTGCTGATGGCCGAGCGGCTCGGCGTCAGCCGGCTGCCGATCCGGGAAGCGTTGCGCCACCTCACCGCCGAGGGCCTGGTCCAGCACGAGCACAATGTCGGCTACACCGTGGCCCGCCTGCAGCAGAGCGATTTCGACCAGATCTACCTCATGCGCGCCGCGCTCGAACCGGAGCTGCTCCGGTCGCTGCCGACGTTCTCCGAGGCGGCTCTCGCCGAGGTGAGTGCCCTCGGCGACCGGGTGGCCCGCGCGGCCGAGGAGGGCGACGTGCTCGCCATGCGATTGCACAACAACGCCTTCCATTTCGCGATCTTCGAGCGATCGCCGCTGAACCTGGTGGTCGCCGAGGTCAGGCGGCTGTGGACGCTGGCCATGCCGTATCACGCCGCCTACCTCTACGACCCGGCCGCCCGCGAGCGCGTGGTGTCCGAACACGACCAGATGATCGAAGCGCTCGCCCGTCACGACAACGAGCGGCTCGTCGCGTTGATGGACGAGCACCGCCGAGGCGGGGAGACAAGCACCGGGATCATGCTGCGCGGCACGCGCACGGGCGCCGCCCGCCCGGGGGATCCCGCCGTACCCGAGGAGTAGACCATTGACCGTTCCGACCAGGCATCCCCCGTACCGCTTCGCCTGGGACCCCGACGTCACCGCGCTCATCGCGCGGATCGAGAGCAACGGGACCGCCCCCGCCCGCACCGTCGGGGTCGAGGCGGCCCGCCGCGCGCTCGAATCGGTCGTTCGCCCACCTGGCCCGGCGATGGCGGCGGTGCGTGACGCGACGATCGACGGTCCGCACGGCCCGATCCCGCTGCGCGTCTACCGCCCGCACGCCGCTCCGGAGACCGACGCTCCCGCCCTGGTGTGGTTCCACGGTGGGGGCATGATCATGGGCTCGCTGGCCTCCTTCGACCGGCTCGCCCGCGACATCGCCGAGGCCACCGGGGCCGTGGTGTTCAACATCGAGTACCGGCTCGCCCCCGAGCACCGCTATCCCGTCGCCAACGACGAGGCGTACGCGGCACTGTGCTGGGTGCATGAGAACGCCGCCGAGTGGGGCGTCGGCACTACCCGTATCGGCGTCGGCGGCGACAGCGCCGGCGGCGGCCTGGCGACCGCGACCGCCCTGCGCAGCCGCGATCTGGGCGGGCCCGCCATCGCCCAGCAGGTGCTGTTCTACCCCGGCATCGAACGGCGCACCGACCGACCCTCCATGCGCGAGTTCGGCGACTCCCCCTTCCTCACCGCCGCGGACATCGACTGGATGAAGAGTCTCTACCTCGGTGAGGACCCGACCACCGACGACGCCTACGGCGTTCCGGCACGTGCGGATTCGCTCGCGGACCTGCCCCCGGCGATCCTCGCCGTCGGCTACGGCGACCCGCTGCGCGACGCCGTCGAGGCCTACGGCGACCGTCTCCGGGACGCGGGTGTCCCCACCGCGCAGCTGCGCTATCCGGGCGTGGGCCACGGCTTCCTCATGCAGACCGCCGCGCTCGCCCGCGCCCGTGCCGCGATGGCCGAGGTCGGCGCCCTGGTGGCGGCGCGCTTCCGGCTCCACGCCTGATACCCCGCCCGAAACGCGGTGCGGCCCCCGGAGCATCTGCTCCGGGGGCCGCGGCGCGTGCTGTGAGGGTCAGCTCGCCACCGATGTCAGCAGCAGCTTCTTCAGCGGGACCGTGACATCGGACAGCTCGTCGGGCCCCGGGCGCCTGCCCCGGCCGAAGGCCGTACGCAGAGCGAGGAAATCGGCCGGCGAGTTGAGGCATTCGGCGGCGATCAGCACATCGTCGGCGAAGTACAACGCCACTCGCCGCCGCGGCTTGTCCGGATCGATCCGCAGCAGCACCGAGGTGTGCCCGCCCATCAATCCCACGATCTGCAACTTCTGGTCGCCTTGATCCGACCAGAACCATGGGGTGGGACGTTGCGGCAGAGGCTTGCCCAGCAGGACAGCCGCCGCCGCATTCGCCTGTTCGACGGCATTGTCCACCGACTCCAACCGGTACCGTCCGCCCGCGGAGGAGACGTGCACCGTGCAGTCGCCGATGGCGAGGGTCCAGCTGTCGGAGGCCAGGCAGCGCTCGTCGACGACGACGCCGCCGTCGCACTCCACGCCGAGTTGCTCGGCCAGTTCGGTTCGCGGCTCGGCGCCGACGCCCAAAAGGACGGTGGCGGCGGGGATTTCGCGTCCGTCGGCGAGCCGGACCCCGCGTACGCCGGTCTCGTCGTGCACGATCTCGGTGGGCATCGCGCCCAGCACGACGTCGGTAGCCATCGCCCGATGCGCGGTGAGCAGGGTGTGCGCCGTCGGCTCCCCGACCGCGCGGCCGAGCAGCCGCTCGCCTGCCTCGACGACAGTCACCTGCGCACCGAGCGCCCTGGCCGTCGCAGCCACCTCCAGACCGATGAAGCCGCCGCCGATCACCACGATCGGCCCGGCCTGCACCCGCTCGGCCAGTGACCGGGCATGGTCGAGATCACGCAGCACGAGCACGTCGGGGTGCTCGGAGCCGGGCAGTGCCGGGCGGCGGGCCCGCGCTCCGGTCGCCAGCACCAGCCGGTCGAACCGCCGCGACGACGCACCGTCCTCGCCTGAGAACCGCACCACGACACCGTCGTCGGTGCGCTCGACGTGCTCGACCCTGGTTCCGGTGAGCAGTTCGATCCGCTGGTCGGCATAGTAGGCGGGCTCGCGCAGCAGTACCGATTCCTCGGTCGCGGCGCCCTTCAACCAGGCCTTCGACAGCGGCGGCCGCTGATACGGCAGGTGCGGTTCCTGCGAGATCAGCGTGATCTCGCCCCGGTACCCCTCGGACCGGAGTCGGTCGGCGAGATGCACGGCGGCGTGCGAGGCGCCGACCACCGCGATGCTGCGCGGTGGTGGCGCCTCGGCGCCGGAGTTGTTCTCCGAGAACACCATCGCCTCAGACCTGCTCGTCGGGGATGGTGACGTGCAGGTCGGTCCCGTCCGACAGGGTGAGTTGGCAGGACAGGCGTGAGTTGTCCTCCCTGTCCGACGCGGTGCAGTCCAGCATGTCGTCCTCGTCCTCGCTGGGCTCCGGGAAGAGTGCCAGCTCTTTGTGGTCGAGGTAGACGTGACAGGTCGCGCACGACAGCGTGCCACCGCACTGGCCCACGATGCCGTTCACGCCGTTCTTCACAGCGGTCGACATGACCGAATCACCGACGGCGCCGTCGACGACCTTCACCACACCATCTGGCTGGGTGTAGAACACTTTCGGCATCGCTGCTCCTACCAACCGACCGGCAGATCGACGATCGGCTGGGTGAGGTTGTCCATGTCCACGACGGCTTCCCCGTCGAGCTTCAGCCCCGGCAGCCGCTTGAACAGCTCGGCCAGGCCCACCTGCATCTCCATGCGGGCCAGCGGCGCGCCCAGGCAGTGGTGCAGGCCGTAGCTCAAGGTGAGGTGCGGATTGTTGCTGCGCCGGATGTCGAAGACCTCGTCGTGCTCCACGGCCACTCCGTCGTGGTTGACCGCGGCGGGGTCGACGAGCACGGCCTCGCCGCGGGCGACCAGCCGGCCGTCCAGTTCCACGTCCTCGGTGGCCACGAAGGGAACGAGCCCGCCGCCGCCGGCGATCTTGTCCCCCAACGCCATTCGCCCGTGCCGCAGAATCTCCTCCACCGCGGTCGGCGCCAGCGCGTCCGGGTCCTGCAGGAAGAGCTCGAGCTGATCGGGATTGCGCAGCAGCGAGAGCACACCGGCGCAGAGGAAGTTCGCGGTGTTGTCGAATCCGCCGATGATCAGCACCAGCGCGATCGGGAGGATCTCGCCGTCGGTGAGGCTGTCGTCCTTGTCGCGGGCATTGGCCAGGTCGCTGAGCAGGTCCTCGCGCGGGTTCTTCCGCCGCTCCTCGATGAGGGCCATCATGTACACGACCAACTCGGTCATGTTCGCGACGACTTCTTCCTCGGGCATGTTGGCCACCGCCAGTGTGGAAGAGCTCCACTTCTGGAACTTGGGCCGGTCCTGCGGCGGCACGCCGAGCAGGTTGGCCAGCATCTGGATCGGCAGCGCGACCGCGTAGTCGTGCACCAGGTTCGTCGGCGCACCCTTGGCGATCATCTCGTCGATCAGATGATTGGCGAACTCCACCGCCGAATCGCGCATCGCCTTGACCCGCTTCGGCGAGATCGAGCGCTGCACCAGCTTGCGCAACTTCGTGTGATGCGGCGGATCCTCGAACTGCAGCGTGCTCTTCAGGAAGTCCGGGAACTCGACGAAGTAGGGGACCACCCGCTCGCCGGTGCGGAACGGCTCGCGGACGAATCGGCCGTCGCTCAGCATCTCTCGCGCCGCCGCGTTGCGGTGGATGACCCAGACGTCCCCGCCGAAGGGCATCGTCATCTTCGTCATCGGCCGCTCGGCGGCGATCGCGCGGTAGCGGGCCACCGCGTCGGCCGGGGGCACCGGCGCGAACGGGTAGTCGGTGGGGACGGCCGTCTCGGTTGTGCTCATGGACAGACTCCAGTCGTGACTGTTCGACAATGAATTCAGGAGACCGGCATCTGGGCCGGAGCGACCAGCTGTGGGAGGGCCTCGGGGGTGATCGCCATGATCTGCTCGAACTGTTCGGCGACGGTCTCGACGGTCAGGCCGGGATCGTGGATGCCGACGGTGTTGACCAGCGCCAGCCGGTTGACGATGCCGCCCGCCACGTTGAACACCTCACCGGTGACCTCGCAGGAAGGATGCAGCAGATAGGCCGCCACCGGGGCGACGTGCTCGGGCAGCAGCGCCGTGCGCATGTACTCCATGATCTCGGGCGAGAGCGTGTCGGCCGCGGCCTCGGCCATGCGGGTGCCCGCGCCGGGCGCGATCGCGTTCACCTTGACCCCTGCCGCCAGACCCTCGAGGGCGAGGTTGCGGGTCAGGCCGAACACCGCGCCCTTGGAGCCGCCGTAGTGCGACATCCCCGGATTACCCAGCATCGCCTGGGAAATCGTGTTCACGACGCGCGGAGCCTGCGCCTTCAGCAGATGCGGCCACGCCGCCCGGCACACCCGAAGCGTGCCGAAGTAGTGGACGTCGAGATGACGCTGATACTCCTCGTCGGGCACTTGGTCGAACGGGGCCGCGCGGACGATGCCCGCGTTGTTCAGCACACCGGTGAGTCCGCCGAAGGCGGAGACGGCCGCGTCGACCAGGGCGCGGGCACCCTCCTCGGTCGACACATCGCCGTCGCAGGCCACAGCCTTTCCGCCCGCGGCGGTGATCTCGGCGACCACGTCGGCGGCCGGATCATCACCCTCCACGCCGGAGCCGTCGATGCTCGATCCGAGATCGCCCACCACGACGGAGGCGCCGCGCGAGGCCAGCAGCAGGGCGTGCGCCCGTCCGATGCCCCGGCCCGCGCCGGTGACGATCACGACGCGATCGCTGAAATCCATTGTTGCCATCGTCTTTTCCTCGAATTTCTGTCGTCTCGGACCGGTCAGGGGCGGGTGTCGCCGCCGCGGTGCGCCACGTCGGCCACCCAGATGCCGCCCAGCGCCTCGCGGGCCGACTTCTCGAAGTCGAAGACCTCGAACCCGACGGTCATGTAGAGGGTGCTGCGGTCCGGGCCGCCGAGCATGCAGGCCGAGGCGATGCCGTTCTCCAGCGGCAACGCCACGGCATCGGTGATGCCCTGTTCGGTGAAGCGCGCGACGTAGCCGCCGCCGGGCATCGCCGCCCAGACGCCGCCGTCGGCGTCGAGGCCGATGCCGTCGGGCATGAAGGGGCAGGTGGCGAATTCGCGGGGGTTCGACAGGGTGCCGTCGGGAGCGCGGTCGATCACGGTGATCTTGAAGGCCATGACCTCGGCGGTGTAGACCTTGGTCCCGTCGGCGCTGATCGCGATCCCGTTGGCGCACATCAGTGGACCGACCTTCTCCGGGGTACCGACGGCGCCGTCCGGCTCGACCACGATCAGCGGCGACGGGATCGGCTCCTCGCCCTTGAACAGGTCGAAGCCGAGCTGGGTGATGTAGGCGCGGCCGTCGGCGTCGACCACCATGTCGTTGGCGGCGGCCGAACAGTACTGCGAGATGTCCGCGTACACCGACAGGTCGTCGGGCGCGCCGCCACCGTGCACGAGGACCAGCTTCTCGTGCATGGACACCACGATCAGGCGGCCGTCGGGCAGCCAGCCGAACCCACCGAGCACGATCGGGACATCGGTGTCCGCGCCACGGCCGGTCGCGTCGACGACGACGGCGGCGTTGCCGTCCGCGTCGAGCTTCTTCAGGGTTCCGGTGTACATGTCCGAGAACCAGAAGGCGCCCTCGTGCCACCGCGGGCACTCCGGCCAGGAGTAGCCGCTCGAGACCTTGCGGGCCTCGAAAGTCGTGGCGCCGGCGGCGGTGACGGCGGCAGCGACGGTGTCGACGGGATTGGTCATGGTGTGGACCTTCCGGGAAACGGTGACCGATGTCGCCCGGCTCCGCTTGCCGCGGAGGCGGGTTCGCGTGGGGCGAATACTCACGCGTGAACTGGGTCACAGGGACTTGGCATGTGAGGACGATAGGGCCCGGCTCACTCGCCGGACGGTGCTCTCCCATTCAGCGGGAGCCCCCGCCGGGGTGGGCCGGTTGCCCGCCCGGCAGGTGGAACGCATTTCACTGTGTCTCGGCAGAGGTTCGGGTTCGCACGCCCGCGTGTCGCCCGGCCCGACGGCCGAAGTAGGAGCCGGAGCCGAGTTGAGTCCCGCTGGCGTATCCCTTGCCGTCCTGGGCCAGGCTCGGTGCGCACGCCCCGGCCGCGTAGAGCCCGGCCACGACCGACCCGTCGGCGCGGATCACCTGACCGTCGACGGTGGTGCGCAGTCCCCCCAGCGTGAACCCGGCATAGGACGCCGCGCCCAGCGAGAGGTCGAACGCCGCCCACGGCCCCCGGTCCTGCGGCTCCAGATACTGCGGCTGCTTGCGGAAGTCCGGGTCCAGCCTGTCCGCCGCGTGCGCGTTGTACCGTGCCAGCGTCTCCTGCAGGCTGCCGGGCGGCATGGCCAGCGCTTCCTCCATCTCGGTCACGGTCTCCCAGCCGTCGATGAACGGCACCAGCTGGAAGTCGCGCTTCTCCAGGTGTGCCTCGTCCAGGATCAGGTAGGCGCGCGCGCCGGGCTGCTCGAGCACGAATCCCGCGGTGCGAGCGTGGTAGGAATCCTCGGCGACGAACCGCCGCCCGAGCGCGTTGACCACGATTCCGGTCAGGTGCCGCGACGGCGGATAGATCGGTGCGGTGACGAAGCACTGATCCATGTGCTCGACCTCCCCGCCCGCCGACATGCCGAGCCGGATGCCGAGCCCGTCGTCGTAGCTCGAGCCCAGCGTGTAGGGCTTCTCGGCCAGCGCGGGCACGAACGTCCGCACCATCTCCGGATTCATCACGAAACCGCCCGCCGCGACGACGACCGCGCCCGCGCGGATCGCGCCCTGCTCCGGTGGCCGCTTCCAGCGGACCCCCACCACAACGCCGGTCTCGTCGCACACCAACTGCGTGGCGCCGGTCTCATACCGGATCTCGGCACCGAGCCGGTCGAGCCGCTGCACGAGCAGGTTCGTGACCAGCGCCGCACCGCCGGTGTCACCGGCGACCGGGACCTTGTGTCCGCGCGGTGCGGGCACCGCCAGCTCCCGGAACGGCCAGACGTTCTCGTTGCCGGTGAACATCAGGCCCTCGGTGCCCGGCTGGATCACCGCCTTCTCCGGATAGAAGCTGCGCTCGAACTCGAAACCCAGCCCTTCCAGCCAGTGGAAGTGCTCGACGCTGTCGGCGCAGTAGTCCCGGATCTTCTCCGCATCGGGGTGCGGCGACACCGCGGTCAGATACTTCGCCATCTCTTCGGCCGAGTCGGTGTGCCCGGTGGCGGTCTGTACCGGGGTGCCGCCACCGAGATAGAAGTGCCCGCCCGCCATCGCCGACGTGCCGCCCGCCACCGCCGCGCGCTCCAGGACCAGCACCCGCGCGCCCTGCGCCGCCGCCTCCGCCGCGGCGCAGCACCCGGCGATGCCCGCGCCGATCACGACCACGTCGACCTCGTCCGACCAGTCGGTCACCGCATCGGCCGCCACCACATCAGGAATATCCGCTGTCATGCGAACACGGTGATCTGGCACACACCGATGCGGCCAGGCCGCATCCCGCACAACGGAACGAAGCGCGCTCTGCGGGGTAGCCGTCTGCTTCCCTAGGCTGGTGCGACGGCGACGCGCGCCGTCGAGAAAGGAACTGCGATGCCCTCCGTCGAGCAGATCACCTCCACTGTCACCGAATACGCTCACCGCGTCAGCACCGGCACCGCCGCGGAGATCGCCGCGCTCTACGCCGAGGACGCCACCCTCGAGGACCCGGTCGGCACCGAGGTACGCGTGGGCCGCGACGCCATCGCTGCCTTCTACAGCGGCCTCGACGGCGTGGACACCACGATGGAACTGCTGACGCTGCGGGTCTCCGGCGACACGGCGGCCTTCCACTTCCGGGTCACCTCGACGTTGCCGAGCGGCCCGATCACCGTGGAGCCGATCGACGTCATGACCTTCGACGAGCAGGGACGGATCACCAGCATGCGCGCCATCTGGAACAGGACGGACATGGTCACCGGCTGACCCTCGTCCGGGTGACCGCGACGCCACCGGTCAGAGCACGCTCTTCATCTGTTTCGCGATCATGCGTGTCGCCCAGCGCGGGGCGAGCCGGACGAGCTTGTCGAGCGCGGTGGCGTCCTGCCCGACGAGCACCCGGAACTTCCCCTTCTCCACCCCCTCGACGATGAGTTCCGCGGTGCGCTCGGGGGTGGTGGCCCGCACCTTGCGGCCTCCGGCGTCGATCATCCTCACTCCGGAGTTGCCGCTCAGGTTCGTGCTGATATTGCCCGGAAAGACCGTTGTCACAGCGACGTTCGTGTCCATCAGTTCCTGATACAGGCCCTCGCTGAACTGCTTGACCGCCCCCTTGGTCGCGCTGTAGATCGTCTGCCCCGCGAACGGGATCAGCCCGGACAGGCTGGAGACATTCACCAGCCCCGCTTCGGGCCGCTGCCGCAGTTCCGGCAGGAAGGCCAGGCACATGTTCACGGTGCCCCAGAAGTTGACCCGGACGACCCGCTCGATCTCGTCGCGTTCGAGTTCAGCGACGGGAGCGAACCGGTGGATGATCCCGGCGACGTTGATCAGCCCGTCGATCTGCCCGTGCTCGGCGAGGATCGCCGCGGGCAACGCGGCGACCGTCGCCACCTCCGTCACGTCGGCGACGTGCAGCGACACCCGGTCCTGCCGCGTACCGGCGAGCGCCCGGGTCTCCTCGAGCCAGTCCTCCTTCAGGTCGATCAGCGCGACCCGCGCCCCGCGATCGAGCAGGCGCAGCGCCGTCTGCCGCCCGATGCCGTTCCCGGCGCCGGTCACGGCGACGACCTTGTCCTCCAGTTGCATCTGTTCGTCCCTTCGCTCGATCGAGCTGTTCGATGCTCGTTGCCGCATGGGCGTGCCCTGCCCGGATCGATGTCGCCGATGGCCTTTCCTGCCTGCGTCGGCTGCGCCCATGACGGGCACGACCGACGGCGCACCAGCCGGGTTCGCGCTGCACACGGTAGATCCGCACATCGGGTGCGCACGCCACCCTTCCCATCGAGCGGGACCCGCCCCGGCTCCGGTCACGCGTTCGCCCGCGCGGCTGGTCCGTGTGCGGTCGCGGCACCCGGTGCGTGACCGTCGCGATCCCGCGACTGTCCACTGAGTGGCAACCGGATCGCCACGCGGCCGGTGCGGGCCAGATGCTGTGCGCATGATCGATCGTCGGACCTCTTACTTCAGCGCGCTACGATGCTAGGCGCCGAGGCGCCGGTCCTGCGTACCGACGCGCGGCAGTACAGCGGCGGGTCGGGTGCCGGAATCGTCTGCGTACTCGCCGCATGCGGGATTCTGATGGCGTTGCAGCAGACCATGATGCTGCCGTTGCTGCCCGCTCTACCCGTCCTGTTGAACACTTCGGCAGGCACCGCGTCCTGGCTGGTGACCGCCACTCTTGTCACCGGCGCAGTCGTCACCCCGTTGATCGGGCGGCTGGCCGACATGTACGGCAAGAAGCGCCTGATCCTGGTGACGCTGGTGGTCGTGGTGGCCGCGTCGCTGCTGGGTGCCGTCGGTGAGTCGCTGATTCCGCTGGTGTTCGCCCGCGCGCTGCAAGGGTGCGGGCTGTCGCTGATCCCGGTCGCGATGGCGACCATGCGTGACGTGCTGCCAGCGCACCGCGTTCCCGGCGCGGTGGCGACCATGAGCGCGTCCCTGGCGATCGGCGCTGCCACCGGGTTGCCCCTGTCCGGAGTGATCGTCACGTTCCTGGACTGGCACTGGATCTTCTGGGTGGTGGCGCTCAGCGGTTCGGTGCTGGCGATCGCGGTCGCCACAGTCGTTCCCGCCTCCGCGCCTGCTTCCGGCACCAAGGGTGGGTTCGACTACCTGGGCGCCCTGATGCTCGCCGCCGTTGTCGCCGCGCTGCTGCTGTCCATGTCGAAGGGCAGCCAGTGGGGGTGGACCAGCGCCGAGACCCTGTCCTCGGCCGGCACGGGGATACTCCTGCTCGCCCTGTGGGTTCCGCTGCAGTTGCGCAGCGCCGCACCACTGGTGAACCTACGGGTCCACGCGCGGCCGCCGGTGCTGCTGGTCGATGCGTGCGCGCTGCTGATCGGGTTCGCCCTGTTCAGCAATATCCTGATCACCACCCAGATGCTGCAACTGCCCACCTCGACCGGCTTCGGGGCGGGCATGACCGTGTTTCGAGCCGGGTGGTGCCTGATGCCCATCGCCCTTGTCGGCATCCTCGTCGCGCCGATCGCCGGACGCGCCATAGCGCGCTTCGGCGCTCAGTGGGTGCTACTGCTAGCGGCCGCCGAACTGGCACTGGCGTTCGCCATCCGTGTTCCGCTCAGCCGCGAACCCTGGCAGCTGCTGGCCGGCGCCGTCGTTGTCGGCGCCGGTCTCTCCCTCACCATCGCCGCGATACCGACGTCGATCATGGCCATGGTGCCGATCACCGAGTCGGCATCGGCGACCACCATCGGCGCGCTACTGCAATCGGTAGGAACCTCCACCGCCAGCGCGACCATGGCAGCCACCGCGACGACCTGGACGGTGACCATCGAGGCCCACACCTATCCCGCGCTCACGGCATTCACCGCCATGTTCTGGATCTCGGCGGGCACCACACTGACCGCCGCCGCCCTGGCATCGGCGCTCGTCGTGCGCGGCCGCCGAGCGACCGGCGTCGCGTCGGCCGCCCGCACACCACCGCTGCGCCCCGTCGACAAGCGGTGAACTGTATCGCAGCCGACGCGTTGCAGAGTTCCATGTCTCCACCCCCGCCGACGTCGTCCCGTTCAACCGCACGTCAGCAGCGAACCGGCTGGTGCAGCAATGCCCAGAGCACGGTCGACAGATTCGGCAGCCACCGTCTCGTCGGGCTCGGGGCCACGACCCAGTAGAGCGACTGATCACCATTGTCCGTGCGCGGCAGCGGGATTCGAGTCGATGTCGGTAACAGCACGGCCCCCCGCCGAGCGAATTCGGCGGCGGCGACGAAGCTGTCGGACTCGGCGAGGACGACGTAGCGGGGCAGTGGGCGATGGTGGCCGACGATCGGCCCGCAGCTGTCGACGGTCGCCAGCCGCTCTCGAACGCGTTCACCGAGCGGCTGGGGAAGGCTGACACCGCAGATACCCTGAGTCATCAGCAGCGCCTCCCGCCCGTCGATATCCACCATCGGCCAACCGAAGCTACGCAGCGTTGCGATGCCGCCGCCGATCTGGTCGGAGGTCATGGGCGCAGTCCTTCGCGAAAATCGTCGATGTTCCACTCACCAGTCCTGGAAAGGCACGATGGTCCGCAGCGTGGTGCTCATCAGGCATCGCGCACCCGCCGCCGAGGCGCCGGGCAGTCGCTGGTGTGCCGCGGCCGCGATTTCACCGATCCGTTCGACAGTCGGAAGCAGGTCGCCGTCGAGATAGAGCAGCCTGATCCGCATCACGCCAGGGGCGTCGTCCGGAGAATTCCTCGGCCGCATGGTCACCGACTGGTGGTGGCTGAAGGAGAAGGTCCAGGCACCCGCGACACCGTCGAGGTCGAGTAGATCCGGGATCAGGACTCTGTCCTCCCAGGCGTGGTGCGCATGGGTAACGTCCGAACGGGCCTCGGCGTAGCGGGTCAGCGTCAAGTGCAGACCCCGGTTCGGGCGGTAGGGCAGCACATCGGCCGAGACCCGCGCGGACACGGCGGCGTAGCCCTTGATCGGACGGAAGAAACCGAGAAGCCGGCGTTGCACACCGGGGATGAGAGGACCGCGACCCCATTCGTAGGAGTCGGCGCCGAGTTCGTTCCATCGACGCACCGATTGCTCAACGGGATCGGTGAACCAGTACATCGCCACGTAGTCGGTGTCGGCGTACTCCTCGGATGCCGGTCCGGTACGCAGATCCTGCGGGCGCGCCCACCGGTCACCCCACGCGACGCCGGGCAGAGCCAGGTTCTCCGGACGGTGATCGAGCTGATGCCAGAGGTTGTAGGCACGGTGCTCCTCCGGCTTGGCGTCGGGCAGCGCGACGAAAGAGAAGAAGACCATCGGGTGACGCACGCGGCAACCTCCAGAAGAGCGGGATTCGTGCGGGCAACCCTAGGCAGGAATCACCGGTCGGCCCGGGCCGCATCTCGCTGATCGGGAAATAATGATCATCGAAGCCGATACCGTGGCAGAACGACTCTGCTCACACCATGTACTCGTCGCCGAACCAGCGTGGGAATCTCTGTGGCACGGAAATTCGCACATATCGATTTGTGGCATGGTTTGCGTTGTCCACCGAGTCGCGAATGTACCGGCCCGAATTTCGCTACTGGTTCTACGGTATTCGACGGCGTAGCATTTTACGCGCATTGCATCCGGAATATTCCCGGTGCAGCGCAACGGAAAGGATCATCGGAAGGATCAGCAGTGTTCGCAATCACCAGGCAAACGGCGGCTCGGGCCGTCCTTGCCGGCGTAATCGCAGTGGCTCCGGTGACTGTTGTGACCCCGCCGGCCCAGGCCGATGTGGTCAACACCTACACCGTCACCACTCCTGTCGACAACACCGTCACCCTCGTCGACAACGACTGGGGCATCGATAAACTCTTCCCTCCGGGCTCGGCATTCTTCCCTCCAGGCTGGGGAATTCCTCCGGGGCAGTGGAAGAAGCTGCTGCCGTTCGGCTCCTTCGGCAGCTTCTAGCCCGGCACGGAAAACGGTCACCATTCGAGAGCGCCGCGGTAATCGCCGCACAGTCCGGCAACTGGCAACTGCTCAGCCGCTCCGATCGCGGCCGGCACGACGCGCGGTGCCTCGATGGGCGGGTACGGTCGCCGGGTCCTCCGGCCATGCGTGTTTGGGATAGCGCCCGCGCAGGTCCGCGCGGACCTGAGACCAGCCCGAACGCCAGAACGATGCCAGATCCGCGGTCACCGCCACCGGGCGCTGCGCCGGGGAGAGCAGATGCAGCACGACCGGGACGCGGCCGTCACCCAGCCGCGGCGCCTCCGCCCAACCGAAGACCTCCTGCACCTTCACCGCCAGCACCGGCGGATCGGCCGAATAGTCCAGGAGTGGGCGGCTGCCAGAGGGGACCTCGAGACGTTCGGGCGCCAGTTCGTCCAGCCGGGCGGCCTCGGGCCAGGGCAGGAGACGGCGCAGCGCCTGCCCGGCATCGATACGTTCGAGATCGGCGCGGCGACGGGCGGTGGCCAATTCCGGACCGAGCCAGACCTCGGCGACAGCCAGCAACGACTCGTCGTCGACGGGCGGCCAGGGGGCCCCGAGCGTTCGATGCAGGAAATCGAGGCGTTGCCGTAGCGCGATGGCCCCCGGACTCCAGGACAGCAGGCCGAGACCGGAAGTACGCAGCCCGCGCAGAACCGCCACGCCGAGCATCCGGCGATCCGGATCGGGCAGCGGTTTCCGGGACAGGACAATCGCACCCAGTCGTTCCACCCGCCGGGCCACCACATCACCGTCGACCCAATCGATTTCCTCGACACTGCTCAGCAGGCTCGAGGCCGCGCGCCGAGCCAGCGGCTCGTCGGCCACCGCGGCCAACCGCACCACCCCCTCCGACCGCCCCGGATCCCGGGTCGCGACACCGACGGCCAACCACTCCGCGTCACCGACGCCGGCGCCGGGCGGTACGGTCACCGCGGTGCCGCCCGCCATGAGATAGCTCGCAGACCCCGGAGCCCGCCGCCGTGCCAGCCGCTCCGGATACGCCAGCGCGACCACATACGCCGGATCGTCTTTCCCGTCCGGTCCTTCGACCACCCGGCCCAGCCGATCGACCTCACGCCGCCAGCGCGCGGGACGCTCCCGCCGCAACACCCGCAGCCCGGCAACGAGATCGACACCGGAGACATAGCTGTCGTCGTCGAGAACAGTCACCACCTCCGCGGCCGCCCGCGCGCCCACCACCTCCGCCCCGTCGAGCAGGGCGCGCGCCAACCGAGGATGCAGCCCGATCCGCGCGATCCGCCGACCTCGATCGGTCACCGCCCCGGCACTGTCGACCGCGCCCAGAGCGCGCAACACCTCCCGCCCGGCGTTCAGCCCGCCCGGCGGCGGCGCATCCCACCAGCTCAGGCCGTGGCCGTCGACGGTGCCCCAACAGGCCAGCTCCAAGGTCAATCGGGTGAGATCCGCCGTCCGGATCTCCGGCTCCGGATAGGCGGGCAGCGTCGCATGCTCGTACTCCGGCCAGCACCGCCACACCCAGCCCGGCCCTTCTCGCCCGGCCCGCCCGGCCCGCTGTTCGGCCACCGCCGCCGACACCCGGACCGTCGCGAGGCCGGACAGTCCACGGGCCCGATCGATTCGCGGCACCCGGGCCAGCCCGGAATCCACCACCGCCCGCACCCCCGGCACCGTCAGACTCGACTCCGCCACCGCCGTGGACAACACCACCCGCTGCCGACTTCCCGGCCGTAATGCCGCATCCTGCCCGACCGCGGACAAACGTCCGTGCAGCGCAACGACATCCACGCCGGGCAGGTCGGCCAGCAGTGCCTCGGTGCGGCGGATCTCGGCTGCCCCGGGCAGGAAGACCAGCACGTCGCCCTCGGCGTCGGCGAGCGCGATCCGGGTGACGCGCGCGACCTGCGCCTCGATCCGCTCCCGTGGCAACGGAGCGACATAGGCCGTCCGAACGGGATGGGTCCGACCGTGCGCCTGCAGCACCGGCGCCGGACGATCTCCGCCCAGCAACACCGAAAGACGTTCTGACGCAACGGTTGCAGAGGTGGCCAGCACTCGCAGATCCGGACGCAAGCCGGCCCTGGCATCCAACAGCAATGCCAACAGCAGATCCGCGTCCAGATGCCGCTCATGGCATTCGTCGAGCAGCACGACGTCAACCCCCGCCAGTTCGGGGTCATCCTGCAACCGTCGCACCAGCAACCCGGAGGTCACGACCTCGATCCGAGTTCCCCGCCCCACCCGGCGATCCCCCCGCACCGAATAGCCGACGGTTTCTCCCACCTGCTCCCCCAGCAGCGCCGCCATCCGCCCGGCCGCCGCCCGGGCCGCCAACCGTCGTGGCTCGGCCACCACCACCCGCCCCGCGACAGCCGCGGACAGCGCCAACGGCACCAGGGTCGTCTTCCCGGTTCCCGGCGGAGCGACCAGCACAGCCGTCCCGTGCTCGGCCACGGTCGCGACCACACGGTCGAGAACGCCACGGATCGGCAGATCGGGAAGTTCGGGCAGGTCCATAACCGACCAGTCTGAAGCCTCGACTCGCAAATGCCACAGTTCCGGCAGAGCGGGCGACAGAATGTGGCGATGCGAACTCCCACTCGTGTACTGCCGGCGGTGCTCGCCGGAATACTCGTCGTCTTCGCCCCCACCGTCGCGGCAGCCCCGGTCCCGGGCAGTTCGCAACCGCAACATCCCTTCCCACTGGCCATGCAACCCGACGGTGTGCAGGCCGCGTCGGCGGTACTGGCCGAGGCCAACACCGGACTGCTCCTCTGGTCACGCCAACCCCACGACCGCGTCCCGATCGCCAGTATCACCAAGGTCATGACGGCGATCGTCGTGCTCGAATCCGGCGATCTCGACCGCCCGGTCACGGTGTCGCAGACTGCTCTCGACTACGCCGAAGCCGAGGGCGGGAGCACCGCGGACCTCGCCCCCGGCGAAGTCCTCACCGCCCGCCAGCTGCTGTACGCGATGCTGCTGCCCTCCGGCTGCGATGCCGCCTACGCGCTGGCCGAGGCCTACGGTCCCGGCCAGGATGCCTTCCTCACGAAAATGAACGCCACCGCGCGAAGACTCGGCATGACCGACACCCACTTCGCCGACCCCAGCGGCCTGCCCGTCCCCGACGACTACTCCACCTACTCCACCGCCGCGGACCTGGTGCGCCTCGGCCGCCACGCCATGTCGAACCCCGTCTTCCGCCAGATCGTCGGATCACCGGTCCACCATCAGCCCGCCGGCCCCGCGAACGGCCCCCACGTCTGGGAGAACACCAACGACCTGCTCGGCAGGTATCCGGGCATCGCCGGAATCAAGACCGGCAACACCGACGCCGCCGGAACCTGCCTGCTGTTCGAAGCCTCCCGGGGCGGGCAGCGGCTGATCGGGGTGGTCCTCAACAGCTCACCTCACGACATGGCCGCCGCGACCGCCGATGCCGAACGCCTCATGAACTGGGGTTTCATCCCGATCCTCAGTACCCTGCCGATCGGCTGAGCCGACGGGCCGGGTCCGGTGAACGGGCTGTCCCGGGGCGTCATATCGTGGGGTGGGAGGCAAACATCCCGTGCATTCAGCTGTGCAGGATGCGCGGCGCGAGGTCGAGATCCTCCGGCGCAGACGCCGCGGGCAAGGGTCACCTCGAGTGCGCCCTCGGCCCAGCCGACAGTCAGACATCGGGTGGAGATCCCCTCCCGGTAACGAGTAGACGGCTACTCGCGACGAGACAGCAACTGTGCGCGATGGTGGAGCGCGGCGAGAACCTTCTGACCGATAGCGCTCCGCCGGCTTCGAGAGGGCTCGCCCGCCACACGAAGACGCCGTCCGTTGAAAGCCGACCGATGAACCCGAGACCACAACCCCTTCCCCACCACACCCGAGCGCGTCATCTCGTTCCAGCCCGTCCCACAGCAGCGATCCGCATCGGTTGCCACATCGCGATGACTGCCGCGCTCGCTCTCTTCGCCGGTGCGTGCGCCGACGAAGACGACACCGTGCGCGACACCACCATCGAGCCCGGTCAGGCCACGATAGCCACCATTACGGTCGAGGCACCGCCGATCACGATGAATCCAGCCGACACCGTTGCCCCGAACATCCTTCCGCCGACCGCTTCACCGATCTCCCGCTCGACATCCACATCGAGTACTGTCGGCCCTCCGAGCATGACGACGGTGGCTCCGACGGACGAGCCGACGATCGCGCCCACCGAGGTACCTTCCGAACCTGCGGCCGACCCGAACCCATGAGCACCGCGAGCCCGGCCCAGCGATTGTCCTTGCTTCCGGTCATCGGCGCGCTCGCTTCCCAGGCAGCGTTCGTCACCGCTGTGCTCTACTACTTCGGTTGGGCCTACAGCCGTGCCTTCTACGGACATTTCGGGGTCGAGGCCCACGCACTCGGGTATGCCACCGCCGACTACGTCCTGTTCAGCGTGAACGCGATGTTCCAGCCGCTGATCGCGACGCTCGTCACGATCCTGGCAGTTCTGGCGGTCCGCAGGATTCCGGCTCAGCATGCGATGAGCAGTGGCCGGCCACGCACCATTCTGCGTCGGTGGGTGGGGTGTCTCATCGTCGCGGGCATCCTGCTGGTCGCGACCGTCGCGGTCCTGATCTACGTGCCGACGACACTGGCCGCGACGCTCGACGTGGTCGCACCACTCCTGTTGATGACCGCAGCCGCCTCCTTGGGATGTGCCCACTGGCTGCGCTGGCGCTACCCGTCGATTCTCGGCACCAAGCGCCCGCCCCGCACGGTGATGCAGATCCGTGTCCTGGCGCTCATCGCGATCACCGCGATCGGCTACCTCTGGGCTGTCGCCGATTTCGCCGAACGGCGAGGCACCACTGAAGCCATACGCCAGGAGCGGGCTTCCTTCGTGGACAGACCCGCCGTCGTCGTGTTCAGCGTCGACAGACTCGCCGTGGAAGGAAGCGGCACCTCCAGGGGCGAGATCACCGCTCTCGGCGAGAAGTATCGGTACGCCTACAGCGGATTGTGGCTTCTCGCACGCACCGATGACTACTACTACCTCCTACCCCAGCAGTGGAAGGCCGGCCGCGATCGAGTCGTTGTCGTTTCGCAGGATGACACCATTCGCATCGACATCGCCCGCAATCCCTGAGATCGAGCACATCCACAGTTGCCCCGGGTGCAAGCCGTCCCCGCGCACCCGCCCCACCGCCTGTGCCGAACCGACGCTGGCCGCTGTCGAAACTCCAGCAGGACGGACCGGGTCGAGTCCTGCCAGGTGATCTCGTTGATGGTGGTGTCACCGCGCCGGCGGAAGTCGGTGTCGCGGCAGGTGGGCGAGTACGCACGGAACTCTGTCATCGATCGACGCGTCCGGCGCCGGGTTCAGCACACCGGCTCCGAGCCGATGGGCAGGCCCCTCACGACGCCGAACGGTCGCACGAACCTCCGGAAGAATGTTTTTGTCAGCTAGTGACGGAACCCTGTGACCTATGGCATGCTTGTCGACGGAAGCGGCCTCGACCACTGCTTCCTCAGCGGCTCGACGTCCGAGAGGACGCTCACCTCGACCCGCGGACGCGCCGGCTCCGTGACCCGGATGCCGGCTCCGCGGTCGAACGCCGCTGAGATCAGTTGCCCTCCCCCGGCTCACGGGGATGCGTCCAGAAGGGAAAGAGATGAATCACGAAGCGACCGGCCATGACGACCTGGTGGAGGAGAACCTGATCGAGGAGGTTTCGATCGACGGTATGTGCGGCGTCTACTGATGGACGCCTTGCTGGGAGAGCCGTGGACCCTCTCGCCGTCGGTGGCGTTGCGGCCGGAGCCGTTCGGGGCGCTGCTGTATCACTTCGGGAATCGGAAACTGACCTTTCTGAAGCGGCCGGAACTGGTGGCGGTCGTGCGAGGGCTCGGCGATGCCCCCGATGTCCGGACAGCCCTCGACAACGCGGGGGTCCCGCCCTCCCAGCACGCCGCGTTCGCGGCAGCGCTTCGCACCCTCGCTGCCGGTGACATGATCCGTCCGCGTCGAGAGCAGGCAGCGCAATGACCGTTATCAGCGAAGAATCCCGGCGGCCCGTCGGCGGCAGCCTCGTCCAGCAGTTCGAGTACGGATTGGACGCACCGATCTGTCTCACCTGGGAACTCACCTACGCGTGCAACCTCGAATGCGCGCACTGCCTGTCCTCGAGCGGGCGGCGCGACCCGAGGGAGCTGACCACCGAGCAGTGCAAGGCGGTCATCGACGAACTGCAGCGCATGCAGGTCTTCTACGTGAACATCGGCGGCGGGGAGCCGACCATCCGCCCGGACTTCTGGGAGTTGCTGGAGTACGCGGTCGCCCATGATGTCGGGGTCAAGTTCTCCACCAACGGAATACGCATCACCCCCGAGCGCGCGCGATTCCTCGCCTCGACCGACTACGTCGACGTCCAGATCTCGCTGGACGGCGCGACCGCCGAGGTCAACGACTATGTCCGCGGCCCGGGATCTTTCGACACCGCGCTGCGCGCCCTGCAGAACTTGCAGGATGCCGGCTTCTCCGACGCCAAGATCAGCGTTGTCTGCACCCGGCAGAACATCGGCCAGCTCGACGAGTTCAAGGCGCTGGCCGACAGGTTCGGCGCGACGTTGCGGCTGACCCGGCTGCGCCCCTCCGGACGCGGTGCGGACGTGTGGGACGAACTGCATCCGCTGCCCGAGCAGCAGCGTCAGTTGTACGACTGGCTGATGGCGCACGGGGAGAACGTGCTCACCGGCGATTCGTTCTTCCATCTCGCCGCGTTCGGCGAGTCGCTGCCGGGGCTGAACCTGTGTGGCGCCGGTCGTGTGGTGTGTCTGATCGATCCGGTCGGCGACGTCTACGCCTGCCCGTTCGCCATCCACGACAACTTCCTGGCCGGGAATCTGCTGACAGACGGCGGCTTCGGCGCGGTCTGGCGCACCTCCGCCCTGTTCCGGGACCTGCGGTCGCCGCAGACCGGCGGCGCGTGTTCCTCGTGCTCGTTCTTCGATGCCTGTCGAGGCGGCTGCATGGCGGCGAAATTCTTCACCGGTCTGCCGCTGGACGGCCCCGACCCCGAATGCGTGCAGGGGCACAGCGAGCAAGCGCTGGCCGCCGAGCGCACCGTCCCGGCCGTCGGCCAGGACCATTCCAAGACCGTTCCCACCCGCAACCAGCCGCTGCTGCTGCAGTTGCGCACCCGCCCGCCGGTCTCGGCCTGCGCCGAGAACCCACTGGCCGGATTCGATCCCGACTCCACCCCCACCTCGGCGTGCGGCACCGCGTGTTCGTGCGCGGGCGAGGCCGCCGGAAAGGCTTGCCACTGATGAAACTCGAGAACCCCTGGAAGCAGAACCCCTGGTTCGAATCCGTCGCCGTCGCCCAGGAGCGTGCCCGCAAGCGACTGCCGAAGCCGGTCTACGGCGCCCTGGTCGCCGGATCCGAGCGGGGGCAGAGCATGACCGACAATCAGGCCGCTTTCGCCGAGATCGGTTTCGCTCCGCACGTGGTCGGTCAGCAGGCCGAGCGCAGCCAGGCGACCACGGTTTTCGGTCAGGAGATCGCCTCGCCGGTGATCATCAGCCCGACCGGCGTGCAAGCCGTGCACCCCGACGGCGAGGTGGCGGTGGCGCGTGCCGCCGCTGCCCGCGGCACGATCATGGGTCTGTCGAATTTCGCGTCCAAGTCGGTGGAAGACGTTGTCGCGACCGGCGCTACGACGTTCTTCCAGATGTATTGGACCGGCGATCGCGACACCATGATCCAACGGATGCGGCGTGCCCACGACGCCGGTTCGAAAGGTCTCATCGTCACCCTGGACTGGTCCTTCTCGATGGGCCGGGATTGGGGTAGCCCGGAGATCCCGGAGAAAGTCGATGTCAAGACCATGGTCCGGATGGCGCCCGCGGTGGTGACCAAGCCGGGCTGGCTGTGGCGGTTCGGCAAGACCGGCACCATTCCGGACCTGACCGCGCCGAACCTCAAAGCGCCTGGCGGGCAGGCGCCGACATTCTTCGGCGCCTATTACGAATGGATGACCACACCCCCGCCCAGTTGGACGGACGTGGCGTGGATGCGCGGAATGTGGGAGCAGATCAGCGGCACACCGTTCATCCTCAAGGGCGTGTGTCGCGTCGACGACGCGCTGCGCGCGGTCGATGCCGGTGTGGACGGCATCTCGGTGTCCAACCACGGCGGCAACAACATCGACGGAACGCCCGCCGCGATCCGCATGGTGCGGCCCATCGCCGAGCGTGTCGGCCACCAGGTCGATGTCGTCATGGACGGCGGCGTCCGCCGCGGATCCGATGTTGTCAAGGCGCTCGCCCTCGGTGCCAAGGCCGTGCTGATCGGCCGCGCCTACCTGTGGGGCCTGGCGGCGAACGGTCAGGCCGGGGTGGAGAACGTCCTCGACATCTTCTCCAACGGAATCGACTCCGCCATGCGCGGACTCGGTGTCGCCTCCGTCACCGAACTGGATCCGGACCACATGATCATCCCGGCGGACTTCGACCGAGCACTCGGTGTGCCGCCGCTCACTGTGGTGACGGCGACCTCGTAACAGCGGGAGGGCATCAGCGGATGCCCTCCGGCGCGACTCCCTGGTGAGCGCCTTCCCAGCACGTCGAACGCCACCGGAACGCCTCCCCCGACCTGTCGAGGGAGGCGTTCCGGCCGCAGCGATCTCAGCCCTCGAACAATCCCGAACCCCAGTACTCCTGGCCTTCCGACACCCCGGGAGGCACCGCGAACACCGCTGAACCGACATGCTGGATGTATTCGTTGAGCGCGTCGTTTCGAGCCAGGTTCTCCTGCATCGGCACGAACTGGGTCATCGGGTTGCGGCAGTAGGCGATGAAGAACAGTCCCGCGTCGAGGTGCCCGAAACCATCCGAACCGTCGGTGAAGTTGTACCCACGGCGCAGGATCTGGATTCCGCCGAGTTCCTCGGCGGAGGCGAGCCGCACGTGCGCGGCCGGGTCGACCAAGGGACCGTCGGGCCCCGCCGACTGCAAATCGAGCTCGTCGAACTCGTCGCGGCCGCCCATCGGAGCGCCGGAGCCCTTCGTCCGGCCGAAGACCCGCTCCTGCTCGCGCAGCGTGGTCCGGTCCCACGGTTCGATCAGCATCCTGATCCGGCGGGTGACCAGATACGATCCGCCGGCCATCCAGGCCTGGTCGTCGGCCTGGTCGACCCACACGAATTCGTCGACCGTGGCGGTGTCCTCGGCTTTGATGTTGCGGGTGCCGTCCTTGAAGCCGAAGAGGTTGCGCGGCGTGGCCTGGCTCGTCGAGGTCGACGAGGTGCGGCCGAACCCCAGCTGCGACCAGCGCACCGAGACCACGCCGAACCCGACGCGAGCCAGATTGCGGATGGCGTGCACCGCGACCTGCGGATCGTCGGCGCAGGCCTGAATGGCGATGTCGCCGCCGCTGCGGGCCGGATCGAGCGCGTCGCCGGTGAATTTCGGCAGGTTCTGCAGTGCCGCCGGTTTCCGCGCGGCCAGCCCGAAGCGATCCTCGCCGTCGGCCGTGGTGAACAGTGACGGGCCGAATCCGATCGTCAGGGTCAACCGGGAGGCGTGCAGATCCAGTGCCTCGCCGGTGTCGGACGGCGGACTGTAGGCGGCGCCACCGACGGCCCCGCCGGGGACGGCCTCCTCGCCTGCGGTCATCCGCTCGGCCATGTCGGTCCAGGTCTTCAGCAGCTCCACGAGTTCGGCCCGGGAGCTGGTCTGGACATCGAAGGCCGCGAAGTGCAGTCGGTCCTGTGCCGGTGTGACGACGCCGGCCTGATGGGGTCCGCGAAAGGCTACGGTCGAGCCGGTGGCGTCATTCGCGGAATCACTTGTCAGACGGCCGGTGAGGACCCCGGCGCCTGCCGCCGCGACACCGATCCCGGCGGTGCCGAGCAGGCCGCGGCGGGAGATCCCGGCGCGACCGGCGTTCTCAGGAATTCGCGACGACACCCTGCACCTGACTCACCACAGCCGAGAGCGCATCGATGAGGCGCGCCAGCGCCACCCGCTGCTCTTCGGTCACCTTGTCATAGCTGATGAATCCGTCGCCGGACCGATACTTGGCCAGCTCGGCATCCAGTTCGGCGAAACGGCGATCGATCTGGGCGCCGAGATCGGCGTTCTTCTCGTCGAGGATCGGCCGGACGCTGGCCACCGCGGCCTGGGAACCGTCGACGTTGGCCTGGAAGTCGTACAGATCGGTGTGCGAGAAGATGTCCTCCTCGCCGGTGATCTTGGTCCGGGCGATCTCGTCGAGCAGGGTCTGGGCGCCGCCGGCCACGGTCAGCGGATCGACCTGGTAGCTGTCGGCACTGACACCGGCGACCAGTTCGCTGATGTCGGCCAGCAGTTGATCGGCGATCCGCTGGGTGTCGGGCTGGAGGCCCTGCGTCCACAGGTCCTTCTCCAGCCGGTGGAATCCGGTCCACTGGTCACCGTCGGCGAGATCGGCCTCGCGCAGGTCGATGCGCGGATCCAGGTCGTTGGGGAAGCTCTCGGCGACCGGCTCGATGCGCTCGTAGTAGGTCCGGGTGACCGGATACTGCCGCTTGGCCGATTCGACGTCGCCGGCCGCGATCGCCGCCACGAACGACTTCGTGGTCTCCTGCAGAGCGGCGGCCTGACTGTTGATGTAGCGCTTGTACCCCGCCGCGGCTTCGGCGAGTTTGCCCGATTGGCCACCGGTCTTCGCTTCGCCGGTGACGCTGAAGTCGTTGCGGATGCCGTCGCCGACCATGCCCGGCTTGCAGGCGGTCTGGTACGTGCCCGGCTCGTTGAGCGGCACGATCAGTTGACGCGTCAGGCCGGGTCCGATGTTCTCCACCTCGCCGATCACCCGGTCGCCCGCGCCGTAGACGTAGAACTCACTGGCCTTCGTGCCGTTGTTGGTGATCTCGAAGGTCACCGTGCCGGTGGATGCCGAGTTCACGGCCACCACGCATGAGGAGTCGTCGGTGGTGACGGCGATGGCATCGGCGCCATCGGATTTGCTCGCGCACCCCGAGAGCACCACGGGTACCGACAGGGCGAGGGCGAACAGCACTTGCTTCGATCGCACAGGATGAGGACCTTTCACTCGAACACACAGCTACCGCGCGGGGTGAGCTGATCTACTGCGCAACCACCGGTTCGGCGGGCTGCGACCGGTCCCCACTCGGGGTTTCCCCGCGTCGCTGGGGACGAAGGAACAGTGTCAGCACGACAATGACGTAGCCCACCCACGCCACGACCTGCAGCACGGTCGGATCTGCGCGGAAGTTGAACACCCCTTGCGCCACCGTGCCGTACCAGCTCGACATCGAGAACCACGACGAGATGTCGAAGGCGCGAGCATCCAGGCCGGGCAGCCACCCGGCGGTCTGCAGCGCCCGGATGCCGTAGGCGAGAATTCCCGCCGCGACGACGATCAGCAGCACTCCGGTGTATCGGAAGAACGCGGAGAAGTTGATCCGCACCGCGCCGAAGTACAGCGCGACCGTCATCACGACCGCGACGGCCAGCCCCGCCAGCAACCCGACCAGCGGCCACTGACTGCCGGAGGTGTTCTCGGCGTAGCCGACCATCAGCAGCGCGGTTTCCACACCTTCGCGCCCCACCGCCAGGAACGACAGGGTCAGCACCGCGGTCGGGCCGAGGGTCAACGCGCGTGCCATATTCGCGCGCAGCTCCCCGGAAATCGATCGGGCGGCGGTGCGCATCCACAACACCATCCAAGTCACGATCACCACCGCTGCCAGCGAGGCGAGGCCGGCGATCAACTCCGCGGCCAGGCCGGTCACCGTCGAGGTGCCGTAGTGGATGGCGGCGAAGATGACCACCACCATCGCGACGGCGGCGCCGACCCCGGCGCCGACCCATCTGAGCGCGTCCCGGCGGCCGGACTTGACCAGGAAGGCCACCAGGATCATGACGACGATCCCGGCCTCGAGGCCTTCTCGCAGTCCGATCAGGCCACTGCCGGTCAACTGCGCGGCGATCGACGGCGCGGTGGACGCGGCGAACTGCACAGTCACAGATCCTCCGTCCGAGTAAACTTAGCCTCACCAAAATCCAGGGAGCCGTCCCAGTGTCGCACACCGCGCACGCGGATTCGGTCGCGGGTAAAACGTCCGATTTCCTCTTTCGGATGCCCTGCCGATGTGCTTTCCGGTACAAGGGCAGCCGACGCAACCCGCCGCCGCGCTCGAAGGTCACCACCTCGGACACGACGACGCACTCATGCCGGTACTCGTCGGACCGGAGCCATGAGTAGGCCCCGCGGCCGCATGCGCGCCCGCGGGGAACACCTTGTCGTTCGTGTCGTCTCTGGCGTAGGACTTGCCGGTATCGGCGCGCTGTCGCGAAGTATCGGATGGCGCGCCGGGTGTCTCAGCGCACGCGATCGATCGACGGACACTGCCAGCGCGCGTCCATGGCCTCGGGCAGTGGTTGGTACATGCGCAGAATGACGAACCAGATGCCCTGGCCCGGCGTGGGCAGCCAGTTGCTCTCCCGGTCGGGCCCGGGCGAGTCGGGCTGGAGGTGGAGGGTCAGCCCCCCGTCGGGATCGGTCACCAGTCCCCGGGTGCGGTCGCCGATCGAGTAGCGGTCGATCGGGTTGGCGATCAGGTTCCTGTCCTCGTCATAAGCGGTGAGGGACCAGAACGCGTGCACAGGGGGAAGCTGCCCCGCGTCGAAGCGGATCTCGTAGCGGCCGGTCGACAGTTTCTCGCCCTCGGCGTCGTGGAAGGCGACCAGGTACATCGCCTCCTCGAGATCGTTCGCGCAGACACCGAACAAGGCCTGCTCAGCTGCTCGTTTGACGAAGTCGTCCCCGAAGTGCCCCATCTGCGGGGGCGGGTAGCGCCAGCCGTTGATCATCGTCGCCCAATCGCCGCTGAGCAGCTGCTGTTCGAGCATGGGCAGGCCCGCGGTGGATGCGTCGATCAAGCCCTGCTTGACCGACTCGGGTTGCGTCTCGACATCGAGGCCCGGTCCCACACCGATCTCCGCGAACTGCCGGAGCAGGATCTCGTGGTGCTTCGGCGGTGGATTCTCGGCCAGCATCGCATTCAGCGTCTTCCACCATCCGAGCGGATCCTGCTCCGGATCGACAGGTTCGAGCACGTCGCGGCGTTCCGGCACGGTGGCGCCCTCCACACCGAACAGATGCAGTGGAGTCAGCCGGTACTGGTCCTGCAGCGCGTGCACGGCGGGCAGGTCGTGCTCGCCCTCGACGAGGGTGCGACCGGCGACCAGGATCCAGGAGCTGGGTGCGGTCGCCGTGCGGCGTACTCCCGCCGGGAGTTCCCCCTCCCATCCCGGGCCGACCAGAGCGAAGTCGCCGGCCTGGGATCCGGTGGCGCGCCGCCCGACGTAGTCGTAGTTGTCGGAGGTGATGGCGACCAGTTCGAAGGTGAAGTAGCGATCGCCCATCTCCGGGTGCGAGAGGATGACGGGCCCCTCGCTCAGGTCCACCCAGGCTCCCGAGTAGAGCGTGTCGTTGTTCGGGGCCAGGCCTTCCCGGTCGGAGGCATCGAAGAGCGTGCGGCCGTGCCAGAAGTGATCGACGGCGGAGTGCATCGCCATCTCCGTGTCGCCGTCCCGGGACACCCACCCATGGCGGAGTTGGGCGTTGTAGACGTAGGGGAAGCCATAGACGTAGGCCTGCTCCCCCAGCGTGTAGGCGTATTCGCGGCGCCAGTCCTGGCGCCGCTGTCGGGTTCGGCTGCCACTCGTGCCTGCGAAGGTCATCACCGCGCTCCATTCGGGTCGAGCAGCGCGTCCTCTCGACGACGCCTGGACCAGTGGCACCCGCGCACACCGTCGGAGATGCGTCCCCGGGCTCCCACAGGTCGATGAGGGGACCATGCGCCACGTTTGATCGGACAACTAGCGGGTTGCTCCATACAGGTGGACCTCTTCTTCGAGTAGATCACCACTGGCAAGAGCTGGCAACCAGGAACCCGGCGCCATGCCGGTCGGCGTTTGCCGAGCCCTGCATGACCACGCCCCCGGCGTCGATACCTTCTCGTCGTCCGATCAGGCCACCGCCGGTCGACTGCGCGGCGGGCGCGGCGAACTGCACCGTCACCGGTCCGCCATCCGAGAAGACGTCGCCTCACCAGATCTCGGCGGCTGCCTCGGTGGCTCGGGGGGGTCGCTCAGGCTGCGGTGTCGACCGGCCGCCGCCGTGTTGTCGGCCGATGTGGATGGTCGGCGTCGATGACGAAGGCGTGGGTGTGCAGGTAGAAGCGGTCGCCCACGCGTACGGCGTCGATCAGCCGAGCCGGGTCGATGGTGCCGACCTCGTGCAGATGTGTCAGGACCTCCGGATCGTGGCGTGGCCACATCCGCAGCGCCACAGCGATTCCCGCGACTGCGAGCACGGCGAGCACCATCCAGGTCGTGGTGAAGCCCGCAGCGGTGGTCAGCCATCCGGCGATCGGGTAGGTGAGCAGCCACGCCAGGTGCGACAGCGAGAACTGGGCCGCGAAGAGCGCGGGACGGTCAGCGGGCCGGGATGAGCGGCGCAGCACCTGTCCCGTGGGAGTCAGTATCGCCGCGGTGCCCGCACCGACGGTGACCCACACCGTGATCGCGGCGGCCCAGCGCCAATCACCGGCAGCGGCGAACGACAGGGCGATGGCGGATCCGAGTGCGGCGAGCAGGGTGACCGCGCCGGTCAGCATGACCGGTCGGGCGCCGCGGCGATCGATGACGCGGGGCAGGGACAAGGCGACCAGCATGGTACCGAAACCGTTGGCGGCCAACAGCATCGCTACGCCGGACTGGGTGCCGCCGAGGGTGTCGCGGACGTAGTTGACCGTGTTGACCATCACCACCGCTCCGGCGGCGGCGACGACGAGATTCAACCCGAGCAGTCCACGCAGTCGCGGTGTGCCCGCGAAGATGCGCAGCCCGACGGCGATCCGATCACGGAAGGAACCCTCGGCCGCGGCGGTCACGTTCGGGATGCGGGTGGTGATCACCAGCGCTGCCGAGATGGCGAATCCGATCGCGGTGCCGACGAACAGCCAGTGAAAGCTCATCACGGTCAGCGCGACCGCGGCGAGCACGGGGCTGAGCAGGGTCTCCATGGTGGCAGCCAGCTGGGCCGCCGACAGGGCCCGGGTATATTCGCGCTCATCGGGCAGGATGTCGGGAATGACGGCCTGATAGGTCGGAGTGTAGGCAGCCGAAGCGGTTTGCAGTACGGCGATCACCACGTAGACGTGCCATATCTGGTCGATGAACGGCAATACGAGCACGACGGCGGCGCGGACCAGATGCAGGGACACCAGGAACAGGCGGCGGGGGAAGCGATCGGCATAGGCGCCCGCGATCGGCGCGACCGTGACGTAGACGAGCATCTTGATGGTCAGGGCGGTGCCGAGGACCGCGCCCGCGGCGGCCCCGGCGAGGTCGTAGGCGAGCAATCCCACAGCGACGGTGGTCAGTCCGGTGCCGAACAGGCCGGTCACCTGGGCTGCGAACAGGCGCAGGTAGTCATGGTTGTGGAACGGTGAGCGGGTCATGGGCGTGGAGCGCATCGCGAATTCTTCCTCGGACGAGTCGGGGGTGGGTCACGGGTGCTTCGACAACAGCACTCGCACATGTCGGGCTCCTTGTGCCGGTAGCGGTGAGCAGCGGTGATCACCGGGGGGCGGCCGGCAGGGTGAAGGCGGCGGTGCGCACGACCTCGCCGTGCTGGAAATCCAGGAACACGCGGTAGGTGCCGGGGCCGGGGACGACGGTGTGGAAGGTGACATCCGGGCCGGGCGCGGTCACACCGTCACCGGGTTCGCCGTTCGGATGCACGTGGATGTACGCCAGATCACCCGCCCGCAGGATCACCAGATGCCCGTAGGCAGCCAGGTAGGGCTGCAGATCGGTGACCGGTGTGCCGTCCTTGCGGACGGTCAGCGTGATCAGGCCTCCCGCACCGGGCAGGAGATCCCCGCCGAGGCTCACCTCGTATCCGTCCACGACCGCGGTGCGTGCGGGCTCCGGAATGGGTTGCGGCCGGTACGGACCCGCCACCGCGAGATCCGCGCCGAGGGTGATGGTCTTTCCGAGCGCGCGCGGGGCGACGTCGGTGAATACGCGGTATGCGCCCGCTTCCGGAAGGTTCAGCCGCACCGCCCAGGTGCCATCGGCGCCCAGTTCCGGGTGGACGTGCCAGAACCCGGTCAGTTCGCGCCGCACCACGATGAGGTGCAGGGGGCGGTCGTGGATGGCGGTGTACTCGGTGACCGGCTTCCCGTCCGAACCCAGGATCCGGAACCGGAAATCGACCTCACCCGGCTCGGTGACGATGGGGTCGGCCAACTCCAAGGTGTACCCGTCCTGGGTGATCTGGAGCCCACCCGGCGCTCCACCGCCGTGATCGCCGTGCCCTGTGGGGGCGGCCGGAGCCGCATGCCCGGCGTGATGGCCGTGCTGGGTGTGACCGGCATGAGCGAGCTGCTCGCCATGGTGATGGCTGTGAATCCGAGTGGTCATCGTCATTGCCCTTTCGATCCTGTTGTGGCGAATACCGAGAATGTAATACCCCCCGGGGGTATGCGCAACCTGGCGAGCCCTACAGCAGCGGTTCCGAATAATTCCTCGCCCGACAGCGATGACTCCTCGGATGGCGCTCCGTCGTATCAGGTGAACGCGCTACCGACCCGGCGCGACCGACACAGAAGGACCGGACATGACCACTGCCGCTTTCTCCACCGCCGCCACCCACCGTCCCGGCGCGATCCGCAACCGTGTCCTGTGGACCCTGCAGATCCTGCTCGGCCTGTTCTTCATCATCGCCTCCGGCGGGCCGAAGCTCCTCATGCCGAACGCGCTGGCCGAGAACGCCCCCGAGAATCTGACCATCCCCCTCGGACTGCTGATCTTCATCGGAGTCGCCGAGGTCGCGGGTGGGATCGGGCTGATGGTGCCCCGGCTCAGCGCTCTCGCCGCCGCGGGCCTGTCCGTTCTCACCGTGCTCGCCGCCGCGACGCAGGCTTTCATCGTCGGCAAGCCCGCGATGGCGATCTTCCCGCTGGTGCTCGCCGCGATCTTCGCCTGGATCGCCTACGAACGCCGCGCCACCCTCGCCGATCTGCGTAATTCGTTCTCGCGGTGACGCTTCCATGACGATCGGCGATCGGTGGCTCACCACCGATCGCCGATCGTGCGTTCCGGATCGATCGACCGTCGGGTCGGCGGTGCTCGATCCAGTGGCCATCCGTTACGCCCCGGCCCGGCGCCGCGCCGGATGGCCCGCGCCATGTTCGGACATGTACCGCTTCACGGAGGCGTGCCATCCTTGGGCGGATCGGGATGTTGCCGGGCAGCACCCTGGTCAGCGTCCGGGGATCAGCCGTGCGGCGAGGAACGTCAGAATTTCGTCGCGGGCGGCGAGAGTGGGCTCGCCCGCGGCGTCGATCAAATGCGCCGTCACGACACTGTGCGGACTTGCCACCACATCCGCGAAAAACGGTGGGGGCGTGGAGTCGGCCGCGCTGTCCGGGAGCACCGTGCCGACGAATCGGTCGCCGAGTGCGGACTCATAGGCGGCGAAACGCTCCGCGCGACACCACTTGTCGCCGGCGAACCGAAACGAGAGCACAGTCAGGTCGTCGCGGTCGAGTCGCTCTCGCACCGCCTCGAGGTCCTCCGGTGCGATTTCCAGCCCGGCGGGGTCGTCGAGCGGAAGGGAAGGTTGGCAGAGCACCGGCGCGAGAACTGACGCCTCGAGCGTCATGGTCAGAGCGAAGTTGCCGGTGAAGCACATGCCGACGGCCCCGACCCCGGGGCCGCCGCACTCCTCGTGCGCGGCGGCGGCCAGAGCACGCAGCCATCGCGTGACGGGGCTGGTCCGGTTGGCGCCGAACGCCCGGAACTCGGCGCTGACGCACGCTCGCCGCATCACCGCGGCGCCGTCGGCCGCGGTGGGTACCGCACCGTCGCGACCGAACAGGGACGGCAGGTACACGGTGAACCCGGCGTCGCGAACCCACCGCGCGAAACGGGCGAGGTGAGGGCTGATGCCGGGCATCTCCGGCATCACGACGACGGCCGGACCCGAGCCGGATACGAGCACGACCTTCGTCACCGAGTCGAAGGTGAGGTGGCGACGCTCGAAATCGTCGAGTGGGTCGTCCTCGGTCATCTCGCGAGTTGTCATCGTGGGTATCCCTGTTCGTCGTGCGGTTCGAGGTGAACAGGCTCGATCCTCGTGGGCCGGCGCATCGTGAGGGAGGGGCGCGATCGCCACCTTTCGTGTGGATCCGGCCACGCGCCACCCGGCCTCAGCGTGCGCGGAACTGGCGGCGGTAGTCGCCGAGTCCCATGCCGACACGATCGAGGAAGAGTCGGCGCAAGGTGCTCGGGTCCTGATACCCGACGCGTCGAGGGATCTCGCCGATCGGCACCTCGGTGTCGGTCAGGAATCGTTTGGCGGCGCCGATCCGAGCCTCCTGCAGGAAGGTCAGCGGTGCGCAACCTGCCTCCTCGGCATAGCGCCGCAGCATCGTCCTGGTGCTGACATGAAAGGCGTCCGCCAGCCGGGAGAGGCTGTAGGGCTCGGTCAGGTGATCGACCAGCCACTGCTGGACCGCGATCGCGAATGGCCCCGTGCTCGTCTCCACCATGGACTCGACCACATACGGCGCCTGGCTGGTCCGGTTCTCCGATACCAGGGTGATACGTGCGGTGGCCCGCGCGACGTCGGCGCCGAGGTGGTCTCGAACGATGGCGGTCGCGAGGTCGAGGGACGCGGTGAACGCCGCGGTGGTGATGATCTGCTCGTCGGTGACGATCAGGGATTCCGCACACACCGTCGACTGCGGATACCGCCTGGCCAGTCTTGATGCGAACAGCCACGAAGTGGTGCACCGTCGTTCGTTCAGCAGGCCTGCCTCACCCAGGAGAAAGGCCCCGACACACACCGATGCGATCCGGATGCCCCGGCGGGCCGCAGTGCTCAGGAAGTCGATTTCGCGGCTGTGGTGGCCGAGCCGGACATCCAGGTCGGTGGCGGGCGAGAGTTCGAATCCCGGGACGACGAGCAGATCGAAGCCGTGATGCCATCGACGCGCCCCGATCGTGAACCCGCCCGCAGCCGTCACCGGCTCGAGCGACGCGGCCACCACCGAGGTCCGGAACACCTCGGCGCCGGGGGCGCCGTTGTCGCGGGCGACATGATCGGCGATGCGGAGAAAATCGGAGACAGCGAACACCTCGGAGGCGAAACAGCCTTCGTACGCCAGGATTCCGATCCGCACAGCACCCACTTCCGAGATATACCAGTCGCATCATCCCAGGAGCCCGTACTCGACCGCGACGAGCGTGCGCAACGCACCGCGCCTGTTGATCAGCTCGATCTCGAGCCAGCCGATCCTCGTTTCACCTGATCCGCGAACTCGGTACGCGATTCATCCGGATCGTCGGGTCCTCGAAGTCCCAGCGGATCAGCGGGATCGGCCGCCGTAGGTCCACCAGTGCTGCCGCGGGCAGCGTGTGCTCGCGCCGCAGAAGCCTGCCCACCTCCGCAACGGAGACGCTCGCGGACGCCGTGCAATCGCCGGGCCTCAACGCGACCAGCCGACCGCTACGGACGGTGGCGGCCCGTGTACGAAACGGAGGGCGGGCTACCAGCCCGCCCCCTTCGAAACGCACTAGTTCGTCGGGACGGTGACCGCCGCGCCGCCGACCTGGGCACCGATGTCACGGGCGCAGGCCCGCAGCGCACCCGGCGCGCTGACGCGGGCGAAGTCCAGGCCGGTATTGCGGACGTTGTCGCGTTCGTCGTCACCGTCGTTGATGGACACCGCGCCCTCGAGCAACCAGCGGCGCACATCCGCCACGGTCGGCAGCGTTCCGGTGCTCTTCAGGCACAGATCCTGGAGCAGCAGCACCACGCCGGCGACCACCGGTGTGGCCTGACTGGTGCCGTGCTGCACGGATTCGCCTGTGTCCCCGGCGATCCCCGACGAAGTGGTCGGCGCGCCCGGGGCGAACAGGTCGGTCGCACACGCGCCCCCGACACTCTCGTGCAGCCGCTGTGAGAACGGCGTGATCCGGTCGGGGCCGGTCCGGGTGACCTGTGCGCCGGACAGGTAGCTGAACGGCCCGACATCGGAGTCGTACACGGAGCCGACACTGATGGTCTGCCGGAAGATCGCGGGGTAGCTCATGCCCTGGGCGCTGTCGTGGGCGAAGAAGTCGTTGCCCGCGGCCACGCAGCAGGCGACGCCCGCCGCGGTGAGGTCGGCGATCGCCCGCCCGATCGCATCGGCCGCGAGATCACTGTCGGTGGTCCTGTTGTCGGACGCGCCCAGCGACATGCACACCGCGGTGATGCCGAGTGCGGCGCGCTGGGCGAACACCCACCGCAGGGCGTCGCGAATGGCGAGGAAGGACCCGTTGCCCGTGTTGTCGAGCACCTTGACCGGGACGACTCCCGCACGAGGGGCGATGCCGATGTGCAGGTCGCCCGCGCAGATGATGCCCGCCACATTGGTGCCGTGGCCCTGTCCGTCGGTGGCGTCCCGAGGGTCACCACCGTTGTCGCGGGTGAAGTTCCGGCTCGCGCGCACCCGACCCGCGAAGTCGCGGTGGGTGGTGCGCAGTCCGGTGTCGAGCACCGCGACCGTGGTGCGCTGCCCGTCGACGCCGAAGGCGAGGCGGGCGTCGCTCGCGCGGATGAGCGCGTCGACCTGGATCAGTTCGGCAGTGCTGGTTTCTCGTTGCAGCGGCGCCTCGACCGGACTCACCCGATCGACGGCGACGGTGTCACCGGTGTTGTTCATCGTCGTATTCCTCTGTGTACGAGATCGTTTGTGTACGAGATCGTTTCGGTTTCACGGGATTCGGACGTGGACGACGACGTCCTCGTCGCCGACGTCGAGATCGACGTGCCGTGGGTCGTGACCGGGGGCGTGCACGCCGAGGCGGTAGTGGCCCGGGCCGACTCCGGCGAGGACGAAACCGCCGTCCGCACCGGTCATCACGGCCACATCCGGTGTGGGCGCGGGCGCCGATTCGAGGTAGACCGCCGCGAACGCGACCGGCCCCTCCGGTGAGTCGACGCTGCCCCGGATGAGCGGGCCGGTCATGCCCGCCAGGCGAGCAGGTTGTTGAACACCGAGGTGTTGATCCGCGTGCCCGAGTTGGCCGTGGAGCCGCCGTAGGCGTGGATGGCGAAGGCCTGCCGGTCTCCGTCGACGAGCCGGTACACCGCGCTGCCGCTCTGCCCACCCACCGTGTCCGTCTCGTAGAACACCTTCTGTTCGTTGACCGCCGAGACCCGGGAGGCGTGATACCACTGGGTACCCGCGGGTTTGTCCGCCGGATATCCGGCGACATTCGCCGTCGCGGCCCGCAGGGTCGCGTCGTTGTACACACCGAATCCGAGCCATCCTGTCTGATTGCCGAGGTCGGTCGCGAGCACGATGGCGCCGTAGTCGAAATTCTGATCGCCGTTGAGCGTCCAGCCGGTCACCGAACGGAACGCACCCCCCGAGGCGACGACCGAGCCGAAGGGCTGCTGGGCGCCGTTGCGACCGGGGATCACCCGGATCGACTGCACCCACCCGTCACGACCGGGAACGCCGCTGTTGTTGATGAAGACCACGTGCCCCGCGGTGCCGAGAGTGTGCGGGCCGAGGAACCATCCGGTGCCGACCCACTGGGAACCGTCGGCCGCGGTGATCAGCAGCGAGGCGTGGGCCCGCCACGGATAGCTCGTGGTGTCGGTCACCTGGACGCGATCGTCGGCGCCGATGATGCGCTCGTCCACCGGCACCGACGGTGCGCCGTAGGAGGCCCAGGCGATATCGGGGAGCCCGGAAAGCTCTGTGGTGTCGGCGAACCCGCTCTCCGCCGCGGTGCCGGACAGTACGTAGCCGCCGATGTCTTCGATATCGCCCGCAGCCGTGACGGCTCCGGGGCCCGAGCCGGTGTCCGGTGGCTGCTCGGCGTTCTCCACGAGGGTCCCCGCACTCGACAACGGGGTGTGGCCCTGGAGTTTCAGGTCGTTGTTCATGGTCTTCTCCCGATCCTTCGATTACCGAACGGGCCGACGGCATTTCGGCCGGTCTCGACTGTCGGCGACGGTCTGCACCCGCTCGGACGGTGCGCGGTCCACTCTCATCGCCGACACACGTCCGCATCGCGGGTAACGCACTACTCGACATCGGCCAGTCGGCCGCCGATGACCGTGGCCACCTCGGGATGAGCGAGATATTCGGCGATATCGTGCGCCCGCTCCGCCGGGTTCTCGACGGGCAGGTCGCGCAGGTCCGCGCCCCAGGTCGGTCGGAGTGGGCAACCGATGGCGATCGGGTCACCGGCATACCAGGTGTTGAGCCACTCCCCGACGCGATCGGGCCAGGCGGGGCCACCGGCGAGGAGTTTGCGGTGGACCGCGTCCAGACCGAGCGGACTGCCCGCGGTGACCAGCAGACGGACGTCGAGTTCGCGCGGCAACTGGGTGAGGAGATCCATCGCGACGACTGTGCCGAGACTGTGGCTGACCAGAATCAGTTCCCCGTCGGCGGGCACGTCGGCGAGGACGGTGGCCAGCACGCTCTTGCGCACCTGTTCGTCGTCGAGGTAGGCGGCGACGTCCCCGAACAGCGCCCCGATCAGCGCCGAGTCGAGTTGGCTGCGCGCGGCGATCCAGGCGAGCCGGTCACGTACCCGGCTCAGCACGACCGTGCCGAGCCCCTCCTCGGCCATCGCGGGAATGTCCTCGGCGCTGGGCAACCCGGCACGGTCGGCGGCCTCCGCGACCAGGCGTTCGTAGAGCGCCGAACCGGTCTCCGCGGCCGATTCGGACGCGGCCGGGCCCGCGACCAACTGGTCGCCGTAAAAGGGGAAATACACGTCGGCGGGATCGATCGGCGGGCGGTCGGCCAGTGTCAGCCCCTTGTTCAGTCCGGCCGTCCAGGTGCGACGCAGATCGACCGGGTCACGGCCCTGCTGCCCGCGGCCGTGCAGGAACAGCAGGCTGCGGCGCCCGCCGAACGCGGTGGAGCGGCCCCGGGTCCCGCGCACGACTCCCTCGACCGTCGGCACGAGTCGCGGCGCGACGGGTGCGACGGTCGCCGCCTCCTCGAGGGCGGCCTCGCCCGGCAGGTGCGCCGCGGGGCCGAGTTCGTCGAGCAGTGCGCGGCGAGCCGCGTCGTAGTGCCCGGCTCCCAGATGTCGCAGCAGCACGCTCACCCGGACCCCTTCGTTGGCGATCCAGTCGATGGTGTCCTCGCCGTCACCGGGGCGCCACGGCGTGCCGTCCTTGCGCAGGATCCGGCCGCCGTCGTCCTTCTTCGGGACGCCGGAGTGGTGCAGGGCGACGATCTCCCACTGATCGTTGAACACCGGCGAGCCCGAATTCCCCGGCTCGGTATCGGAGCTGTAGTGCAGGAATTCGTCCAGTTGCAGATCGAGCCGATTGTTCCGGATCGAGATCTCCTTGAGCCGTCCCATGGGATGGCCGACGATGTTCATCGCCTCACCGACCACGATCTTGCCCGGTTCGGCGATCAACGGATTCCAGCCGAACGTCACGCCCGCGGCCACGCCGTCGGGGCCCGGCGCCACGCGCACCAGCGTGTAGTCGAGGTGTTCGTCGGTGACGAAGAAATCCTCGGGTACGAGCCGGTAGCGCGCGGTCGGGTCGGGCACGTTGTCGATGCCCGATTCCGCGCGGAACTCCACCACCACCGACGCGGCGGCCGCGGGCGTCGGCAGCACGTGATTGTTGGTGAGCAACAGTTGCGGCGACACCAACGAGCCGGTGCCCACCGGGATCTCGCGTCCCCTGTCGCAGCGGGAGATCCGCGCGACCGCGGCCGCCGCGCGGGTGCCGCGCGCCAGGAAATTGACGGCCTGCAGTTCGTTGGCGAAACCGATGACGCGCTCCAGCGAGCGAATAGTGCCCACCGCGTCCTGACCGCCCAGTTCGATCACCGCCCGCGCGGGCACCTCGCCGCTGCCGAGCAAGCGATCGGCACGCGCGATGATCTCTTCGGCGGTGTCCACGACGGCCGAATCCGCGGCTTGTCGTCGACGGACCACGTCCGCACGGCGGGTGGCGCTGTCGGCGAAACGCCGCGCCGCGGCGTCCACCTGTTCGCACCGTGCGGTGGCCGGAATTCCGCTCTCGATGTCCATGGGTTCACCTCGCCCGAAAGAAATGTGGATGGTGTACTCCAGCGTGGCCGCGGCAGAGCAGCCGATCGCGAGTAACGAACCACTCGAATTCCTTCGGGCGGAGGCGATGGACCGGACAAGGCGAATCCGTACGTGCGGGAGCGTGCCTCAGCGTGTGCCGTCGCCCCAGATCAAGGCGGCGAGCTGGTCGCGGTCGGCGACGTCGAGTTTGATGCAGGCGCGGTAGATGTGCCCTTCGACGGTGCGCACCGAGACGCACAGTCGTTCCGCGATCTGGCGGTTCGACAGCCCACGCGCGACGAGCGCCGTGATCTCCCGTTCGCGATCGGTGATCGGCAGGGGATGGGCGGCGGCGAGCAGGGCCGGGGTGACCGCGCCGTCGCACCGCCCCGCCAGATCGAGGGCACGCGCCGCGGCCTGCGCGCTGAGTCGCCGGTTGCCCGCGTGGTCGTGCAGCGGCACTGCCTGCGCCGCGGCGTCGGCAGCCGACAACAGCAGACCGGCCTGTTCGAACTCGACGCTCACCGCGTCCAGCGCGCGCGTGTCGGAGCGTTCGAAGGCGGCGGCGTGACGCGCGTAGATCGCCACGACGCGCCCTTGCACCCGGCCGACGAGAGCGGCCAGACGTCGGGCCAGGGTCCGGTCCCCGAAGCGGGTGGCATGGTGCAGTGCCTCCGCTTCCAACGCGTATTGGCCCGCGCTGTGGGCGATGTCGGCGGCCTTGCGAGCGAGTTCGACCGCGGAATGCCTGCTGCCCGCGCATGCCGCCAGCCATGCGCGGGCGATCACGCGTTGCGGTTCGTGCAGTGCCATGTGCGGGCCGGTGTGTTCTTCGGCGTCGGCCAGCACCCGTTCGGCCTGTCTGGCATCGCCCACAGCCGCGTAGGCGCGGGCCAGGATCAGTTGTGCGGGCAGTTTCCACGGCAGCGGGGACTCGGCGTTCAGTGCGGCCAGGGCCTGCTCGTACAGGGTGATCGCGGCGCGGAAACGGCCACGGTAAGTGGACACCGTGGCGCAGCCGACCTTGGCGATCGCCCAGCCGAGGAACTGTGCGGAAGAATGGAATTGGCAATACTCGGCGGCCCGCCGCTCGGCGAGGTCGAGTTCGCCGAGCAGGGTCAGCGCGAGGACGTCGCCATAGCACACCATGACCCGGATCATCCCGTCGGTGGTCTTCTGCTGAGCCCGGCTGCGCGCGGCGATCGGCGCGAAATCGACGCCCCGACCGGCCACCGGCATCGCGAGCCCGAGGGCGAAGGCCGCCCAGTCGACGGCTTGTTTCGGAGAGTTCGGGTCGGCGAGGACCCGTTCGGCGGCATCGATGCCGACCGCGATCCGGTTCTCGTGCACCGCCATCGCCGCGTTCGCGGCGTCGACGACGAGGCGCAGCGCGGGATGATCGACACGCTCACTCAGCAGATCCATGGTCTCGTGGCCTCGGGAGACCTCGCCCATGGCCCAGAACAGCACCCCGGCATACGGAATTCCCCACTGGACGAGCTGGAGTTCGTCGAGCTGATCGGGCTCGAAGTCGGCGAGGAGATGGGCGGCTTCCTTCGGACGTCCCTGCCACAGCATGGCGCGGCCGAGTACCTCGGCCGCGGGCAGCCCGCCGCCGCGTTCGAAAGCGGCGCGCGCGAGGCGTTCACCCAACGGCAGATTGGACAGCGCGACAGCGTCTTTGGCCGCGGTGATCAACAGGCCGCTGTCGATCGGCCTGGCATCCTCGACACAGAGCTGGGCCAGTCTGATGCGGTGGGCGGCGGTGCTCGGAGCCTGATCACGCAGCATGTCGATGATGCGGCCCCGGCGGGCACGCGCGGCGGCCGTGCCGATCCGGCGGCGCACCACCTCACCGAGCAGCGGGTGGCTGAAGCGGACGCCGACCGCGCGGCCGTCACGGCTGGTGCGGATCAGGCCCGATACCTCGGCGGCGTCGACGGCGTGCTCGCCGACCAGATTTACCAGGACGTCGATATCGAGCGGTTCGTAGAGGGACAGCATCTTCAGGGTCTCCAGGACCGGCTCGTCCACCCGGGAGAGCCTGCGGTCCAGCAGGGCCACCAGGCCCGAGGGCAGCGCCGTCGGACCGCGCAGTTGCCAGACCCCGTCGACCTCGGTCAGGGTGCCCGCCTCGAGCGCGCCCTCGACGAGATTGCGCAGGAAAAGCGGGTTTCCCCCCGAGGTCTCCCACATGACATCGGCGCTGAGACCTTCCAGAGTGCCGCCCAGGACGTTTTCGACCAGGGCGACGCACTGCTGTTCGGTCAGCGGAGGCAGTTCGACCCGTTCGAGGTATCCGTCCTTCCACAAGGAGGTGACCGCGTCGGGAGCCGTTTCGCCGCTGCGGACGGTGGCCACGATCGGAGCGGCGCGGTCGACGGCGATCTGATGCAGCAGGGTCGCGGAGAGTCTGTCGAGCAGGTACGCGTCGTCGACACCGATCACAGTGGCGTGTTCGGTGAGCAGGTTCTCCCGCGCCGAGCCGAGCAGCGCGATGGGATCGCGGGTCGAGGTCGCGTCGATCCACGGGGCGAAGGCGCCGAGGGGAATAGCCTGCGACGACTCGGTGCAGGCAGCCCATTGCACGGGAACGCCCAGCCCGGAGGTGACGAGCCGGGCGAGGGTGGTCTTACCGACCCCTGCGGCGCCCACGAGCACCACACCACCGATGTCGCCGCTCGTCAACGCCGTGCGAACGGCTTCGTACTCGGCGGGGCGATCGAGGAGCTGCCAACGATCTCCCACAAGAGACCATTCTAGTTCTCCCAGGTCCGCGGGGAAAAGCATTCTCGCAGGTAGGCGCCCCTGGGTGGTCATCGTGGGAGCTGATCGGCGGTGGGTTCGAGCCGTGGGGCGTTGTCGACGTGGTGGCGGTAGTTGCTCGATGCCTCGTAGACGCGCCGTTTGAGCCGGTTGATCGAGCCGAGCGGACGGTGGGCGGCGAGTCCGCGCCAGGAGTTGAAGGAGAGCACATCGTCACCGAACGCCCGGCGTTGCGGGGTGTAGGGGTCCTGGCGGTCGAAGTGGATGGTCGCGACCGCCCGATGCGGTGATCGTTCCTCCGGCCAGGCGACGGTGGCGTCCTCGATGGGCATGATCACCGGGTCGGTGCACAGCTGCACGCGCAGTTCGTAGTCGGCGCTGTGGTCGGCGAAGAAGTCCACGACCGCGTCCTGGTGGGCATTGATTCCCGCTCTGCGGTCCACCGGCTGCTCGCGCAGTGCGCGGACCTCGGGTGAGACAGGGATGTAGAGCATCTTGGCGATGTGATCGCCGTAGCGCAGGGGTGCCGAGGTGTAGAAGGTCTCGCCGAGGATGTGGGTGTTGGGCCTGATGAACACGGCCGTGTTCGGCGGCACCCGGCGTCCGAGACGCCGCAACACCTGTCTGTCGAACGCGGAGGCCAGGGTGGCGCCGGTGTTCAGGACGGCGTCGGGCAACCGCGCCAGCACCCACGCCGTGGGCATCCCGCGGGTGAGGTAGGTGTGGGCATCGGCGAACAGGAATTCCCGGTGGGTGACCATGATGAAGTCCTGCGTGTCCGCCTGATCACCGGGCAGGATGCGGGGCCCGGTCACACCGAGGACCTTGATGCCGAGCCCGCGCACCCCGCGCAACTGGTCGCTGCGGATCACCCCCGAGGTGCTGGAGAGCCGGGCGATCACCGGATAGGTGGCCGGGGTGGCGAACAGGCCCTGGGCCAGTTCGGTGGGGAGACCGGAGTGGACGGTGAGTTCGCCGCGCAGAATGCCGTGACTCTTGGCGTGTGCGTCGCGTACACCGTGTTTGTATGTGCGGTAAGCCCTTTCGAGGTTGGAACGCAACACCGTGATGATCCTGTCGATGTCGCGTTCCTCATCGGGACGCGGTTGTTCGAGGTCGTCGCGGTAACGCAGGTAGGTGCCGGTGGTGTGCGGTGCGCCCAGGTCGGTCATCGCGGTCGGGTCCTTTCCCGCTCGCGCGGATCGACGCTGCGCCACGGAGCGAACGGATTGGCGACGCCCGCCAGCGCGGGCGCCAGGGTGGGGAAATGGCGCAGCAGCACGCTGCGCATGGTGTTGTCGCGCACCCAGGCCATACCCGCCTCGGTGTAGACCTCCGAGCGGAAGTCGGTGGTGAAGAACCGGTCGGCCGACAGCCGCCGCGAGGCCATGAGCACGAACACCCGGAACGCGGTGTCGCTGAACCCGAAGCCGGGCGGCTTCGGCTCGGCGTAGAGCCCGACCATCAGATCGACGTCCTCCACGTCGCCATAGATCCGTTCGAGTTCGGCCGCGCACACCGGATCGTCGGTCAGTTCCTGGAACGAGGACGCGGGCCGCAGCCGCATCAGACGGCGGAACTCGTTGTAGCGCGGCACTCCCCGCTCACGCGTCCGCAGGATGTCCACCGTCGCCAGATCCATCACCGGGTGGCCCGGGCGCCGCAGTTCCTGCAGGTGGATCGGATAGTTGTGCAGGGTCAACGCGCCGGGATGGGCGCGGCCGAACGAGTAGAGCAGGGTGTCCACCGGGTGCTCGGTCATGCGTTCGCGAATGTGGTCGATACCCAGATCGGGCAGGATGTGCTCGGCGAGGACCCGGTCGTCGGTCAGGCTGCGGACGGTGAACTCGTCGGGGATGAGGGGATGCATCCGGTACATGGCGACGAATTCCTCGGTCAGCGAATACGGGACACCGTGATCCTCGACGGTCGATCCCGGTATGCCGCTGAGCACTTCGCTGCCGCTGACCCGGCCGAACCGGCGGGCGATCCGCTCCCCGAGGATGCCGAACCAGTTGGCGCGCATGGCGGCGACGGTGGTGGGGTGGGAGATGACAGCCGGTGTCCAGTCGACGGTGTGGATCTTCGCGAGCAGTGCCGCATTCACCAGACGGGCCGTGTCGTAGAGCTGCTCGTCGCTCATCTCGGGGTAGCGCCGCGCCAGACGCTCGCAGATCGCGTTGTGCTCGCGCATGAACAACGAGTGCAGCAGCGCCAGGCCGACCCACGCGTTGGCCGCCGGACCGGACAGGTCCAGCAGATTCTCCACGTCCAGCGGCGGCAGCCCAAGCTCGTCGATCCGGAGCCGCCCCTTCTCCCCCGTGCGCAGCGCCTCCGCGAACTTCACTGTGCTGCCGTAGATCTGGGAGGCATCCCACCAGTGCGATTCCCGGGTGGTGTACGTGGGGGGTCCGCCGGGATCGGGGGCCGCAACCGTGGGGGTCCGGCGGATCGTCATCGACGGCTCCGGCCACGGGTCACGATCCGGCAGCGGCACCGTCCAGTGTTCGGTCTCGGTGTCAGCGTGGCTGACCCAATCGTGGACCTCGAACTGGATCCAGGCCGCCGCCAGCAAGTTCAGGGTGGTCGCCGGCTGGAACCGCTCGCGGGTCAGTAGCTCACGGCTGACGACGCGGGGATTGGGTTCCATGATCCGCTCGGGACCTTCCGGACGGGTGGACTCGAGCGGCACGTTGCGTCCGAACCGGCAGCCGACCGAGCCCGCGCGCGGATCGGCGAGGTCGTTGTAGCTCCCGTCGATGGTGCGGGCGCGCAGCTGCTCGTCCGCGGGGCGCTCATCGGCGGGTAGCGGGCCGTCCGGGTGTGGGCCGGTATCGAAGAGATTGTCCGCGCGCAGCCGGCTCCGGAGTCCGACGAGGACGGCCAATCCCATCGGCGTGGGCAACCGGAACCAGCCGACGCGGCGGTCGAGCGCCTCGGCGGCCACCCTCGACAACCGGACGGCGAGCGCCGGGCGAGGTGAGGGCCGGGATTTCCGCGTGGTCGATGTCGCGGAGTGATCGATCGATGCTGTGCTGACCATGAGGGACCTCCAGGTGGCCGGCGCGAACTCCGGCTCGCGCCGAGATCGAATCGCCTTCCAGTCTTCGACCGGGGCGCAGCCGCTGTCATGAGTAGTCGGCTACCCCAGTGCCTCGTCGCCCCTGTCCTCGGCGGCATCGGGACATCGGTCGGCGCCCGGTCAGCCACCCGGGACGGGGCCGAGAGGATGGGGCGGTCACAACCGTCACCTGTTCGGGTAGCAGTCTCGACCCCCGCTGAGCGAAATGGAGGCTGGAGCCGAGGTGCCGGCTCCGGTCAGTGATCGCCCTTGGTGGCCACACCCGTGATCAGCGGACGAACGATCGGGAGCATGCCCCGCCACGTCGCTTCCCGCACGTCCGTGAGTTCCAGCCCGGACGCCCGGATCAGTGCGAGGGTGTCACGATTGCAGTGGCAGCCCTCCGCGAACCGACGCCACGGCTCGGCGAGGCGATCCTGCCAATGAGCGAGTCGCGGCGACCGGGAACGCACGTGCTCGAGGAACAACAGCCGACCGCCGGGGCGCAACACGCGCTCGATCTCCCGCAACACCGGATCGGGGTCGTCGACGGTGCACAGCACGAGCGTCGACACGACCGTATCGACGGTCGCGTCCTCGAACGGCAGCCGTTCGGCCGAGGCGTCGAGCACACGCGCCCGACGTCGATTGCGGTCCAGCCTCCGCGCCAGCCGCACACGCATCGCGGCCTCCGGTTCGGTCAAGATCAGCTCGTCGAGACCGTCGGGGTAGTAGCCCAGGTTGAGACCGGTACCGCTGCCGAGTTCGACCGTCCGCCCCTGCGCACGACCGAGCAGATCCTGTCGGCGAGCGCCCATCCCCGCCCGCTCCCCCATCCACAGCAGGGGGTCGTAGAGCGCGGCGAACACCCGGGCCCACAAGCTCGAGCCCTCGACCGTTACCGCTGGAACGGCGCCACTGCTCACCCTCTCGACGGTACGCCTACGAGCATCATCGCGCGATCCCCGATCGACCCCGGCTACCGGCCGGACAACTGTGCTGATCGCCCACCGGCCGAGCATCTCCCTCGGCAGTTGCGCGCCGCCCCAGCACGATCGCCTGCTCGTGTCACCCCACATACAGGGCGAATTTCAAGTGAGCACGACCGCGAGGAATCCCGAAACGTAGGCCGGGCCGGAAAGGGTGAAGATCCACTGTCCGATGTGGGAGAGCGGCCAGTAGCGGAACCCGCCCCGGCCCTCTCCGAAAGCCCACCATTCGGCGCGCCAGAACGGCGAGGCGGAAAGTCGTTCCTCGAGCGCAGCGCCGCTGCCGACGGACTCGCGTGGCGGGACAGGACGGCTCGTTCGACAGCCCGCGCCGCGTCCGGTAGCGGATACCGGCTCGGCCGACAGCGGCCTGCCGCGAGCCGGTGTCACAGGCGGCAGGCCCGCGGCGCACCGGCGCGGTGAGGTCGGCGAGTCGTCCACACCGGTTCAGCCCATCCTCCCCGAGTGGGGGCGGGGTCGGCCGGGCACCTTGCCATGGCGACGCGCTCTCTTCTCGAGGTGTCGTTGTTCGCGGGCGAGTTGTTCGCTGAGCGCTCGCAGGGCGACGATCTGTTCATCCACGCGGCTGCGCTTGGCCGCGAGCAAGGCGGCGCCGTCGGCGCAGTCGATGTCGCGAGCGCGCACACCGTTCATAACCTGTCCGATCTCCGACAGGGAGAACCCCAGCGACTGCATACTGCGCAACAGCCGGATCTGCTCGACCAGCCCCTCGGGGTAGTCGCGGTAATTGCCCGCGGTGCGACCGATCTCACCGAGCAGTCCGCGGCGCTCGTAATAGCGCAACGCATGCCTGCCGACGCCCGTGCGTGTTTCCAGCTCACCGATCAGCACGGTTCTCTCCTTGACTGTAGACCTCGGTCCACACCTTAGCCTCGCCTCGATCACCCACCCGAAGGAGTTGAGATGTACCTGCTGGCCGACACCCGAGTCACCGCCTCCTGTTCCGACGCGGATGCGTTCGCCTTCACCGCCGACCTGGAGAATTTCCCCCACTGGTTCCCCGGCGTCGAGTCGGTCACCGCCGCCGACGACCTGGCGCCCGAGACGCCGGGCAAGCGATACGCCGAGAACATCACGGTGCCCTTCCGAGGTACGGCGACGATCTCGTTGCACGTGCGCGAAGCCTGCCCACCGGCGCGGCTGGTCACCGAAGGAAACCTCCCGATACTTCGCCCCCGCATGGAGATCGACATCCACGCCATCGATGCGGAACACTGCGCGATCCGGTGGCGGATGTACAGTCGCGCCGATGCCCGCGTACTGCGATGGACTCTGTTGCCCCTGGCCGCCGCCGTCATGCGTCGCCGCGCACGAGTCGGCCTGCGCAACCTCGCACGGCATCTCGACACCAGCAGCGGAATATCGGAACCGATGAATCCGAGCGCGCCGAAGGTGTAGCCGGCTTCCCGTGTCATCCCGATCGTCGAGAACTCGGGCCCGATCGTGGCATGCGATCGCCGTGTAGAACTCGCCGCGCCCCCCGAACAGGGCGAAGCGGGCAATTCGGAGAAGGTGGGTTGGCAAAGCCGCCAGGCCAAGCTACAACTAACAGAGTAGAACTCCCCACTGAAGTGCGCTGGACCTCATTCGCGAACAAAGGTGATCCGCAGCTCACCCCAGGAAGCGCACACGAGTAAAGGACAGCGCATGCGACCATCACTGACTGATCACGTCGTCGTCATCACCGGTGCGGGCAAGGGCCTCGGCCGTGCCTTCGCACTCGACCTCGCCGCCCACGGCGCACGCGTCGTTGTCAACAATCGCAATCGAGTCGTCGACGACCGGGGGCTCGGACCTGCCGACCACGTCGTGCGCGAGATACTGGCGATGGGCGGAGACGCTGTCGCCGACTATTGCGCCGTCGAGGATCCCGGCACAGCCGAACGGCTGGTGCAGACGGCCCTCGATCGGTGGGGTCGGCTGGACGCGCTGGTCACCAATGCCGCGATCAGCCGGCCGCAGATGATCCACAAGACCACCGCGGAGAATCTCACCGATGTGCTGGCGGTCAACGTGACCGGGACGATCCTGCCGGCCGCGGCAGCCTCGCGGGTCATGCGCGAGGCCGGGTACGGACGGATCGTGCTCGTCGCCTCGACCGCGGGTCTGCACGGCGAGCCGACAGTCTCCGCCTACGCCGCGAGCAAGGGTGCGGTGATCGCTTTCGGGCGCACCGCGGCGGTGGAGGGCGCGCGTCGCGGTGTCTACACCAACACGGTGCTGCCCTACGCCACCACCCAGATGACCGAAGCGAACATCGATCCTCGCCATGCCGCGAAAATGCAGGCCGAGGCTGTCGCCCCGCTCGTGCGCGCCCTTCTCGATCCGCGATCGACGATCAACGGGGAGGTGATCGTGGCGGCCGCCGGCGCACTGCGCACGGCCGACGCCGTCGAAGGCGCGACTGTCACATTGCCCGCCTCCGCCGACCCCAGCGATCTCGCCGACTTGCTCGCCACCAGCCGCAACGGCGCGCGGCATACATTCCCCGAGGCCCAAGCGGCGTTCCAGCATTTCGCCGCCGAGGCGACCGCCTGAGCCGCGGCCGCACGCCACCGCTCCGACAGCAGGACTTTGATGCAACACATCGCAATCCCGGATGAGCGGCAGGTGTTCATCACCGAGACCGACGCGGTCGTGGGCGGCACGGATGTCGAATCGCGCGGTGGTCAGCTGCTCGACGCCGGAGATCGGATCGAACTCCCCTCCCCGGCTTCGGTCGCCGGGGAGGTGTTCTGGATCGTTCCCCCACTGCCCTCGCGCCGCTGGCTGCCGACGTAGTCGACGCTGCTGTGGGCGCCGCCGATGACCGCGGCCTCGCTGAGGTCGCACCACATCGAACTCTGACCCGTCGAACACCGAAGGCTCCACCCGGCAACGAATCCGGATGGAGACTTCGGTCCGAACGAGGATGTTCGGCTCTGTCGGTTCTACTTCACCGGAGCCGGGTTGGGCGCCGGGGAGTTGATCGTGGTGAAGTACTGGATCACCGCCGCGATCGCCACCGGACCGGTGATCAGCAGCTGACCGGCGACCGTACCGAGCGCGCCGATCGCGATCACACCGCCGAGGCAGCCGATGGCAGCCGCGGGGATGAACGGACCGAACAGCCCGATGATGGTGGCCGAGGCGACCGTCGCGCCCGCGATACCACCGAGCACACAACCGACGGCCGCGCCGCCGATACCGCCGACAGTGGTGCCGATGGCGGCGCCCATGGCGATGGTGCTGGTGAGGCGGGCCCAGGCGGAGACCTCACGGTCGTACTCGTTCTTCCACGGCGCCTTGTCCTCGTAGGGCAGCGCCACCGGCTTGAACACCGCGTGTTCCCGGTCGAACTGCGGCGTGAGCGTCGCGGTGCGACCGGAGATCTCGGCCGCGATCGGGAACTCGAAGTCATCGATCCGGAAGTTCAGCGGCATTCCGGCGAGCAGGCGACCGTCGGCGGCCTTCACCTTCAGGGTGGACTCCTCGACGACCAGTGCGCCCTCATCGATGCTGATGACGCTCTGGGAGTCCGTGGCGTAGGCCGTGAAGTCGACGATTCCGTCCCCGCTCGGCGCGGCGCCGGCCGCACCCGCGGTGATTCCACACACCGCGGCGACACCCGCAGCCATCGCTACCAATTTCCTCATCTGCTGTTTCCCTTCGACTTACCTGATGGCGGCGCGAACCGCCGATGCCGAAACGCGGGAGTGCGTCCCGGCGAATTCGCACGGCCCGGGTGCGGGGGGCCGGGCCGTGCGAAAGAAGAGCGGCGACCAAGGGCCGCCGGTGCGGGGTCAGCTCGATCTGTTCGACGACCCCGGTCATCCACTGACCACCGCCGACGCACAGGTCTCGACGCCGAAGGTCGGCGCCACAGTCACTGCCGATGACGACCCGCGAAGAATCCGCGAGCGATGCCCTCGGCGTCGGTGGGATCGAGCGCGGGCACCGCTGCCGGATCGCTTGACGACGGCGCGGCCGACGGACGGCCGCAGCATCGGCGTCAGGGCAAGCGGGACGCCGGAAGGTGACCCGTCAGTGCGGCTCGGAGCTCCAGCCCAGACCGGCCAGCAGAGTCGGCCGGTCGTAGTACTCGAGCCATTCGGTGATCATGCCGTCGGCCATTCGCAGGATTCCGACCACCGGCACCTCACCGTGATTGCCGTCGAAGACGAAGTCGTCGACCCGCTCCACGAATACCCGGCCGTCGATGATGCCGAGCGCCTTGATGTGCAACTTGCACCGCTCGGTCTTGCTGCCGAGCAGTCCGATGCGTTCGGCGATGGCGGTCCTGCCGACCACCGGTTCCTGCATGACGCTGTGCAGCACACCGTCCTCGGCGAACAGCGCGACCACGCCGTCCCAGTCGAGGGTGTCCCAGGCGTGGAACATCTTCCGCGCGAGCGCCAGCTTCTCGTCGGCGTCCATCGCTACTCCGATCGTTGTTCGGGAATATCGGGGAAGTACAAGCCTTCTTGGGTGAATGAGCCGACGCACCGGCCACTCTCGTCGAACACCTCGCCGACGATCAGCCCGCGACCGGCGAACGCCGACGGTGAACGTTGCACGTACAGCAGCCAGCCATCAGCTCGGGCGGGCCGGTGGAACCACATGGCGTGGTCGATCGACACGCCGTCCCACGGCTGCTCGCCCAGGTGTTCTCCACCGACGGGCACACCGTGCGGGGCCAGTCCGGCCGACAACGCCGTGATGTCGGACATCAGCAGTGTCATCGCCTGATGCAGCAGCTGGTCGTCGGGCATCGCCGCCTCGGCGCGCAACCACACCATCGTCCGGTCGGGGATGGGCTCGGGCACGATGCGCAGCTCCACCAGACCGGTCGTCACCCAGGTCTCGGTGAGACCTCCCCAGGGCGCCGTCCATTCCTCGATCGTGGGGCACTGCGGCGGCGCGGGCACGTCGGGCATGCGGTCCTGGTGTTCCAGTCCGGGGACATCGGTCGCGGCCGAGACGATCGCGGTCATCAGGCCGCGCCCACCCTGTTCGACGACCACCTGCCTGCGTGCCATCCGTCTGCCGTCGCGCAGCCGTGTCACCACGAGGTCGAGGGGCTTGTCGGCATCGCCCCCGGAAAGAAACGAGGCGTGCAGGGAATGCGGCCGCATGTCGCTGTCGACCGTATGCGTCGCGGCGACCAGCGCCTGCGCGAGCAGCTGGCCGCCGAACAGGCGGGGAAATCCGAGATCCAGGCTGGTAGCCCGGAAACGGTCGGCGTCCACCCGGGTCAGGTCCAGCGCGGCGAGAGCGTCGGACAGATCGACCACGCGTGCCGCGGCGCCGGAGCCGGTCGTCTCGGAGACGAACCCGTTGATCGTGGTCATGGGAGGTCCTGCTTCTCGAACATCGTTCACCTGATTCGCTGCACGACGACGGCCGAACCCAGTCCCAGGCCACCGGGGATGGTCAGCAACGCGAATTCGCCATCGGTCCGGATGAGCTGGTCGAGCGCGTTCACCAGCAGCACGCCGCCACTTGCTCCCAGCGGATGCCCGGTGGCGACCGCGCCGCCGTGCGGATTCACTCGCTCCGGATCCAAACCGAGCTGCTGGATCATCAACAGCGGCGACACCGAGAAGGATTCGTTGGCCTCGACCACATCGAGTTGCCCGGCGGTGATGCCGGCGCGCTTCATGGCCTCGCGCGCGGCCTCGACTCCGGCGGTGAGCCGAGGGGAACGCACGGCGCGCTGGGCGACACCGGCGATCCGCGCGATCGGCGCGGTACCGATCGCCGACTGCGCCTGCTCCGATCCGAGCAGTATCGCCGAGGCGCCGTCGGACAGCTGTGGTGCCGTGCCGACGGTGTGCAGCCCACCGACCGGACGTATGGAATCAGGCAGTTGCGTGGCCACCCGCTCCCAGGAGGGATCGTCGCCGAAGAGCGTGGGAAGTCCGGCGAAGCCGGCGATCTCGGCATCCGGTCGAGCGCCTTCGTCGCGGTCGAGGATCACGGTGTCGCCCGACAGGACCGGAACGATCGAATCCGAGACCGGCGCGGCGGCCGAGCGCCGGTGGGAACGCACCGCGTACGCGTCGAGATCTGCTCTGCCGAAACCGAAGTCGGCGGCGGTCAGATCCGCCGCGACCCCGATGGTGACGTAGCCGGTGCGGTCCTGAAGTTCTCCTTCGAACGCGAAGGCCGGCTTGTCGAGCAGCATCGGCACTCGCGACATGGATTCGACACCGCCCGCGATCACGATCCGGTCGAGTCCGGAGGCGATCTTGGCGGCACCGGTGGCGATCGCGTCCAGGCCGGAGCAGCACAGCCGGGACACCACACCGCCGGGCACCCCGTCGGGCCAGCCCGCCCACAGGGTGGCCGCCCGCGCGATATCACCGCCCTGCTCCCCCGCCGCGGTACTGGTACCGATGACGACATCATCGACGAGATCCGGATTCAGGCCACGGGCGCGCAGAGCTCGTAGCACGGTGGCGAGCAACTCGTAGGCCGGTACCTCGGCCAGTGTCCCGCCGTTGCGCTTGACACGGCCCTTCGGCGTGCGCACCGCGTCGTAGACGAAAACATCGGAGCTGAACTGAGACATGGGTTTCCAATCGGGTGCCGCCGATGTCCGGCATCGGCGGGCTGGCATGGACGACGTGTGGCCGCGTGCTCACACGGTGACGGGGCGCAGGTCACCACGGAACGGTGTGACACTGGGCCGGGTGAGCAGGCCGGGCGATGCGTCGCACACGAACGGGACCGTGTTGACCACCGAGGCCGCCACCGCGTACTGCTCGGCGGTCATCCGGGTGGTGTCGTCGGGATGCTTGTGCAGATCGATGGTGATCGTCGCGCCCGGATGGCCGGTCAATTCGACCTGCCACAGCGGCGGATCCGTGCGCTCGAGATGGGTGGCGTCGATGAACCAGTTGATCGAGATGGTGATGGTGGGCCTCCCGCCGACGATCCCGTGCCACCGCCAGTTGGTGTGGGTGACGGTGCCTGCCTTCACCACGCCTGCGCGGATCTCGATGTCGTGGTCGACCGAGTACACCTGGTGCTCGGTCTGCACCCGTTCCAAGACCAGACCGAGCCGCGACGCGACGGCGGCGACCGACTCCTCGTACATGCCGTTCAGCGCGGACACCGGCCCCCAGTTCACATCATCGGGATCGATGGTGGCCGGATCTGCGCCGAAGCCCAGCATGCCGAACAGGTACTCCGGTTGCCGCACAGCACTGCTGTCGACGTTCTCCACGATCAGGAGGCGGTCCAGGGACTGGGTCAGACCCGAGACCACCACAGCCAGTTGTTCACCGATGAAGCCCGGATTCAGCCCGGCCGAGACCAGGCTGGAGCCGCCCTTCGCGCAGGCCGCGGCCAGCGCGTCGGCGCGCGGCCCCGCCCAGTACTCGGGATGGCTGTACCCGTTGATCGTGATGACGTTCTTGCCGGATTCGAGCAGCGCGATGATTTCGTCGTCATGGCTGCCGTAGGGACCCAGCCGCGCCGCGTGGATCACCACATCGGCGTCCAGGGCCAGGATGTCCTCGACCGACCGGGTCGCCCGGACGCCGGTGTCGGGGCGGCGGGCGATGACGCCCGCATCGAGTCCTTCCTTGTCCGCGCCGTAGACGAAGACACCGGCCAATTCTGTGGCGGGGTGATCGATCAGCGCGCGCAGTATCGCCGTGCCCATCGCGCCGGTGGCCCACTGGACGACACGGTAAACCATGGATGACCTTTCTGATCGTTCAGTCCGCGAGCAGCGATTGCTTGCGCAGATCGCGCTTGAGCAGCTTGCCCACAGCGTTGCGCGGCAAGATCTCTCGGATCTCCAGGCGTTCCGGCAGCTTGAAGGAAGCCAGTTTGCGCTCGCGCAGGAACTCGACCACCTCCTCGAGCGTGAGTTCGGCGTCCGGACGCAGCACGACCACGGCGGCGACCCGCTCGCCGAGAACGTCGTCGGGATCACCGACAACGGCGACCTCGGCGACCGCCGGATGCTCGGCGATCATCGCCTCGAGCTCGACCGGTGCGATGTTCATGCCGCCGCGGATGATCAGGTCCTTGCTCCGGTCCACATAGCGCAGGTATTGATCGCTCTCACCCGCGATCTCGAAGATGTCACCGGTCCTGAGGTACCCCTCCTCGTCGAACGGACTCGCCAGGGTCTCGCCGTCGACGTAACCGGGGAAGATCGTCGGCCCGGCGATCCGCAGCTCACCCGGCCTGCCCGCCACGGTGATCAGTTCACCGGTCTCGGTGTCGACGAGCTTCACGCTGACCCGGTCGGCGATGCGCGAGGACCAGTTCGTTCCCGGGGCACCGTAGCGGGGGAAGTAGCGAGCCCGGTCGTCGGGATCGGGGAAGTCCTCGGCACTCGAGAGCAGGGCCACCCCCTCGTTGGAGCCGAAGAAGTTGATGACACTCAAGCCGAATCGCTCCTGCCAGCCACGGACCATCGGCGGCTGCAGCGGGGCGGACCCGGAGCCGATCCGGGTGAGGCTGGACAGGTCGATCTTCGACAGCAACGCCTCGTTGTGCAGCAGCATCCACAGCAGGGCGGGCGGTGCGAGGGTATAGGTGACGCGTTCGGCGGCGATCTGGGCGAAGAAGGTGGGGGCGTCGAACGGATGATGCTGTACCAGCGTGGCACCGGTGAACAGCCAGGGCAGGAACATCCCGTTGATGCCGGCCATGTTGATCATCGGGAACGGGTTGAGCAGCACATCCTCGGCCTGCACGCGGGGTGCGTCGATTGTCGCTACCGAGAAGGCGATCCAGTCGTAATGGGTGCGGGGCACGCCCTTGGGCTCTCCCTCGGTGCCCGAGGTCCAGCAGATGGTCACACAGTCGTTGGGCTCGTTCGGGTCCTCGACGCGCCGAGCCTCGAGCAGTGCCCGGTCCTGCGCCGAGGCCGGCCCTGGCACGAGGTGCGCGTCCGAGGCGTCGGTGGCCTCGTCGGCGGCGCCGATGGTCAGTACCGAACGTAGCGACGGGATCCGGTCGGCGGCGGCGATCACGTCGGCCGCCGGGCTCCGATCACCGAACCGGCTGGTGGTGATCAGGGTGAGGAACCGAGCGCGATTGGCCATCGTGACGATCTCGTGTTCGCGATACTGCATGGCCAGCGGCGAGACCACCGCACCGATCGTCCACGCGGCCAGATAGACCTCCGCCAGTTCGATGGAGTTGGGCAACTGCACGCCGATCACATCACCACGGCCGATGCCGCGTTCGATCAGACGGGCAGCGAGGTGGGTGACCTCGGACTCGAGCTCGTTCCAGGTGACGCGGCGCGGATCCGAGCCGACCAGATCACGCCGGTTCGCGGGATCCACCATCGCGGTGGCCTCGCCGCGGAGATCGACCTGGGCACGGAACGCGTGATCCAGAGTCTCGTTCGTCCACCATCCACGAGCGAGGAAGTCCTCGACGCGGGCTTTCGGATGCAGTCCGCGCTTGGCCTGGACCATGGGTTCACCTTCCTGACATGACGATCTCACTGGCGGGGGTCGACGATTCGGCTCACCACACCCGACAGTTATCGCTTCAATTAGCGGTGTGACTCACACTACTACATTAGAGAGAGTCGCACAACGAATTCGCCACATCTTCGTAACAACGGCCTGCGATATCCGGTATCACGGGAGCGACAACGAGATCGCCCGCCCTATGGACATAGAGCACCAATGCCTAAAAGACATCGAACGCATACGGATCAATACATGATGAACAGTCACCTTTCCGGCACACGACGAAGGGTTCCCGCCGTTGCGCGTACGCATCGACGAGAACCCCCGCGGCCCTGCTGCGAACTACAGTCCGATCGCTTCCGCGGCCGAGTCCGTGGTCCGCCAACGGCGCAACTCCGAACCGGCCGCCCAGGTCGAATGGGTGCCGCTCGAGATCCGCTCAGGCAGGGCGAGTTTGCAGACGGGTCCGTCACCGATCCGGGCCGCGTCGAACACCAGACAATAGGAGGCGTCGGCGTTCATATCCGTCGTCAGTGTGACGAGGTAGCCGTCGTCCTCGGAGGTGCTGCCCACCCGGGGAGCCATCGAGGTCTCACTGCCGTACACCCCCTCCCCGAAGGAGATGCGCTCCTCCGCACCGGTTTTCACATCATGCTTGACCAGACCGTTGAACAGGAACCACCCCGGCTTCCCGGTGGCGGCATAGACGTAGCGGTGTTCGCGGCCGCCGTGCGCGCCGTTGATCATGCCGAATTCGGTGATCTGTTCACTGAGCGGCTCCTCCTTGACCTGCCCCGTCACGAGGTTGAAACGCCAGCGATGCAGCCGGGTCTGCATGTAGTCCAGGGCGAGGAAGCGGAAGGCGCGCTGCCACTTCCCCTCGATCCCCGCGGTGGACGGCTCCGGTTGGCCCTGATAGAAGCCGTCGAGGACGATCTCGTCGCCATCTTCGTAGGCATTGGCGAAATGCAGGACGTAGGTCGGCGCGGCCTCGAACCACTTGATGTCCGAACTCTGGCCACGACGTGGGATCACCGCGAACCTCGACGGCATGTCACGATGGAAGCGCGGCTGATGGACGCCGTGCTCGAGCTTCTCGAGATCCCAGAACATCGGCAGGTCGTTGAGGATCGCGTAGTTCTCGGTGAACGCCATGTCATGCGGCAGCCGCGGGCCCGGCAGCGGGACGTCCACATAGTGCACCAGATCATTGTTCTGGTCCACCACGCCGTAGTTCATGTACGGCGCTTCCTTGCTGTAGTTGAAGAACAGCAGTTCACCGGTGGCGTCGTCGACCTTCGGATGCGCGGAGACACCCCAATGGTAGGGGAACTTGCCGTTCCAGTCCTCTTTGCCGAGAGTGCGCGCCGAGTAGGGATCGAGCCGGTAGAGATCACCACACTGCCAGAAACTGGTCAGCGCCCTCCCCCGGTGCACCACGACGTCGGTGCTCGAGGCGTCCTTCATCCGGCGCCGCGCACCCCAGCCGTCCTCGCGCTCGGCCCACGCCGGCATTTCCGAGGCGCCCGCCCACAGCGCGCGCCCCGCCTCGTTCTCGGCGAGCAGCCCATCGGTGCGCACGAATCGGTTGCGGTAGAAGGCTTTTCCATCACGGAAGCCGACCGCGTGGATCATGCCGTCCCCGTCGAAGGGGTGGTAGTTACGCGTCGCGGGGTGCAGCGGATTCTCGGTGTTGCGCAGATAGACCCCGTCCAGATCGGCCGGGATCACCCCCTCGACGACAGTCAGGTCGTCGGCCTTCCACTCCGTGGTCTGCGGACGCCAGGGGCCCGTGCGGTAAGGGTGATCGTCATCCTCGGGCAGGGTCGACAGCAGTCGCCCCACAACGTCAACGTCCATGACCTCGTTCACCTTTCGTGTATCAGGTGCCACCGCGCAGTGGGACGGAGAACCTGGTTTCTTCTACAACTAAAAGAGTGACTAGCCAGAGCCCGCTTGTCAAGCCACGCCCGTACCGTCATCGCGGGCTCTCCGGCGCCGGATCGGGCAGCCACACCAGGGTTCCCTCCGGCGCCATACACTCTTATAGTTGAAGTACAAAGAACTCGAAAACCTCGAAAGCGGTGACGCTATGGCCCCCGAATCCGTATGGATCACAGGCGGATATCAGTCCGATTTCTCCCGGAATTTCACCAAGGAAGGTCTGGACCTCAGCGACCTGACCGCGGAGATCGTGAACGGGACACTCGATACCGCGGGCATCCCCGTGGGTGATGTGGAGGTCATCCACGTCGCCAACGCGTTCGGCCAGGTCTACACCGGCCAGGGGCATCTCGGCGCGATGCCCGCGTCGGTCGAGTCCGAGCTCTGGGGCGTGCCCGCCACCCGTCACGAGGGGGCGTGTGCCTCGGGCTCACTGGCGATCCTGGCCGCGATGGCCGATCTCGAATCCGGCCGCTACGACTGCGCGCTGGTGGTCGGGGTGGAACTCGAGAAGAACGTCCCCGGCGACATCGGCGCCCAGCACATGGCGGGGGCGGCGTGGATCGGCCGCGAAGGCCGAGACGCCAAATACATGTGGCCCTACATGTTCAGTCGCGTCGCCGAGGAATACGACAAGCGTTACGGTCTGGAGCCGGCCCATCTGTGGCGCATCGCCGAACTCAACGCCCGCAACGCCAGGAACAACCCCAACGCGCAAACCCGCGGCTGGGAGTACGGCCCCACCTCTTTCACCGACGACCCCGAAGCCAACCCTGTGGTCGAAGGGCGGCTGCACAAGGTCGACTGCGGCCCGCTGACCGACGGCGGCGCCGGTGTCGTGCTGGTGTCGGATCGCTACCTGGCCACCCACCCGCGGCTGCGGCCCGAATCCCTGTCGCGAATCCTGGGCTGGGGGCACCGCACCGCCGGCCTGCTCATCGAAGAGAAGCTGCGCCGCAGCGCGGACCAGCCCCTGATGTTCCCGCACGTCGCGGCGGCGATCCAGGACGGATTCGCCCGCGCGGGCATCGAAGCCGTCGACGACCTCGATCTCATCGAGACCCACGACTGCTTCACCGCCAGCGAGTACATGGCCATCGATCACTTCGGATTGACCGAGCCTGGTCAGAGCTGGCGCGCCGTCGAAGCCGGAGATCTGGAGATCGGCGGGCGGCTGCCGATGAATCCCAGTGGCGGCCTGCTCGGTGGCGGCCATCCCGTCGGGGCGACCGGTATCCGCATGCTGCTCGACTGCCACAAACAGATCACCGGAACAGCCGGCGCCTACCAAGTGGCCGGCGCGCGCCGGGCGGCGACGCTGAACTTCGGTGGCAGCACCACCACCGTTGTCAGCTTCGTCGTGGGCTGACCAGCCACGAGCGGACCCTCGGACCGGATTCACCCCTGGGCGGCGGCAAGGACATTGCCGCCGCCTTCGGCCTGCTCGGCGCCGAGCCCGTGCGGTGTCCGCCACCCTTCGCATACGAGAAACCCGCCGGACGCCGTGGGTACGGCATCCGGCGGGGTCACCCGAGGAACCGGATGGTTCCCGCAGACCTCACCGGCCTCGGGTCGCTCTCACTGAATCGCGACGACCGGCCCGGCGGGCAGGAATCGCCGCTCGGCCGCGCTCCACGCGATCGGTTCGAATCCGTTCACACCGGCCGGATGGTCCGGGGTGCTGACCCACTCGATGCCGTCGGTGAGCATCGGCGAGGAGTAGGTCTGGTTCCGCGCGGCCTCGATGATGCTGATCCGAGTCAGACCCTGCTCCGATGTCGCGGCCTGTTGCAGGGTGTTGATCATCAGGTCCGCTTGCAGCCAGCCACTGATCGTGACGGCGTTGTTCGGGTCCGCCACACCGGTCATATCCGCGAGGTAGGTCTGCACGCCAGGGTCGGCGACCATCGCCGGATCGCCCGGGTCCTTGAGGTAGCGCGGAATGACGACACCATCGGCGGCAGCTCCCGCGGTCAGGTATTCGGGGGTGTTGACACAGTTACTGGCCTTGACGACCAGTTCGGGCTTGTACCCGATCCGGTCCCTGGCCGTGTCGAACACACCGCAGGATCCGACCACGCCAGCGTGGTAGACGACATCGGCCCCCGCCTCCTTCAGCGCGGTCGCCGCGGCGTTCGGGTCCGTGTCCGGCGTGACAAGCACGATATCGAGGCCGGCCTCCTTCGCCGAGGCCTGGAACGCCGCCGACTGCTGAACGCCGCTGGCCGTGGAGTTCTCGGCGATACCGACGCGCGCTCCCGGCACCTTCTGTTGGATGTACTGGACCAGGAACCTGGTCTCCTTGGCCGCGGACGGCAGGAACTGCACCGTCCACGGGTAGGTCTGCATGTCCTGGAACTGCGGTGCGCTCGAGCTCGGGTACAGCAGCGGGACGCACGCGGCATTCTGATCATCGGCCATCGCGCCGAGCGCGCCCGCGCCGAAGGTGTTCAGAATGTCTACCTTGGTGCGCTGCAGGAACTCGGTGGCGTTGGCCTTGGCCTTGTCCGGCTGGAACGAATCGTCACGGTAGACGACCTCGATCTGATGGCCATCGATGCCGCCGCGGGCGTTCTGCGCGGCGATCCGTGCCTTGTAGCCGCCGCCGGCCAGCTCGGCGGGCCCGGCGACCGGGCCCGACAGCGGGGCGCTGAACCCCACGGTGATCGCGCCTTCGATGGGCGCCGCGGCGGCTTCGGGATCCTGGCAGTCCTCGGCGTTGACGACGAATCCACCGGATCCGGCGTTGTCCGCCGAGTTGCCCGTGGAATTGCAGGCCGTCAGGGCGAGACAGGCGGCGAGTCCGGCGAGCAGGGCAGCCCGACCGGCGCGATGCACGGTGTTGGTCATGGAATTTCGTCCTTCTTTCCAGGGGATCAAGAGCTCAGGGCCGCGTCTGTGGCATCGGACCGAGCGGGGAGAGCATCGGGTGCGGGCGGCGCGGGCGGCTTCGGACGTCCGCGCGGGGCGAGCACCACGAATTTGCGGGTCAGCGTCGTCATTCCGCCGACGGCGCCGGAAGGGGCGAGGAAGATCACCGCGAGCAAGCTGATCGCGAACAGCACCGAGGCGGCCTGCCCCGCTCCCACCTCCGCGGTGAGGTACGGGACGTAGACGACCACGACGGCACCCACCACAGGGCCGGCGATCGTGCGCTCACCCCCGATGACCAGGCCGATCAACAGAGTGATACCGGCGAGCAGGGTGAACGACCCCTCCGCGAACAGGCTGCCCATATACATGGCGAACAGGGCACCCGCCACCCCGGTGACCGCACCGGACAGGCCGAACATCGTGGTCTTGACGACCGCGATGTTCACCCCGGAGGCCGAGGCGGCGATCTCGTTCTCGCGCACCGCGGCCAAGGCCATCCCGTAGCGGCTGCGCACCAACGCCGCGATGAGGGCGACGGTCGCGATCAGTAGGGCGACGGTCAGCCAATACAGCCACAGGTCCTTCTGTCCGAGTGTGAAGCCGGACCACGCCGGTGGCGTGAGATCGGCGCGGCGAATCATCAGACCGCTGGAGCCGCCGGTCAGATCGGAGAAGTGCGCGACCAGTTCCGGGAAGGCGACAGCGAAGGCCAAGGTCACCATCGCGAGGTAGAGGCCCCGAATCCGCAAGGCGGGCAGGCCGACCAGCAGACCAGCCACCAGGCACACCACGAAGGCCACCGGAATCGCCGCGAAGGCCTGCCAGTCGTAGGACACCACGAGGATGCCTGTGGTGTAGGCGCCCAGACCGAAGAACGCCGAGTGCCCCACCGAGAGCATGCCGACATATCCGGTCGCGAGATTGAGTCCTGTGATGGCGATAGCGAAGATCATGACCCGGGTGACCTGCCCCAGCTCGAACGGCGCCAGCCCACTCCCCCACAGGATCAGGGCGACGAGCAGGAACAGACCGCCCGCCATCAGGGCTCGGTATCGCGCCGAGCCGCGTTCGACGACCAGTGGACGCTTCATACTCGCTCCAGACGACGGGCACCGAACAAGCCGGTGGGACGGACCAACAGGACGGCGACGATGACGACCAGTGCCGTGGTCAGTGACAACGATCCACCGAGGAATCCGGCGTACCCGTTGACCAGGGCCAGGCCGATACCCAGTGCCAATCCACCGACGACCGCGCCCTTGACGCTGTCCAATCCGCCGAGCAGTGCGGCCGCCGTCGCGAAGATCAGGACGTTGAACATGCCCGACAGGCCGAGCTGGCCGGGCGGAACCAGGGGGATGAGCAGTGCGCCGGCCAGTGCGCCCAGGGCGCCGGCCATCCCCCAGGACAGTGTCAGTACGCGCCCGACGCGCACACCGCACAGCGAGGCCGACACCGGATCGGTCGCAACCGCCCGCATTTGCAGACCGACGCTCGTGCGATTGAAGAACAAGGTCAGCGCGACGACGACCGCTGCCATGAGAGCCAGCATCACGAGGGTGTCGTAGTGCAGACGCGCGCCGAACAGACCGATGTAGCTGCCTTCTCCGTGCGGCAACATACGCGGATAGGCCCGGTCGTCGGAGCCCCATATCCAGCCACTGAGACCGTTGAGCCCGGTGAACAACGCCAGCGCGACGATCAGCACCGCGGTCTCGTCACGGCGGCGCACCGGACGGATGAGCCAGCGCTCGGCCAGGGCTCCCATGACGAAACCGATGAGGATCGCCGGCACGATCGCGAGGTAGATATCGATGCCGTGCGAGGCCAGCCACCAGCTGATGTAGGTCGTGAACAGGGCGAACTCACCCTGCGCGAAATTGATCGTGGACGAGCTGCGGAAGACGATGACCAGGCACAGCGCCACGAGCACATAGATGGCGCCGACGGTGCCGCCGGCGAAAACGCGGGATAAGAGTATGTCCATGGTGACTCCGGATCAATAGCCGAGATAGGCGGCGCGAATGCTGTTGTCGTCACGGAACTCCTCGGCGGTTCCGGTGGCGGTCACCGAGCCGACCTCGAGTAGGTAGACCCGCGCCGCGATCTCCAGGGCCAACTGCGCGTTCTGTTCGACGAACAGCATCGCGGTGCCGGATTCCCGATTGATCTCGGCCATCGTCGCGAACAGGTCCTGCACGACCTTCGGCGCCAGACCGAGACTGATCTCGTCGCACAACAACAGCGCCGGGCGGCTCATCATCGCCCGTGCGATGGCGAGCATCTGCTGCTCACCGCCGGACAGGGTGCCCGCGATCTGATCCGAGCGCTCGCGCAGCCGCGGGAAGACGCTCAGCCAGCGTTCGATGTCCTCGGCGACCCCGTGTTTGTCGCGGCGGGTGACCGCGCCGACGCGCAGATTGTCCAGCACCGACATCGCAGTGAGGGTGCCGCGTCCCTGCGGCACCAGGCTGACTCCGCGGTGCAGCAGCGCCGCCGGATGTGGGTTGGTGAGCCGTCTGCCGTCGATGCTCAACTCTCCGGTGAAGGGGAGCTGACCCGAAAGCACTTTGAGCAGGGTGGATTTGCCCGCGCCATTGGCGCCGAGCACCACCACGATCTCCTCGGCATCGACGGTGATCGACACCCCGTGCAGTACGGGTGCGCTGCCGTAGCCGGCGTCGATATTGTCCGCGCGTAGCAACGTACTCATGCGGCCCTGCCCAGGTAGGCGGCGACCACGGCGGAATCGCGCTGGACATCTTCGGGCGCCCCGTCGGCGATGGTGCGGCCGAAATTCATGGCGACGACGTGGTCGCTCAGACTCATGACCAGGCCCATGTGGTGTTCGACCAGCAGTGCGCTGAAGCCGTATTCGGTACGCAACTCCCGGATCAGCCCACCCAGTTCATCGACTTCGGAGTGGGTCAGGCCGCCGGCGGGTTCGTCGAGCAGCAGCAGCGTCGGCCGGCTGATCAGCGCACGGGCGAGTTCGACCCGTTTGAGGGTGCCGAACGGCAGGCCCGCCGCGGGGTGATGGGCGACATCGTCGAGGCCCAGGCGATCGATGAGCGCCCAGGCGTCCCGCTCGACCCCGCGGGTGGCCTCGAGCGAGCCCGGCCAGCCGAACAGTGACGGCAGCAGTCGCGGTGTCGCCCGTCCGTGCGCGCCGACCATGATGTTCTGCAAGACCGACAACGACGGCCACAACGCCAGATTCTGGAAGGTGCGGGCGATTCCGGCCTTCACCACCTGATAGCGGCGCAGGCCCAGCACATCGACCTCGCCGTATCGGATGGTCCCCCCATCGGGCCGGTACACCCGGGTGATGCAGTTGAACAGCGAGGTCTTGCCCGCACCGTTGGGACCGATGAGTCCGCAGATTTCTCCGGAACCCACCGTGAACCCCACATGATCGAGCGCGGTGATGCCGCCGAACTTCACGACGACATCGGAGATCTGAAGCATGGTTGGAGCCTTTTTATGTAGAAGTCATTGCGCGATCGACTCGGCAGACATGAGTGGTGATCCGGATCACCAACAGGAGATTCAGCTATTTATAAGCTAGGTCACGCCCAGCGTCAACAGTTCATCAACAAAAAGAGTGACTTTCTTAATTGATGCTTCACGCCTATCAGGGGCGGGCGCACGGACGCGAGGCCGACATCTCCGGCGACCGCGCACACGCACCGCCGGTCCCCAGGGGCCGATCAACACTTCATTTACGACAGTGGAAGCACGGCAACGGCACCACCCCGACAACCCCGGCGAAACCACTACTATGTGCAGCATGAGTCCGCAGAGTCCGAGGAAAGCACTGTCGGAGACAGTCGAGCAGCTGAGGAACGCAAGCGAAGAAACTACATCTGCGAAAAGTGACGCCGCCTCACCTCTCGGGCATGCGCTCAACCTGCTGGGCGATATGTGGACGCTACGGATCGTGATGCTGATCTTCGTCGGCAGGAAGCGCTTCCAGGAGCTTCGCGAGGGCCTGAGCATCTCCGACCCCGTACTGTCCCGGCGCCTGGCCTCACTGGTCGACGAGGGAATTCTCTACACCCGCGAGTATCAGCGGAATCCACCGCGTCACGAGTACCTGCTGACCCCGGCCGGGCTCGACCTCTGGCAGGTCCTCGCCGCCCTCTGGGTGTGGGACCGGCGCTGGGCAGGCCATCAGCACCGCGACGCCACCACCCGCATGGTCCATCTCACGTGCGGACACTACGCGCGCCCGGTCTTCGGATGCGGTCGCTGCGGCGCGATCGGTATCACCATCCACGATGTCAGCGGCCGCATCGACGAGGACCTGCTGCACGACGCGGCCTATCGCAGATCCCGCCGGTCCCCCGCCGTGGCCGCCCCGTCCGATGGCACGGCACTGCTCGGCGATCGATGGTCGCTGTTCCTGCTCTCGGACGCGTTCACCGGGACGCACCGCTTCAACGATTTCCAGGCCCGGCTCAATATCTCCCCCGTCACGCTCACCCAGCGGCTGAATGTCTTCGTCGAGGCGGGTCTGATGACCCGGGAGAATCTCAGCGGCGGCAAACGCCAAGAGTACCGGCTGACGCCGAAGGCACTGGACTTCTTCGATGTCACGACCACGATCAACGGATGGGCGTGCCGATGGCTGTCCGAGGACGGTCATTCCGGCCTGAATCTGATCCATATTCCGTGCGGGCGGGACCTGCAGCCACAGTTCACCTGCAACGCCTGCAATGCCGTCCTCGAACGCGACACAGTCCGGTTCCAGGGCAGGATCGATGCCCCGTGAATCGCGGGGAGCGACGCTCGAAGAACGCCCCCACCCCCCTTCTCGGTGATCCGCCGAGAGCCGACATTCGGTGAGCGCGACGATACGCGCCTCGAGATGACTGTCGCGATCACGCGAACCCGCACCGTTGATCAACTGCTTGGCATGGGCGATCGCCAGCGTACGAGACGTTCGGCCATCTGCGATCCCACCTGGGCGGGCAGCAACCAGGTGCCCGCACCGATGTCGGAGATCAGACCACGCTGGACGAAGATCCAGGAAAGGCGGGCCCGTGAACTAGCGATCCGCAGATCCGCCTGGGCGGCGAGTTCGACGCCGAGGCCGGCGGCGGGGCCGTCGATCGCGGCGATGACCGGCTTGACAGCCTCCCATAGGAACCAGTGACCGCCTCGGTGTGGCCGGGGCGGTCCTGCGCACGCGTACCCGGTGCGACCTCGCGCAGTTCGCTCAGATCCGTGCCCGCGCAGAAGTGTTCGGGCGTGCCGGTGAGAATGATCGCCCGCACCGCCGGATCGGCGTCGGCCCGCGCCACCCCGTCGCGGAAGCGCGTCGTACATCGCGTAATCGAACGCGTTGCGTTTTGGCGGGGCGATCGACCAGCGGAGGCCGCCGCGGCGTTTCGGCTCGAGGGTGCCCGGCCGCCCGAAACGACCGGGCGCGTCCGTACCTGGCGCGATCAGTTGTCGCCGTCGATGTCCACCCGGCGCGGAGGACGCGGGAAGAATCCGCTCGTGCGCGCCACGTAACGCTCGAACTCCTCGCCACGCTTGCGGCGCATCCGCTTCTCCAGCAGCGCCTTGCCGCTGTAGCTCACCAGCAGCCGGGTCATCACCACCGGCGACACGATGGCGATGAGACCGAATGGGCTGCCCAGCGCCAGCAGGAACAGTCCCACCCAGACACAGGCGTCACCGAAATAATTGGGATGGCGTGTCCACGCCCAGAGACCCCGATCCATGATCCGTCCGGCATTGGCCGGATCCGCTTTGAACCTCGACAGCTGCCAGTCACCGACGGCTTCGAACAAGAAGCCGATCACCCAGACCGCCACACCGAGCGCACCGAGAATTCCGAGCGAGGCGCTCTGGTACATAGCGAACTGCACCGGCAACGACACGACCAGGATGAGCAATCCCTGCAGCCCGTAGATCTTGCGCACGAGGAATCCGACCAGAGACCCGGTCCGATGCTTCATCAGCGCGGTATAGCGAGGATCCTCGCCGTGTCCGCGGTTACGGTTGCCGATGTAGAGGCCCAGACGCAGGCCCCAGAGGGCGGTCAGCGCGAGGACGACAAGCCGCCGTACGTCGTTGCCCTCACTCGAGGCCGACATCAGGTAGGAGACGACGGCGACCACGACGAATCCAGGACCCCAGAAGATATCGATGATCGATTGATTGCGGATACGGATGGCGGTCATCATGATCGCCGCGATGAACACCACGACCGCGACTGTGCTCACGACGAAGTTGAGCGCTAAAGCGCCCCAAGGGAATTCGAACATGTCAATCCTGATTCTCGCGTCCGATTCGGCTCGACGGCGAAAAAGCCGGGGTGCATACTTGCCACTCACACCGAAGCTACTACAACTATCAGAGTAACCGCGCCTGATCGACCATAACAGTTCCCGCGCAGCGTGATGGCCGGGCGTGCGGCGCGGGCGACCACAGTGAGACCGAACGCGGTCCCCGGCACCACCGCACGGTGGCACTAGAGTTGACAGGTGTGGTAACGCAGCATACGCACACCGAACTGCCCGCGGGCGGCGACAACGCGATCGCGGTGACCCTGGGAGCGCTCGGCGACGAGTGGAACCTCTGGATCCTGCGTTTCGCCATTCAAGGCTGCCGGCGTTACGGCGATTGGATCGCCCGCGGCCGGATCTCCAATTCCGTCCTCGCCACACGACTGAACCAGCTCACCGAACTGAATCTCTTCGACCGGATCCAGTATTCGCAGCGGCCCGTGCGCTACGAATACGCGCTCACCGAACGCGGCCGCGGCGTCTGGCCGATCCTGCTGATGATGTGGGCCTGGGAGCAGCAATGGGCTCCCGCGTCGCCGACGCCGCTGCCCCGGATGCGCCATACCCTCTGCGGCGCCACCTTCACCCCCGCACTGACTTGCGCACACTGCGGCCAGGCCGCCACCCGGCATGACGTGGCGGCCTCGCTCGGTCCCAGCGGGGCCTGGTCGCGAAGCGTGCCCACCTCGATCGCTCGACGCCGCTCGACAACGGCGAACCGCCCCTCCGAGATCTTGCCGCACACCATGGAACTGCTCGGCAACCGATGGTCGGCCGCCATGCTCGGCGCACTGTTCATGGGGGCGCGTCGCTTCGGCGCATTGCACGACATGACCAGCGCACCCCCGGCGATGGTCGCCGATCGGCTGCGCCGATTCCAGGATCTGGAAGTGGTCACCACCGAACCCAATCCGGTGCGGCCGGATTGGGTCACCTACAGCCTGACCCCGAAGGGCGAGGCCTTCTTTCCGGTGATCACGCTCATGATCCTCTGGGGACAGCACTGGTTTCGCGCACCGGAGGGGCCGGCCATGGTGTTCACCCATCGAAGCTGCGGTGCGGCGCTGATCCCCCGCCTGGCATGTGGGCACTGCGCTCGCGAACTACACGGCGACCAGGTGCTCATCGAGACCGCCGATGCCGCGGTCTAGCCCACCTGCTCTCTGATCACACGCTTGAGCAGCTTGCCGGAGGCGTTGCGCGGCAGGCTGTCCACGAAAGACACCCCCACCGGGCACTTGTAGTGTGCCAATCGGGCACGGGCATAGGCGATGACATCCGCTTCGGTGAGGGCTGCCCCGGGCAGCAGCACGACCACCGCGTACGGCGACTCACCCCACTTCTCCGACGCGATCCCCACCACCGCCGCCTCGGCGACACCGTCCAGACCGCTGAGCACACTTTCCACTTCGGCGGGATAGACGTTCTCGCCGCCGCTGATGATCATGTCTTTGAGCCGGTCATGCAGATACAGATAGCCGTCGCTGTCGAAGCTGCCGCCGTCACCGGTGCGCAACCATCCGTCGACGACAGCCTGTGCGGTGGCGGCTTCGTCGCCGTAGTAGCCGGCCATGATCTGCGGTCCACCGATGAGAATCTCGCCCACTCGGCCGACCTCGACGTCTTCGAGGGTTTCGGGATCGACCACGCGGATCGGGGACGCGGAATTCGGCCTGCCAACCGAGCGCAACCGATGCTCGGCCGCCCCCGCCGACAGGTGATCCTCCGGACCGAGGACGGTGACCGCACCGGTCGACTCGGTCAATCCGTAGCTCTGGATGAACTTGCATCCCAGCACCTGGGTGGCCTTTTCGATCGTGGCCAGCGGCATCGGCGCGCCACCGTAGACGATGTAGCGCAACGCCGACCAATCCAGGGATGCCACCTGAGGTGATTGCACCAGTCGCTGCACCAGCGTGGGAACCATGACCGCGTGCGATACGCGTTCGCCGATCAGTTGCGCTACGAAGGCCGCGGGGTCGGTCGCGATGTCCAGCACCAAGGTGGCCCCGCCGAGTGTCGACACGAGCGCCAACCCCAGACCCGTCACGTGCGAGAAGGGGACGGGCGCGAGAGCCACCGAGGTAGCATCGATGTCGAGCAGCTTCTGGAGTTCGGCGAGGGCGAAACCGAGTCCGCGACCGGTGAGCAGGATGCCCTTCGGTTTGCCGGTGGTGCCCGAGGAGAACTGCATGACCACCGGAGCCGAGGGGGCGACCGGAATCGCCGGGTCGCCGGGTTCGGCGGCGTCGAGCCACGCCTGGTAGTCCTCGTCCGAAGCGAGCACACGCCGTGCCCCGTTCACCGGCTCGCGCAGACCGTCGTGCCGCCCGATCACCACCCTGGGTGACACATCGGCCAGGATCGCGGCGACTTCCGGCGCCGAAAGGCGGTCGCTGACAACGGCGGCGATCGCCCCGGCCTTGGCGACTCCGAACAGCACCTCGAAGTACTGCACCGAGTTGGGAACAACCAGCCCCACCCGGTCACCGGGAGCTACGCCATCGGCGACGAGCGCCTGTGCCAGCCGGTCGGCCCGCGCGTTCAACTCCGCGTAGGTAGTGGAATTCCCGTTCTCGACGACAGCGACACCATCGGGTGTGGCGATCGCCTGTTTGCGCAGAATGTCGGCCAGATTCTCCACCCAGGTGCCGTCGACATGGCGCGCGGGGCGCGAGGTGGTTGTTTCCATCGGTTCCTGCCTATATCAGTGGAGCTAGTCACTCGTATAGTTGAAGTAACCTACTTCACGTCGAGCCGCCCGCGCTACCCCCCGAGGCGCGACCATTCGCGAGATTCGAGACACGCCCGCTCCGATGGGTCCACACCTGCGCCCGCCCACGACATAGCGATTATGTTCAGCAATTCTGAACACAATCGACTCACAGCTGCGCGCGAATCACCGGCATGATAGGCACTCTGGACAGCTATTACCCGCTTTGCTACCGTGCCCCTGAACACAATCTACCGAACGAACGGTCGGCTCAACCTTCCGTCGGCCTGTCGGAGCGCCGCAGCGCGCGACACCGCGCGGCCCTCGCGACGTCCACTCCAGGAGACACCATGTTCGCAATGTCCGAGCGCTCTCAGCGGTACCGCGCGGAGCTGCTCGAGTTCATGGAGGAGTTCGTCTATCCGGCCGAACCGGTCTACGAACGCCAGATCGCCGAGTCCGGTGATCCGCACCAGCGCAACTACTCGACGCCGGATCGTGGCGCCGACATCGCGCCGGCCGGGGCCTCGCGGTGAGCCGGCAACGGTTCGCGGGCCGGGTCGCGATCGTCACCGGCGCCTCGCGCGGCATCGGGCTGGCCGCGGCGAAGGCGCTGGCGGCCGACGGGGCCGACGTCGTGGTCACCGCCCGATCGTCGGCTTCGGCGAACGCCGCGGCCGACGAGATCGGCGGCACCGCTATCGGTTTCGCGGCACACGCCGCCGACGAAGCCAGTGCGCGTGCATGTGTCGATGCCGTCGTCCGGCGCTTCGGCCGCCTCGATATCCTGGTCAACAACGCCGGAACCAATCCGGCGTTCGGTCCGATCATCGCCCAGGAGCACCACCGCTTCGCGAAATTGTTCGACGTCAATCTGTGGGCGCCGATCCTGTGGACCAAGCTGGCCGCCGAGGCGTGGATGGGTGACAACGGCGGTGTCATCGTCAACACCGCCTCCATCAACGGAATGTCGGTCAGTACCGACCTGGGCCTGTACAACGTGTCCAAGGCGGCACTGATCCACCTCACCAAGCAACTGGCGATGGAACTGTCCCCTCGCATCCGCGTCAATGCCGTCGCCCCCGGTGTGGTGCGTACCAAGCTGGCCGAGGCGCTGTGGAAGGACGACGAAACCCACGTCGCGGTCGGCACTCCGCTGGGACGTATCGGCGAACCCGAGGACATCGGCGAGGCGATCGCTTTTCTGGTCTCCGATGCCGCGGCGTGGATCACCGGGGAAACACTGGTCGTCGACGGCGGCCAGCTGCTCACCTACACGGCCGAACCCCGATCCGAGGTGCGCTCGTGACCACTGATCTCACGACGATACCGGGTGTGGACTCGGCCGGACTGCGGGCGTGGTTCGACTCGATCGGCGTCTCCCATTCCGGTGCGCTGCGATTCGGCCGCATCGGCCTCGGTCAGTCCAATCTCACCTACTGGGTGCGCGACCAGGTCGGACGCCGCTGGGTTCTGCGCAGGCCGCCGCTCGGGCATACCCTCGCCTCGGCCCACGATGTCGTGCGCGAGGCACGCATCCTGCGCGCGCTCGACGCGACAGATGTACCGACGCCGCGGATCTTCGGCGTCGCCGAGGCCGGTGTCGCCGGCGACGCACCCGCGGTGCTCATGGAATTCGTCGACGGGCATGTCAACGACACCGCGGAGGCCCTCGCCTCGCTCACCCCGCACCAGCGCCGCGCGACCGCGTTGTCGATGGTGGAGACGCTGGCTCGTGTCCATGCTGTCGACCTGGAGCGGACGGGCCTGGACACGCTGGCCAGCCACGCACCCTACGCGCAGCGGCAGCTCCAGCGTTGGACCCGGCAATGGTACGCGAGCTGGCAAGGCGACAATCGCGAGTTCGACGCCCTCACCGCACGACTGACCGACGCGATTCCCGTCAGGCAGGAAATCCGTTTGGTCCACGGCGATTTCCATCTGCGCAATGTCATCACCTCCCGCTCCACCGGGGCTGTCGCCGCCGTTCTGGACTGGGAATTGTCCACTCTCGGCGATCCAATGGCCGACATGGGCTCGACCCTGGCCTACTGGCCGAAACCGGGCGAACCGGCCTTCGGCCACGGCATGCCCGCCCTGGCAGGAATCCCCGGACTCGAGGAGATGGGGCGGGCATACGCCGAAGCCAGTGGTCGCGGCAGCGACGCACTGTGGTTCTGGTACGTGCTCGGCCTGTGGAAGATCGCGGCGATCTACGCCGGGATCATGCGCCGCACCAAGGACAATCCCGGCAACCGGTCGAGCGTGCGACGGCCCGAAGAAGCCGATGTCCTGTCACTGCTCAGCTCGGCCACGGCCGCCGCGAACGAGGTCGGGTTGTAGCGGAGACGCCCGCCGACCGGCATCCGGCGGACTGACTAGGATATTCGCATGACAGATCAGGCGGGGGCCACCGCACCCGGCCTCGGTAGGGCGGGCGCGCTGGTCCGCCTAAGCCGTCTCAGAGCCGGTATGTCACTGCGCGGCCTCGCCGGGCGCATCGGGGTCAGCGCGGGCACTCTCAGCGCCATCGAGAACGGCAAGACGCCGGTCACCCTGGACCGGCTCGACCGCATCGCCGCCGAACTCGGCACCACGACACTCGAGATCTTGCGAACACCGCATGCCGAGGCCGCCGGTAACGTCGGAGCCGCCATCGCCGATTCTCCCGGCGGTGGAAGCTGGCGGGCGTTCGAACCACTGGTCCTCGATCCACCGGTGCAGGCCGCGATCGACACCTTCGTCACGATGGGATACCACGGCGCGACCATGCGCATGATCGCAGCCAAGGCCGACATGAGCGTGGCCGGGATCTACCACTACTACCCCAGCAAGCAGCATCTCCTGGTCGCCGTCCTCGACCTGGCCATGGCGGAGCTGCTGTGGCGTATCCCGGCGGCACGAGCGGCCGGAGTACGCGCGAGCGAGAAGTTCGCCAATGTCGTCGAAGTGCTCGCCCTGTTCCACACCTTCCGGTCCGACCTCGCCTTCATCGGCGCCACCGAGATGCGCAGCCTCGACGAACCGGATCGGACCCGAATCACACTGCGCCGCGACGAGGTTCAGCACATCCTCGACGACGCCATCGCTGCGGGCATCGCCGCCGCGGAGTTCGCGACACCCCATCCGCGGGAGGCCGCCCGCGCGATCGCCACGATGTGCACGTCACTGCCACAATGGTTTCAACCCGACGGGCCGATCACTCCGAACGAGATTGCCCGACGTTACGCCGAATTCGCGATCGACATGGTGCGCGGCCACCCTGTCCCGGTGGGCCCCGCGTGACGACGCGCGCGGGCCCCACTGGATCTAGAGCGGTTCAGAACACGCTTTCGGGCAGGCTCATGATCGCCGGGTCCAGGCCGTCCAGCACGATGCGCACCCCGGACAGCAGCGGCAGCGCGTTCGCGGCGAAGAACCGCGCCGCGGCGACCTTACCTTCGTAGAAGTCACCGTCCGAGGCGGAGGCTCCGGTATCCAGCGCACGCAGAGCCAGTTGCGCATTCTCGAGCAACCGCCAGCCGATGACGAGGTCGCCGACCGCGAGCAGGAATCGGACCGAGCCGAGACCCACGGTGTAGATGCTCTCCGGAGCCGACATCGCGGCGGTGACATGCGCGGTCAGAGCCGTCGACATGGCGTCGACATCAGCGAGAGCCTGATCGAGTCTGCGGTACTCAGCGCTCAGTCGCGTGTCACTGCTCGCGGCGACAAAATCACGAATCCGGTCGGTCACATAGCCGAAGGCGACACCGCCGTCACGAATGATCTTGCGGAACAGGAAATCCTGGGCCTGGATCGCGGTCGTGCCCTCGTAGAGCGAGTCGATCTTGACATCACGAATGTACTGCTCGACCGGGTAGTCCTGGAGGTAGCCGGAACCACCGAGAGTCTGCAGCGATTCGGTGAGCACCTCGTAAGCGCGTTCGGAGCAGGTCGCCTTCACGATCGGCAGCAGCAGATCGTTGACGCGCGCGGCGAGAGCGGCGTCGATTCCGAACGAGTGCGCGGCCACCTCGCTGTCGAGGAAAGCCGCTGCGTACAGATACAGCGCCCGCATGCCTTCCGCGTACGCCTTCTGCCGCATCAGGCCACGTCGGACATCGGGGTGGTGGATGATGGTGACGCGAGGTGCGCTCTTGTCGGCCAGTCGTGTCATATCGGCGCCCTGGACCCGGTTCTTCGCATAGTCGAGCGCGACCTTGTATCCGGCCGACAGCGCACCCGCGGACTTGGTGCCCACCATCATGCGCGCGTTCTCGATGATCTTGAACATCTGAGCGATGCCGTTGTGGACCCCACCCACCAGATAGCCGACCGCCGGGCGATCCCCGAGACCGAAGGACAGCTCACAGGTCGGCGACGACTTCAGTCCCATCTTGTGCTCGACACCGGTGACATACACACCGTTGCGTTCGCCGAGTTCGAAGGTATCACTGTCGAACAGGACCCGGGGAACCACGAACAGTGACAATCCCTTCGTTCCCGGCGCCGCGCCCTCAGGGCGGGCCAACACCAGGTGCAGGATGTTCTCGGCGGTGTCGCCCACATCGCCACCGGAGATGAAGCGTTTGACTCCTTCGAGGTGCCAGGTGCCGTCCGGCTGCTGAATCGCCTTGGTCGAGCCCGATCCCACGTCGGACCCGGCCTCCGGTTCGGTGAGAACCATCGTCCCGCCCCAGCGGTTCGCGAAGGCGTATTCAGCCCAGCGCTTCTGTTCCGGTGTCCCCTCGGTGGACAGCACCGCGTGCATCGGCGGACCCATGTGGAAGAACATCGCCGCCGGATTCGCCGTGGCGATCATCTCCTGGGTCGCCCACATCAACGCCGCCGGTGCGGTGATGCCACCGATATCCGAGGGAACACCCAAGGCCGACCAGCCCGCTTCGTGCACGGCCTCGACGGTCCGACGCAGCGCCTGCGGCACCTCGATCGTGTGCTGGTCAGGAAGGAAACGAACCGGATCGCGGTCCGCGGCCACGAACGACGCCGCCACGGGCCCCTCGGCCAGTCTCGCGACCTCGGCCAGGATGGTCTTGGCCGTCTGGGCATCGAGGTCACCGTAGGCCCCGTTGTCCAACAACTTGTCCAGGCCCAGTACCTCGAACAGATTGAACTCGATGTCACGGACATCGGCGCGGTAGTGCGTCATCTCATCTCCTCGTCGACCGCTCGCATCCCCACGCGGACCCGGTGGGGTACGAGTACGGAGGAGGGTGAAGAACACAACGGGCCCGGCCACAGCCCGACCGCCCGCGGAGACACTACTATAGAAAGAGTCAGCTGGACAAGGGGACGCGAGCGAAGGACCCTCCCACCCGACGGCGCACCTTATCGCCCGCGGGTCCCCCCTGGCCGCACGAGCGACCGAGCCACCGGCCCCTATCATTGGCCGGGGCCACCGACATTCGCAGCCGCCGACGGAGGTATCACCGCGATGGATGATCAGCCCAGCGCGGTGGGCCAGGGACTGCTTGCGATCGGCGACCAGTGGACTCTGCTGATAATCCAGCGCGCGCTGCTCAAACGCATCCGACGTTTCGCGGAATGGCGCGACGGTATCGGTGTGTCGGAATCCGTTCTGACACAACGGATCAAGGAGATGGTCGCCGGCGATCTGCTGCGTCCCCACCCGTACCGCGACGGCGGTCGCACCCGCACCGAATACCTGGCCACCGCTCGCGCGGTCGAACTCTGGCCGATGCTGGTCGCCATCTGGTCCTGGGAACGCACCTGGGTCGCCCACCGCACACCCCTGCCGGAATTGGTGCACAAGGTCTGCGGCCGACATACCGAGGTGGATCTCGGATGCGCGCGATGCCGCGCACACCCGGTCACTTTCGGGGAAACCCGCATTCGCTCCGGGGACGCTACCTTCGCGCAGGTCACCGCACCCCGCCTGCACCGTCGAACCGTCCGCACCAACACACGCGCCGATCCAGCCTCCTACTTCCCCGAGACGATGGAGATCCTGGCCGACCGCTGGAGCACCGTCGTCCTCGCAGCAGCCTTCCTCGGCATCCAACGCTTCGCCGATTTCCGATCGGCCCTGGGAATCTCGCCTTCACTGCTGTCGAACCGGCTCCAACGGTTCACCGAACTCGACGTGCTCGCCCCGATTCCGGTGCCGGGAACCGCGCGGCGCGGTTACTCGCTCACCCCCAAGGGCCAGGCATTCTTCGGCGCCTTCGCCTTTCTCGTCGACTGGGCCCAGCACTGGTATTCCGGTCCCCCGGGAACGGATCTCACGATCGTGCACGGACACTGCGGACAGCCGTTCGCGCCACGGCTGTATTGCCGAGGCTGCGGCGAAGGTATAGAAGGCAGAGACATTTGCTTCGAACTCGCCGACGAGGCGCCGTAGCCCCCATCGACCGTGAGCCCGAAGTGCGGTGTCGCCGGGCGCGCGCGGCATCCGGCGACACCGCACCGGCGTGAATAGACCCCGAGATCCGGCCACCGGCACATACCGGCGACCGGTCGATCCGAGCATCGGATCAACCGACGGCTCGAATATCGGCGATTCCAAGTCGCGGGCTGCGCATGTCGCCGCGGGCTGCGCGTGTCGTGGAGCACCTGCGGATCTCCCGACGCCGGTAGATCCCCGATCACGATCGTTGCGCAGACCGGCCGACCGAGTGCCGGGCGAACGCTCCGGCTCGGACGCCCCCCCCCGCGTAGCCGTGGCGAAGCCTGCCGAGACGTCCTTTGACGGTGGATTTCGGGCCTGGTTACCGTTGCGCAGCTTCGTACTCAGCGAGGGGAGTTCGTCAGATGCCCGATGACGTCCCACCGACTCCAGCCGTTCCGGCGGTACCCGACCCAGCCGTTCCGGCGATACCCGACCCAGCCGTTCCGGCGATGTTCACACCGGAGTTCTTCCAGAATCCCTATCCTTTCTACGCGTGGCTACGGGACAACGCGCCCGTATATCCGGTCACCATCCCGTTCGTCGATATCAGGGTGTGGCTGGTCAGCCGGTTCGCCGACGTCCGGCAAGGCTTCGCCGACCGGCGACTGAGCAGCGACTACCGTTCCGCGTCACCGGATTTCCACGCGGCGGGCCTGGCCTTCGGGGCGGGCACGGTCGCCGAGCGCACGATGGTCAACCTCGATCCACCGGACCACACGCGCATCCGTCGCCTGGCTGCGGGCACCTTCACAGCAGAGCGAATCGCGCAGTGGGAACAAACCATTCGCGAGAAGGTCGACGCCCTGCTCGACCCGCTACCGATGGGCGAACCGGTCGATGTGATAGCGCGGATCGCGGCGCCGCTGTCGGTCCGGGCGATCTGCGCGGTCATCGGCGCGGAGCCGGGCGACGAGGCCGACCTGCGACGATGGGGTGATCTGGTGTTCACCGCGGATCCCGCGGAGCTGGCGCAGGTCCCCGAGGCCACCGCCGGCCTGATGAAGTACGCCGAGGAGCTCGTGGCGCACAAACGCACGCATCCCGGCGACGACCTGCTGTCGGAGTTGATCGCGGCAGGCGACGACTCCGGCGTCCTCAGTTCGGACGAGCTCACCGCCACTGCCGTGGGGCTGGTGGTGGCCGGCTACGAGAGCTCCATCCGGCTGATCGGCGACGTGCTGCTCGCGCTGCTCGACCACCCCGACCAGCTGACCGGGGTGCGCGACGGCAGATTCACCGTGGCGGACGCGATCGAGGAAACACTGCGCTACGACGGCCCCCAACCCAGTTCCCTGTGGCGATTCGCGACCGAGGATCTGAACATCGCAGGCACCGGGATCCCGGCGCACGAGCCGGTGCTGCTGCTGGTCGGTGCCGCCCATCGCGACGAACGGCAGTACCCGCATCCGGACATCTTCGATCTCGGCCGGGCGGACAAGCGGCACTTGGCGTTCGGGCACGGACTGCATCGCTGTCTCGGCGCCGCGCTCGCCCGGCTGGAGAGCCGGATCCTGCTCGAACATCTGCTGTCGCGCTACGCCCAGCTGTCATTGGGCATGCCGCGCGAGGAGGTCCACTACAAGCCGTCACTCGTGCTTCGCGGGCCGAGCGCCCTTCCCCTCGTGCTCCACCGCTGAAGCCGCGGCATCCATCATCGCTGTCGCGGTCGTCTCATCAGGAGGATTTCGTGATCATCGCCCTCGGTCTGTATCCGGGTTTCACCGCATTGGACGCCATCGGCCCGTATCAGGTCTTCACGACCGTGCCGAACGCCGACGTGGTGCTGTGCGCCGCGGAGAAGGGCACGGTCGCCGACGATCATGGTCTGCTGCAGCTGCCGATCGACACCACTTTCGCAGACCTCCCGCGCCCCGACATCCTCCTGATCCCCGGCGGCGCGGGCTCGCTCACCATCGCCAGGGAAAACGGGCCGATCGTCGACTGGGTGCGCGGGGCGCATCCACACACCAGGTGGACCACCTCGGTGTGCACCGGAGCGCACATCCTCGCCGCCGCGGGCGTGCTGGACGATCAGCCGGCCGCCACGCACTGGAACTTCTACGACGAACTCGCCGAGTACGGCGCGCACCCCACAGACCAGCGCATCGTCATGGGCGACCGCATCGCCACCGGCGCGGGTTCCTCGGCGGGCATCGATCTGGCGCTGACCCTGGTGGCCGATGTCGCGGCTCCCGAACTCGCACAATGCATTCAACTCGCCCTCGAATACGATCCCCGGCCACCGTTCGAGTCGGGCACTCCGAGCACAGCGCCCCGGCCGATCGTCGAGCTCGTCTCGATGATGATGGGCGAATTCGAAAAGCAGTACATCCAACGAGCAATCCGGAACTGAGTCGTCCCAGCGGCGACTCGAGTCGTCGAATCACGATGCGAGGATGCTATGGAGTATGTCCGACCGGCCGAGGCGATTCTGCGCATCGTGTTCCGGCGTCGCCGCACCACCCAACCGTCGGATCCGTGCTCGGCCGAGCCGTGTCCGGAGTGCTTCGCTCCCCACCTCGACAGGGTCTGCCGGTACGTCGCGGCCGGTGAGCCGGTGCACTTCGTCATCCCGGCGTTCCCGGCGAAGTCGCGTAACCGGCGTAAGACCCTCGGGCGGTTGCCGGACCTGGGTGAGCGGCTGGCCCTCGAGTCGATCCAGGCCTTCTGCGAGCGGATCTCGGCGGTGTACGCACCGGGCGCGGTAGTCACCGTCTGCTCGGACGGGCACGTGTTCAGTGACGTCCTGGGCATCCGCGACGAGCACGTCGACGACTACGGCGCCGAACTGCACAGGATCATCCGCTCGATCGGCGGCGGCGCGATCGGGCTGTACGCGCTGGCCGATGTCATGCCCGGACTGAGCTGGGAGCAGCGTCGCGGCCGGCTGCTCGACGAGCACGCCGATCCGGTCGAGAAGATCCGCGACGCGGTGCGTTCCACGCCTGCGGCCCGTCGGATGTTCAACGGCATCCACCGGTTCGTCACCGAGGACAATGCGGCGCTGATGCCCGAGCTCAGTGCCACCCAGATCCGTAACGACGCGAAGCTGACCGCCTACTACGTGGTCCAACGCAGCCAGGCGTGGAGCCGGGTCGTCGCGGGAGCCTTCCCCGACGCGGTGCGGCTGTCCATCCACCCCCAGGCCAACCACGACACCAAGATCGGATTTCACCTGCTGGGCACCACCGACAGCTGGCTCACCCCGTGGCACGGCGTGGTGCTCGACGACGGACTGCGCCACGTGCTGGTCAAGCGCGCACAGGCCGAGAAGCTCGGCGCCCGCCTGGTGTGGCGCAACAACCGGCCCAGCCATTTCGTTCTCGCGGAGCCGATCGGGTCGAGTCCGATCGCCCCCGCGCCCGCCACGTCGAAAGGACACTCGTGACCGATCAACGGCAGCCACTCCTGCTCGAGGGCGCCGATCTGGCGCCGTTCGGGCGGCTTGTGACTGCGCCCGCCGCCGGGCAGACCCTCGCCGATGTGCCCATCGATCGCCTGCTGGCCACGACTCTGTCGGCCAAGGTACTGGTCCTGCGGGGCTACGAATTGCTCGACGCGCCCGAGCTCGAGGAATACTGCCGGGCCGCGGGCCAACTCGTGCAGTGGGAGTTCGGCACGATTCTGGACCTGGTCGTACAGGAGGATCCGAAGAACTACCTGTTCGACTCCGGGGACGTGCCGTTCCACTGGGACGGGGCGTGGCAGGATCGGGCGCCCCGGTACTTCCTGTTCCAGTGCGTGCGTGGGTGCGCGCCGGGCGCCGGTGGCGAGACAGTGTTCTCGGATGCGACCAGGGTGTACCGAGACGCGCCCGAGGAGCTGCGCGACCTGTGGGCCCGCACGTCGGTCACCTACCGCACCGATCGGCTGGCGCACTACGGCGGCACGATGACCCATCCGGTCCTGGCCACCCATCCCACGACGGGCGAGACAACGATCCGGTACGCCGAGCCACTGGACCCGGCGCGGTACCGAAACCCGTTGTTCCTCAGCGTCGAAGGGCATTCCTCGGAGATGGTGGGCCACCTGCTGGGGGAGCTCGGTTCGCGCCTGCACGACCCCCGCTACTGCTATGAGCACGCCTGGCGAACCGGTGACATCGTCGTCGCGGAGAACCATGCCCTGCTGCACGGGCGCAACCGCTTCACCGGCTCCACCGAGCGGCACATGCAGCGCATCCAGATCATCTGACCCGACGGCCGGTGCCCACCGCGACAGCGGATGACGGGCGACACGATTGGAATGCTGCTTTGGTGGATCTGCTGACCCCGGCGACGAGGTCCGTGCGCGCCTACGGACACCTCGCCAACGTCTATTTTCTCGATTACAACCTGGGCTATCTGTTGGTGGCGACGCTGCTGCCCGCGGCTGCCGCGCGCGAGGCGAGCACCTGGGCGGCTCTTGCCCTGATCATCGTCGGGTACTTCCTGCTGCACAGCGCGGTGATCGCCTTCGACGACATCACCGGCTACCGGGACGGCACCGACGCGAAGAACTACCAGGACAATCCCAGCGCGCTGCGGCGCGCCAAGTGGAAACCGCTGGTCACCGGGGAGCTTCGGCTCGGACAGGCGGTACGGTTCGCGTGGACGTGCGTGGCCGTCGGTCTGCTGCTGCTGTTGACAGGTCTGTTCATGACACCGCATCACTCCCCCGCGCTGATCGCACTCGCCGTCGCCGGCGTATGCGTCTCGCTGCAGTATTCCTACGGAATCAAGTTCAGCCACATCGGCTTCCAGGAAATGGTGCTCCTGCTGTGGACGCTGGAGCTGGTACTGATTCCGTACTGGGCGCTGACCGGCGGGATCACCGGGCGCATCCTGATCGAGGGCGCGCTGTTCGCGTTCTGGCTGATGATGGTGTCGATGTACTCCAACCTGCGTGACCTGGAGACCGACCGCGGAGCGGGCAGGCTCAACATCGCGACCATCGCCGGGGAGCGCACCTACATCAGGCTGCTCGGCGCACTCGCCGTCGCGGACATCCTCGTGGTGGGAGTACTCGTGGTGACGGGGATGCTGCCGGCGCTGCTCGCAGCGCTACTGTGCCCGGTGTTCGCCGCCCGGCTGGCCCAGTTCCGTCTCGGCGCACTCGAGCGCGACCCCCTGCTGGGCCGATTGCTCGGTCGCCGTCTGGCCTGGGCGGGGGCGACGGTGATGGCCGTCGGAAATCTGGTGGTCTCAGGCTGATTCGCCCACCCACGGGCCGGGCCGTTCCCGCGCGGGTTCGGTACCGGGAACCGGCGGTGAATCACCGTCGAAGTAGTAGGACCGCGGAAAGATCCGCGTTAGACTCGCCACCATGGTGGAAGCACGGGCACAACAGACCATGGCTTGCTCTCCCGAAGAATTCCTCGAATTCGCGATGGATGTCGAACGATATGCCGAAGTGGACGACAAGATCGGACGCTTCGATTGGGTTCGCCGTGATGGGAATCGCGTCGAATTCAAATTCCGCCCGGCGATGCCCGGACTTCCCGGCCCGGCGCCGAAGATGATCGCGCAGGGAATCCTCACACCGGGCAAACGAGTCGATGTCGGACTCGCGCCGCTGCCGGACAGCAAGCTGTGGCATCGGCTGATGAAGTTCAATGCGAGTTTCGTCTGCGAACCCGGCGAGAACGGCACCCTGGTCACCAGGACGATGGCGGCCGAAATCACCCCGGCGCTCCGCTGGCTGATCGATCCCATCCTTCGCCGCAATCTCCCGGGCAATATCGAGACCGAGATCCGGCAGGCCAAGGCATATATCGAAAGGCACAGCAGCCGGAATTGATCCGCCTGCTCGCCCGGCCGGTGAACTTTGTCGCCGAACTCTCCCTGATGCGAGGATGGGATCAGCTGCCGTACACGGCATTCCGTCCACCACACTCGGGGAGAGTTCCTATGAACGACGACTATGACGTGGTAATCGTGGGCGCCGGTCTCGCAGGATGTACCGCGGCGATTCTGCTGGGCCGCGCGGGCTTGCGGATCGCGCTGCTGGAGGCGCACCGGAATCCGGAAACCTACAAGCGGCTGTGCACCTCGTCCATCCGATCGAGCGCGTTGCCGACCATGCGGCGCGCAGGACTGGACAAACTCATCGAGGATGCCGGCGGAGTCCCCTCTCACGACGCCTATCTGACCCCCTGGGGTTGGCTGCGCGCACCCCGCACGAACGACCGTCCGCCACACGGCTACAACATCCGCCGTGAGACCCTGGATCCGCTGGCCCGCAACGCCGCCGCCGAGGTGCCGCAGGTCGATCTGCTGCTGGGCGCCAGGGTACGCAACCTGACCAGGGACGCACGCGGACGCGTCGACGGTGTCGAGGCGTCCGTGCACGGCACGGATCGGCGACTGCGCGCGAGGCTGGTGATCGGCGCGGACGGGCGCCATTCGAAGGTCGCCGAGTTCGCCGGGCTGCGGGCTCATCGATCCGCGAACTGCCGCTCCTGTGTCTTCGCCTACTACCGCAATGTGGAGGTCCCCGAGGACCGGACGCTGAGCATCTGGCTGAAGATGCCCGAGATCGTCTCGATCGGCGCCATGGACGACGGGCAGGTCGTGCTCGCCGGTCTGCTCGACAAGAAGCAGTACGCCGCCGCGGCGGACAAGGAGGCAGCGCTGCTGGCCGCGTACTCGGGACTGCCCGATGCCCCGGATCTCAGCAACGCCGAACGTGTTTCCGAGGTCATCGGATACCGCGACTACCCGAGTATCACGCGCCCGCGGATCACCGCGCCCGGTGTCGCGCTGATCGGCGATGCCGCGATGTCGGCCGATCCGGCGGAGGGCGCCGGTCTGGGCTGGGCGCTCCAGACAGCCGAGTGGCTCAGCGACGCGGTCACGCGGCCACTGCTCGAGGGCACCGTCGGCGGAATCGACGCGGCGGCGCGGAAGTACCAACGCACACACCGCTTCCGGTTGTGGCCGCATCAGCTGCAGATCGTCGATCTGAGCAAGCGTCCCGAGTTGTCGATACTGATGCGAGTGCTGCTGTCCGCCGCGGTGCAGGACTCGTGGGTGGGAGCACGCGTGACCAAAGCGGTGACCCGCAACGCCTCCATGTTCACCGCCCTGCATCCGGTGTTCGTGGCCCGCGCACTGTTCGCCGCCCTGCGCAGGCGCCTGACCTCTCGCGGGAGTGGCGCGACCCCCGTCGCGGCTCAGCTGTTGTAGGCGCTACGGGCTTCGATATAGGACTTGGCGTGTTCGATTTCCGCCTGGAAGTTCGCGGGCAGAGTGCGTCGCAGGATCGGTTCGATCAGCCATCGCAGGACGGGAATCACCTCCAGCGTCGTCGAGCTCGTGACGAGGGTGCCGCCGTCGGCGGGCGTGCAGACGAAACTGCCCGTATAGGTCATGACACGGTTGCCGAACTTGTTCATCGGTAACGGCGCCAATCGGAGATCGATGCGCTCCCCGGCCACCAGCGTCAGCTGAAGCACCATTCTCGGCATCGGCCGCGGTAATCCGGGAAGCGCGGGCCGGAATCGGAAGCGAACGACATCGCCTTCGCGCCGTATCCAGGAAATCGACGTGATCTTGTCGTCGACCTCGGCATAGCGCTCGACGTCCATGACGAAATCGAGATATTCGTCGGGGGAACATTTCATCAGCTGTCGCACGACCACATCCATACTCCGGAAAGATACGGTCGCGCGCGCGACACAGGCAAACTGGTGCGAGTCGAAGGTATTGAGGGATAGTCGAATACGGGAATCCGGGTAGGAGAGGAAGTCCACGTGCATCCGATGAGTATCGCGGCATTCGGCAGCTACCTCCCGCCGGAGGTGCTCACAGTCGACCCGGCGGTCGCGGCGGCCGATCCGATGGCCCAGAGCCCGCTGTTCCGGCTGCCCGACCAGCGGCACCGGATCGCGCCCACACAGCGGGCGGCGGACATGGTCGTCGAAGCTGCGCGGCCGATGTTCGAACGTCTCGGCCTCGAGCCGGCGGGCAATGTCGACCTGCTGATCACCAACACCCTGCTACCCGACGAATGCATCACCGGATGCGGAGCGGAGGCCGCCTACCGGCTGGGGTGCGATCCGGCGCTGGTGCTGGATCTGCACAACGGCGGGTGCGGCGCCTTTCCGTACATGCTCAAGATCGCTCGCGCGATGATCAGCAGTGGCGAGGCGAAAACCGTTCTGCTGGCGAATGTTCAGAACACGGCGGGCCAGCTGTTCGCCCAGCCGGAGCTGAGTGGGAAGCAGAGCGCGGCCATAGCCGGAGACGGTTGTGGCGTCGCCTATGTCACCGCGCACGGCCGTTCCCCCGTGCTGGGCGTCCACGTCCGGAATACGCCCGCCTTCGCCCCGGATATGTCGCCCGCGACGGGCGACGGCCGCAAGTACTGGGCAGCGGGCAGCGGCGAGCTGGAGATCGTGTTCGATCAACTGAAGTCCAAGGAGATCATCGATCGGGGGAACAGACTGGTCCCGGAGGTGGTCGGCGAGCTGTGCAAACAGATCGACATCGATCTCGGCGCCGTCGACTATCTGGTCACGAATCAACCCAATCGGCTGTTCCTGCGCAATTGGCGCCGGGCATTGGGGCTGGAACCCGAGCAGCATCTCGACACCTTCGACCGCTGCGGAAACCTCTACGGCGCGGCGGTTCCGGTGACGCTCGACATCGCGATCCGAGAGGGCAGGATCGCCGACGGTTCGCTGGTGGTGATGGCGGGATTCGCGCACGCCGGTGATTTCGCCGCCGCGGCGGCGATGCGGTGGCACAACTGAGGTGCGCTACCGATGTAGCCATCCTTCGATGGCGCGCGCGGTGTGCACGGCGTCCTCTTCCATGATGGAGAAATGGTCGGCGGGTACCGAGACGGTGGTCGCCGCGAGGTCCCAGATCGGCCGATCCGCACCGCCGGGGCGGCGCTGTGCGCGCAGCATCAGCACAGGGGTGGCGACCGGACCGGGGTGCCACTGCTGCAGTATTCCGAGGTAGGCGCCCATGGCGGTGAGATTGTCGTCGGTGACCAACCGGCCGTCGGCATCCCGATCGAGGACGCTGCCCAGCGCCCAGGTGAAAGTCGCCGCACGTGCCTCGGCTCCGGGATCGACCGTGTCGATCATGACGATGCCTGCCACCGGCCGTCCCATCTCTTCCAAGCGCTGCGCCATCGCGTGTGCGACCACTCCACCGATCGAGTAGCCGACCAGAACCGGGGGTTCACCGTCCGCGGCGGACCGGGCAGCACTCGTCAGGGCGTCGATCGCCGCGAACCAGTCCGCGGGAACCGCACCGGCCCGCTCGAATCCGGGAAGGACGAGCGCCTTCGCGCGCGAGCGCCGCTCGAACGAGGCGGCCAGCCGCGCGAACTGGTGCGGGCCCGACCCGGCGAGGAACGACGGCACGCAGACGAGGACCGGAAGCGCGCCTTCGCTGACCAGCAGAGGCTTCGACGGGCGGGGGAGATCGGCCGCCGAGGTGAAGGTGCTGCGCGTGGCCGCCGCCGCCCGCAGCACCGGGATCGCCTCCGCTAGGGCGCCCGCCTCGTGCGCCCGACGCAGCACGGCCGTCAAACTCGCCGCACCCGCCGGTCTTCCGGCGAGCAGCGGGTCGGACGAGGCGTCGGTGGACATGGCTCAGCGCACCCCCAGATCGTTGTCGATCAGATCGAAGATCTCCGAGGCCGTTGCCGACCTGATGCGCTCGGTCCCCTCCTCGCGCGCCTCGTCCTCGAGCATGCGCTGGGTCGCGCGCAGGCGTTCGGCCACACGCGCGCGATCCTCGGTGGTGGCCGAGCGGATCAGCTCCGCCAGCCGGTCCAGTGCGAGGTCGAGGGGATGCGCGGTCGATCCGGACGCTGCGCCGGGTGTGAGCTGCTGGAGCAGGCGCCTGGTCACGGCGCTCGGAGTCGGATGGTCGAAGACCAGGGTGGCCTGCAGGGTGAGCCCCGTGGCGTGGGCGAGGCGGTTGCGCAGTTCCACGGCGGCCAAGGAGTCGAATCCGACATCCTTGAAGGCCTTTTCCGGGTCGATCGTCGCCACATCGGCGTGCAGAACCTCCGCGGCCTCGGTCGACACCAGCCGCAACAGGTGGCGTTCGCGTTCCTGGGGCGTCAGCGACGCCAGCCGGTTCCGCAGGACCTCCGCTGCCCCGGTGTCCGGCTTCCCGGCCGTGGCGGGCACCAGGCCGCGCAGCAGAGCGGGCAGCTCCGCGGTCCGGCCGCGCGCCCGCAGTGCGGCGATGTCCAGCCGCATCGGCGAGACGACGGGGTTCGGCGACGACAGTGCCGCGTCGAACAATGCCGTGCCCACATCGGCAGGCATGGCGGCGAGACCCGTTCCGGCCAGCCGGGAGACGTCCAGATCGGTGAGCTCGCCGGTCATCGACGTCGATTGCGCCCACAGGCCCCAGGCCATCGAGACCGCAGGTAGATCGCGGCCTCGTCGCCAGTGGGCCAGCGCGTCGAGAAACACGTTGGCGGCGGCGTAGTTCGCCTGGCCCGGGCCACCCAGCAGGCCCGAGGCGGAGGAGAACAGCACGAAGCCGGACAAGTCGAGATCTCGGGTGGCCCGGTGCAGATTCCACGCGCCGGACACCTTGGCCGCCAGTACCCGATCGACATGGTCGGGGGTCATCGATTCGATTGTGGCATCGGCCAGTACGCCCGCCGCGTGAACGACGACACGCAACGGATGGGTCGGGTCGATCGAGGCGATCAGATCCGTCACCGCGGCCGGATCGGCCACGTCACAAGCCTCGATCCGTACCCGCGCGCCGAGCTCGGTCAGTTCCGCCGCCAGGACGTCGGCCCCCGCCCCCGCCGCGCCGCTGCGGCTCGCCAGCACGAGAAAACGCACGCCGTGCGCGACCACCAGGTGGCGGGCCAGCAGCGCCGCCAAACCGCTCGCACCGCCGGTGATCAACACCGTCGACTCGGCGTCGAAGACGGTGGTGGCGGGAGCCGGTGTGGTGCATCTGGTCAGCCGCGGAACGTGAACGCGGCCCGAGCGGATCGCGACCTGCGGCTCGCCGATCGCCAGCGCCGCCGCCACGCCCGACCATCCCACCTCACCCTTCGAACGGGTGCCGGTGTCGGTGTCGGCGGTGTCGGTGTCGGTGTCGGTGTCGACGAGTACGAAACGGTTCGGGTGTTCGGCCCGGGCGCTGCGCAGCAGACCCCATACCGGCGCGGTCGACAGTTCCGGCGTTTCGTCCTTCGCGACGGCGATCGCACCTGAGGTGACCACGACCAGCCTGGATTTCGAGAACCACGGCGAGGCCAGCCATCTGTGGACCATCGCGAGAGTGTCGAGGACCGACTGCCGTGCCGCGTCCGGCACCGGTCCCCGCACCGGCGGAATCGCCACCACCACCGCCTCCGGCAGCGGCGCACCCGCTTCTGCCTCGGCCTCGAGCGCCGCCAGATCCGGATACCGCGGCAGCCCGGTCAGGCCGCCGGGGTCGAATCCCGTCTCCACCACCGCGAACTCGGGAGCCGTACGCTCCGCCGCCGTCGCGGTCTCCCACCGCACCTCATACAGCGCCCCCTGCGCCGAGCGCCGGCCCGCGGCCAGCTGCGCCACCGACAATGGCCGCGAGACCACCTCCCCCACCGAAACCACCACGCGACCGGCGCTGTCCACACCGACCATCGACACCGAATCCACCCCGGTCGGACGCAGCCGCACCCGCAATGCCTGCGGGGCACCGGAGTCGGCCCGCAACCAGACCTGCGACCACACGAACGGCAGCACGACACCGTCCTCGGCCGCCGGACCGCCGACCGTGCCGTCGGGCTCGGAAACACACAGGGCCGCGTGGAAGGCCGCATCGAGCAGGGCCGGGTGGATCGCATAGCCTCGGCCCGGCGTCGGGGAGACGACTTCGGCGTAGATGTCGCGGCCGTGCCGCCACACCGCCCGGAGGCCACGGAAGGCCGGGCCGTAACCGAAGCCGCGGGAGGCGAGCGATTCATACCATCGCTCGGTGGGGATCGTGGTCGCGCCGGGCGGCGGCCAGGTGTCCCAGTGTTCGTCCCGTGGTGAGGCGACCTCCGGGCTCAGGACGCCGGCGGCGTGCCGGGTCCATTCGCTGTGGTCGAGGGTGGTGTGGAAGGCGAATTCGCGCCTGCCGTGCTCGTCCGGGTCGCCCACGGTCAGCTGGACGCCGACGGTGGTGTCCGCCGGAATGATCAGCGGGGCCTCGAGCATCAACTCGGCGACCACCGGGCACCCGGCCCGGGTTCCGGCCGCCGCCGCCAATTCCAGCATCGTGGTACCCGAGACGACCACCTCACCGAAGACGGCGTGGTCGGCCAGCCACGGATGGCGGGCCGACGACCAGCCACCGGTCCACAGCCATCCCGGGCCCCCGCCCGGGCGGACGGCGCCGGCGAGCAGCGGGTGGACGCTGGGGGCCAGACCGAGTTCCGCCGCGTCGCCCAGGGTTTCGGCGACGGCCCAGAATCGCTCGTGGTCGAAGGCGTAGGTCGGCAGGGCGACGCGACGGGCGTCGCGACCGGCGAACACGGCCCGCCAGTCGATGTCGGCACCGGCGACGAACGCCTCGGCCAGCGCGTGCAGCATGCGCCGAGGCCCACCGTCACCGCGCCGCAGCGTGCCTACGACGGCGGCGCGAATTCCGCTGTCGGAAACCGTCTCCTCGGAACCGAGGGTCAGCAGCGGATGCGGGCCCACCTCGATCACCACGTCGTTGCCCGCCGCCAGCAGTTCACGCAGTGCGGGCTCGAAGAGAACCGGCTCGCGAAGGTTGCGATACCAGTAGGAGCCGTCGAGTTCGGTTGTCGGGAGGACTCTTCCGGTCACCGTGGAGTAGAAGGGCACGCGGGCGGCGACCGGGTGTAGCGCCGCGAGCGCGGGCGCCAACGGCTCGCGCAATCCGTCCATCGCCGCGGAATGCGCGACGAAATCGACGCCGTCCACCAGCCAGCGCATCGTTCCGGCACGCGCCAGCACGCGTTCCAATCGCGCCAGCGATTCGCGGGGCCCGGCGACGACGACCGCTCGCGGTCCGTTGACCGCGGAGATCGTGAGATCGTCGAATTCACTCAGCAGCGCACGGACGGAGTCCGCCGAGTCCACGATCGACAGCAGCGCACCCCCTGTGGTCCCGAGTTCGCCGATCAGCCTGCTGCGCACTGCGACCAGCCGCACCGCATCCGCGAGCTCGAGCGCACCGGCCACCTGCGCCGCGGCGATTTCCCCCTGGGAGTGGCCGATCACCGCGTGTGGCCGCACCCCGAAGGATTCCCACAGCGCCGCCAGCGACACCATGACCGAGAACAGCACCGGCTGCACGACATCGACCCGATCCAGGGCGGGCGCGTCCGGACGACCGCGCAGCACGTCGATCAGCGACCACTCGACATGGGGGTCGAGCGCGGCCGCGCATTCGGCGATTCGCTCGGCGAATACCGGCGCGGTGTCGAGGAGTTCGACTGCCATCTGAGCCCATTGCCCGCCCTGCCCGGGGAAGACGAAGCCCACCCGACCGGACCGATCCGCCCGTCCGACGACGACGCCGGGAGCCGTGCGTCCGTCGATGACAGCCTCGAGTCCTTCCAACAGTTCCGCCCGGGTGATCCCGACCACGACCGCGCGATGTTCCAACCGCGCCCGGGTCGCCACCAGCGAATATCCGATATCGACCGGGTCCAGGCCGGGATCGGCGAGCACCCGTTCGCGCAGTCGCCCGGCCTGCTCCGGCAGCGCCGTGGCCGACTTCGCGGAGAGCACCCAGACGATGGGCCCCGCGCGGAACGCCGCCACTCCCGGCGCCGGGTCGGCGCAGGCGGTCGGCTCGGGTGGCTGCTCCACGATCACGTGCGCGTTGGTACCGGACACCCCGAACGAGGACACGCCCGCCCGCCGCGGATGCCCGTTCTCCGGCCACGGCCGTGCCGCTGTCAGCAACGACACCCCGCCGGACCAATCGACCTTGTCCGTCGGCGTCTGCGCGTGCAGCGTCTCGGGGAGCACCCCGTGCCGCATGGCCATGATCATCTTGATCACCCCCGCCACACCGGCGGCCGCCTGGCTGTGACCGATGTTCGACTTGATCGAACCCAGCCACAGCGGTGCACCGGCGCGATCCTCGCCGTAGGTCGACATCAGCGCCTGTGCCTCGATCGGGTCACCCAGCGGGGTTCCGGTGCCGTGCGCCTCCACCGCGTCCACCTCGTCCGCCCTCAGGCGGGCGTCGGCCAGTGCCGCGCGGATCACCCTTTCCTGCGACGGGCCGTTCGGAGCGGTCAAACCGTTCGAGGCCCCGTCCTGATTCACCGCCGAACCGCGCAGTACGGCGACGATATCGCGATCGTTGCGTATGGCGTCGGAAAGTCGTTCCAGCAGCAGCACTCCCATTCCCTCCGACCAACCCGACCCGTCGGCGCTCTGTGAGAACGCGCGGCACCGGCCGTCCGGCGACATGACCCGCTGTTGCGAGAACTCCACGAACAGGCCCGGTGTCGCGAGAACCGTCACGCCCGCGGCGATGGCCATGGCGCACTCGCCGCGCCGCAGCGACTGCATCGCCAGATGCGTCGCCACCAGCGACGACGAACACGCGGTATCCACCGTCACCGCGGGGCCCACCAGACCGAAGCTGTACGCGACCCGGCCCGACACCACACTGCCCGCCGAACCGACGCCCCAATAGCCACTCAGTTCATCGACTGTCCGGGTGATGAGCTCGTAGTCGCGATACATGGCACCGGCGAAGACGCCGGTATCGCTGCCCCGGACCGAGGTCGGATCGATCCCCGCATCCTCGAACGCCTCCCACACGCCCTCCAGCAACAACCGCTGCTGCGGATCCATCGCCAACGCCTCACGGCGGCCGATGCCGAAGAAGGCGGCATCGAAATCACCGGCACCGGACAGGAATCCACCCGAACGACAGTAGGTGGTTCCCGGATGCCCTGGATCGGGATCATAGAGGGCCGTGACATTCCAGTCCCGGTCGGCGGGAAAGTCCGCGACCGCGTCGACGCCGTCGGACACCAGCTGCCACAGTTGCGCCGGTGAGCCCACGCCTCCGGGATACCGGCAGGCCATGCCGACCACCGCGATCGGCTCGTGCGCCGCCTCGAGCAGTCGCTGATGGTCTCTGCGCAATCGCGCGTTGTCTTTGATCGACGCGCGCAGCGCCTCGACGACCTCGTTCATCGACATCGACATCGGGCCGGTCCTCCTACTGCCGATCCCCGCGCAGGGCGAGCTGGACAAGGGCTTCGGCATCCATGCCGTCGATACCCGCCAGTTCCTCGGCGTGCTCGGCGGACATCACGGGTGCGGCGACGGGCCCGGACTCGGCCCGCGCGGGGAACAAGCGGTCGAGCAGGCAGGCGGTGATCGCATGGGGCGTGGGATGGTCGAAGACGATGGTGGGCGCCAGGGTCAGGCCGGTGGTGCGGCTCAGACGGTTCCGAAGTTGTACTGCGGCCAGCGAATCGAAGCCGAGTTCTTTGAAGGCCCGCTCGGGGGCCACGGCCTGCGGAGTACGGTGATGCAGCACGGTCGCGACCGCTTCCCGGACCACCTGCAGCAGGTGATGCTCGCGCTCCTGCGCCCCGAGTGCGGCCAGTGTCTCCCGTAGTTCCGCCGCGGGGTCTGCGGTCGCGGCATCCCGGCCGGAGGTGACGAGACCGTCCAGGACCGGGTCGAGGCGTCCCGCCCGCGCCTGGCTGCGCAGTGCCGCCCTGTCGAGGCGAACCGGGAACACCACCGGATCCCGGCCGGCGAGCGCGGCATCGAACAGTGCCAGGCCCTCCTCTGCCGACATCGCGACCACCCCGGACTCTCCCAGCCGGGCGACGTCCAGTTCCCGCAGTTCCCGGGTGAGTGAGGTGGTGGGGGCCCAATACCCCCAGGCCAGGGAGGTGCCCGGCAGTCCGGCGGCGCGACGGAACTGCGCGAGAGCATCCAGGAAGACGTTCGCGGCAGCGTAGTTCGCCTGGCCCGCGCCACCGAGAACGCCCGAAGCCGACGAGAACAGGACGAATCCGGACAGCTCGAGATGGCGGGTGGCCCGGTGCAGATTCCATGCCGCGTCCACCTTCGCCGCCAGCACCCGGTCCAGCTGCTCCGGCAGCATGGCCTCGATCACTCCGTCGGCGAGCACGCCGGCGCTGTGCACGACCACACGCAACGGATGTTCGGGCCCGATGCCCGCGATCAGGGTGGCGACCGCGGCCGGGTCGCTGACATCGCACGCGATGACACGAACTTCGGCACCGGATTCCGCCAGCTCCCGCACCAATTCGTCGATGCCCTCCGCCGCCGGACCGCTCCGGCTCGCCAGGACCAGGTGCCGGACACCGTGCTCGGTCACCAGGTGGCGGGCGGTCAACGCGCCGAGACCGCTCGTGCCGCCGGTGACGAGCACGGTCGACTCGGAATCGAAGCAGTCCGCCCGGAGATCGAGTCCGGCCGAGCGGCCGGTGCTCGGGACCGGCTCGAGCCGGGGGACACGCAGTCGCCCGGCGCGCACCGCGATCTGCGGCTCGCCCGCGCCGATCGCGAGATCCAGCTCATGCCACCAGCGGCGGGGGTCGGCCCGGGGCTCGGTGTCCAGGTCGGCGATCACGATCCGGTCGGGGTGCTCGGTCTGTGCGCTGCGCAGCAGTCCCCAGACCGGGGCAACCGGCAGCGCGACGGTGGCATCGGCATCCACCGCCACCGCGTGTTCGGTCACCACCACGAGCCGGGTCGTGGCCGGTCCCGGCGCCGACAACCACCGCTGTACCAGTTCCAGTGCCCGTCGAGTCGTGGCGTGCGCGGCCTCGGGAACATCCGTGTCCTCCGGTGCCGTGATCCGCACCAGGGCCACATCGGGGGCCACCTCCCCACCGTCGAGCGCGGCGAGCAGATCCGGCACGTCCTGGAAACGCCGAACATCCCGGGCTCGCGGATCCGCTTCGATCTCCGGCCCCAGGAGCGCTAGGCGTCTCGGCGTGCCCATCGGCGACGGGGCGATCTCCGGCCAGCCCAGTGTGAACAGCGCATCGGTCCGGGAGCGGGACGGACCCAGGTGGTCCGAGGAGACGGGCCGGGAGACCACCGAGTCCACCGAGACGACAACGTCTCCGGCCTCGTCGATCGCCACTATGCCCACCGCGTCCGGCCCCGTCGGGGTCAGGCGCACCCGCAGCGCGCCGGAGCCGGGACGCCGCAGGAACCGGACTCCCGACCACACGAACGGGAGGACGACACCGTCGGGTGCGGATGCCCCGTCGCCGAGCAGTGCCGCGTGGAAGGCTGCGTCGAGTACGCCGGGATGGAGCAGGAAGCCCGAACCGGACTCCGGGATCCTGACCTCGGCGTAGATCTCCTCGCCGCGCCGCTGGACCGCGCGCATCCCCCGGAAGGCCGGGCCGTAGCCGAAGCCGCGCTCCTCCAGCGCCGCATAGGCGTTGGCGACCTCCACCTCGTGGGCATCCGCCGGCGGGGAAATCACCGGATACGGTGCCGCTGTGTCGCTCTCGGTGACCAGAGCGCCCGAGGCGTGGCATACCCAGGCACCGCCCGCGTCGACGGCGGTGTCGGAGTACACGGTGCAACGAGATCTGCCCTCGTCGTCGGGCTCACCGACCCGCACCTGGATCGCCGCCTCCGCGCCGTCCGGCACGATCAGCGGCGATTCCAGCACGAGTTCGGCGACGACGGGACAGCCCGCGCGTGCCCCTGCCGCGGCGACCGCCTCCACCAGCGTGGTGCCCGATACCACCACCCGGCCGAAGACGAGGTGGTCGAGCAACCACGGATGCCGCTCGACCGACCAGCTACCGGTGAACAGCCAGCCGGATCCGTCGGCCATGTGGACCACGCCGGAGAGCAGGGGGTGCTCCGCCGAGGACAGCCCGGCCGACCGGACGTGCCGTTCGGCGACAGCCCAGAAGCGCTCGTGTTCGAAAGCATAGGAAGGCAGCGCGACAGGCCGCGCGTCACGGCCGGCGAACAGCGCCCGCCAGTCCACGTCCACACCCGCGACGAACGCCTCGGCCACCGACAGCAGAAAACGCTCCGGACTTCCGTCGTCGTGGCGCAGCGAACCCACCACGCACACCTCCCGGGGGTCCACACCGGTCGCCACGACGGACTGTTCCAGCGGGACCGTCAGCGCCGTGTGTGGACTCACCTCCACGAAGGCCCGGTACCCCTCGGCGAGCATGGCGCGTACCGCGGGATCGAACAGCACCGGCTCCCGCATGTTCCGGAACCAGTAGTCGCTCGTCGATTCGGTGGGCGCGCCCGGCACGGTGGAGTGGAAACGCACCGGTCCGTCCTCGATGCGCAGTTCGCCGAGCGCCGCGAGCAGTGGTTCGCGCACCGCGTCGACCTCCGGGGAATGCGAGGCGTAGTCGACCGGCACCCAGCGCACCCACACCCCGTCGGCCACACAGCTGTCGTACACCTCGCCCAGCGTCTGCCCGGCACCGGACAGGGTGACCATGGCCGGCCCGTTCACCGCCGCGACCCAGACCCGCCCCGGCCACCGCCGCAGGCGCTCCCGCACCCGCTCCACCGGCTCGGCCACCGACATCATCCGCCCACCACCCCCCACCGCGACAACCAGATCCCGCACCAAACGACTACGCACCGCCACCACACGAGCACCATCGGCCAACGAAATCCGCCCCGCCACACACGCCGCCGCAACCTCACCCTGCGAATGCCCCACCACCCCATCCGGACGCACACCCAACGCCTCCCACAACGCCGCCAACGACACCATCACCGAAAACAACACCGGCTGAACCACATCCACCCGATCCAGCGACGGCGCACCCTCGATGTCGCGCAGCACGTCGGTCAGCGACCAGTCCAGGTGTGGCGCCAAGGCCTGCTCACACTCGGCCATCCGCGCCGCGAAGACAGGCGAGGAATCCAGCAATTCCACCGCCATACCCGGCCACTGCGCCCCCTGACCGGGGAACGCGTAGGCGACGCGTTCGATGCGTCCGGCGCGGCCGGAGGCGATCGGCAGATCGGCCCTGTCCTCGTGACTTCCGTCGATGACGGCGTCGAGTCCGGCGAGCAGCGACTCACGAGTTCGACCGACGACGACGGCCCGATGTTCCCACCGCGCCCGTGTAGCGATTAGGGAGTACGCGATATCCACCGGATCCAGCTCGGGATCGGCGAGTATCCATGCGCGCAGCCGCCGCGCCTGCCCGGCCAGCGCCGGGCGCGACTTCGCCGACAGCACCCACACCACCGGCCCGGACACGAACAGCGACGGCGCGGCCGGATCCGGCACCGATTCTGCGGCATCGTCGTCCATGGGTGCCTGCTCGACGATGACATGCGCATTGGTGCCGCCGATGCCGAAAGCCGACACCCCGGCTCGGCGGGGCCTGCCGTGGTCGGGCCAGGCCCTCGCCTCGGTGAGCAGCCGCACTCCGGACTCCGCCCAGGCCACTGTGGACGTGGGGGCTTCCGCGTGCAGCGTCCTGGGCAGGATCGCGTGTCGGATCGACATGATCATCTTGATCAGGCCCGCGGCCCCGGCGGCCGCCTGACTGTGACCGATGTTCGACTTGATCGACCCCAGCCACAACGGCGTTGCGTCGCGGCCGCGGCCGTAGGTCGCCATCAACGCCTGCGCCTCGATCGGATCACCCAAGGTGGTCCCGGTGCCGTGCGCTTCCACCGCGTCCACGTCGTTCCCCGACAGACCCGCATCCGCCAGTGCCGCCCGGATCACCCGCTCCTGGGACGGCCCGTTCGGCGCTGTCAAGCCGTTCGACGCGCCGTCCTGATTCACCGCCGAACCACGCAACACGGCGAGGACGCGATGGTGGTTGCGCCGGGCGTCCGACAACCGTTCCAGCACGAGCACTCCGACGCCTTCGGACCACCCCGCACCGTCGGCATCCTCGGCGAACGATCTGCACCGGCCGTCCGGCGACATGGCCCGCTGCCGCGAGAACTCGACGAACAGCGCGGGCGTCGCGTACACCGTGACGCCGGCCGCCAGGGCGAGCGAGGATTCCCCGCGCCGCAGCGACTGCATCGCCAGATGAGTCGCCACCAGCGACGACGAGCACGCCGTATCCACCGTGACCGCCGGACCGACGAGACCGAAGGTGTACGCCACCCGCCCCGAGAGCACACTGCCCGCCGAACCGACGGCCCAATAGCCCTCCAGCTCGTCTCGGCTGGACCGTGCGAGGTGACGGTAGTCGGAGTCACACGCGCCTACGAAGACGCCGGTGTCGCTGCCGCGCAGCGACACCGGGTCGATGCCCGCGTCCTCGAACGCCTCCCACACACCTTCCAGCAACTGCCGCTGCTGCGGGTCCATGGCGAGGGCTTCGCGCGGACCGATGCCGAAGAACCCGGCATCGAATTCCGCCGCGCCCGAGAGGAACCCGCCCGAGCGCGCGTACGAGGTGCCGGGATGGTCCGGATCCGGGTGGTAGGTCGCCTCGACATCCCAGCCGCGGTCCGCCGGGAACTCCGTGACCGCGTCCACGCCCGCGTGCACCACCTGCCACAGCTGCTCGGCCGAATGCGCGCCGCCCGGATACCGGCAGGCCATCCCGACTACCACGATCGGATCGTCGTGCTCGGCCCGCGCTCGCGGCGGCGCGTCCGCGGCGTCGGCCACACTCGACGGATCGAACCTCGCGAGCAGGTGCCCGGCCACCGCCGCGGGGGTCGGATAGTCGAACAGGAGAGTCAGCGGCAGCTCGAAACCGCTCGCCTCCGAGAGCATCCTGGTGAGCTCGACCGCCGCGAGCGAGTTGTATCCGTAGTCCTGATACGCCCGTTCCGGATCGACGGCTTCGATCCCCTTGCCGATCAGGTCCGCGGTCTCCCCACGGACGACCTCCAGCACGACGGCGTAGCGTTCGCCGGCGGGCACGCCCGCCAGACGCCGGGACAACAGCGACGCCGGCACGGCGTGATCGGACATGTCGATCCTCGATCTCTCAGACCAGTTGTGCGGGCACGAGGCGTGGGTAGCGATCCTGGGCGGCGAGCAGCGCCGTCAGGCCCTTCGAACCGAGATAGCAGAACGGCTCCGGCGGATACGGCTTCTCCTTGCCGTTCACGAACAGCAGGTTGGTGTAGGTGGTGTCACGGCGAAGAATGAGATCGCGCAACACCTTGCCGGTCGAATGCGTGACCGCGATGCCGTTCCCGCAATACCCGTGGCCGTAGAAGACCCCGTCGCCCAGCGTGCCGACGTGCGGAACGATCTCGCGGGTCATGGCCACCGCGCCGCCGTAGGTGTGACTGAACCGCACATCCCGCCACTGCGGAAAGTATCGTGTGAGCACCCCGCGCAGCGCCGCGGTCGCTGTCGGGTTGTCCATGTACTTGCTCTCGTCCATGTCCCGGCCGAAGTGGTAGTCGACCTTGCCGCCGCCGAACAGCAGCCGGTTGCCCGCGGTCAGCCGACCGAACACGATGAAGTTGCCCGCCTCGACGAATCCTTCGCGCTCGGGCCAGTGCACCTGCTCCAACTGCCGGTCGGTCAGGGGCTCGGTCACCGCGGCATAGCTCCATACCGGCGCGACCTTGCGTTTGAACTGGGGGAACTGGAACTGGTAGGCGTTGGTGGCGTACAGCACGTTGGGCGCGGTCACCCGCCCTCGCGGGGTGGAGGCGACATGTCCGCGGGCGGTGCGCGTCACGCTGGTCACCCTGGTCGACTCGTGGATGTGGACGCCCATCTCGGTCACCACTCGATACAGCCCACGCGAAAGCTTGTGTGGGTTGATCAGCGCTCCGCCGACCTTGAACGCGGCCGTGATCGCGGGCGAACCGATACGCTCGCGCGCCGCGGCCGTGTCGAGCAGTTCTATCGACGACTGCCCGCCGAACTCCCCGCTCAGTTCGATATCGCGCTCGAGCAACTTGCGTTGGGCGTCATTGGTGGCCACCTGGTAGTAACCGTTGCGCTCGTACTCCGCGTCCACGGAGTACTTGCGGCAGAACCGCTCGAGTTCGAGCATCGACTTGCCGACCACCGCGTAGGCGAGCTTGGCTCGCTGCGCGCCGAAGCGGTGCACCAGCGCGCCGAGACTGTGCCCGATCGTCGGAGTGACGAAGCCGTCGTTGTGCCCGGAGGCGCCCGCGCCGGCGTACTCGGCCTCGAGGATGTGGATATCCATCGACGGATCAGCCTGCTTGAGGAAGAAGGCCGTCCACATCGCGGTGTATCCGCCGCCGACGATCACCAGATCGCAGTCGACGTCTCCGCTCAGCGGCGGTCCGGGCACGACCGGTTCGGTCTCCCGCCAGTAGATCTCATGTATCGGCTCGTCACCCCGCGTGCTGCCCGCCGCGGCCCCGATCGACTGCGTACCCACCATCGCTGCTCCTCACACACGCTCGAAAATCAAGCGGCCGAGCCCGAAATGCCTCTTCTGGAAGGCATCGGCGGCCGCGTTCAGGTATCTCTCGTAGTTGTCGACCACTTCCTCGCCGACCATCCGTTCGGCGAGGGCGCGGTTGGCGAGCATGCGGCGGTTCCATTCCCGGCAGGTGCGCGCGTAATGGTCGGCGTCGTTGCGCACCCAGACCACATCCATCAGCCGTTCGGCGGCCTCGAAGATCTCCGACAGCCACGGCAGTTCGGATTCCGGGAAGATCGTGTCGATCATGAACAACAGGTCTCGGACGGTCTGCCGATCCATCCGGGTGTTGTTCCCCTTGATCATGGTCTGCAGGGCGAGGCGTCCGCCCGGCGGCAACCAGTCACGGCAGCGCAGGAAGAAGTCGCGGTAGGCCGCCACTCGTTGCGGGCGCCGCAGGCCCATGTCGGCGAAATGCTCGAAGGCGCCGATCGAGATGACGGCGTCGTACTGCTCGCCGGGCTGATGATCGGCCCAGTTCTCCACCCGCACGTCGTAGCGCTCGTCCGCCCAGCCCGCGACCGAATCCGCCTGGGCCTGGCTCAGGGTCAGGCCGACGACCTGTTCGACCTCGTGGGTCTGCACCAGCCGTCGCAGCAGCGCTCCCCAGCCGCTGCCGACATCGAGCACCCGCCGGGCTCCGACGGCGTGGGATTCCCGGATCAGCAGGTCGTGTTTGCGGTCCTGAGCCGCCTCCAGGGTGTCCTCGGCCGCGCTGCCGTGCGGGTCCAGCCACAGTCCGCACGAGTAGGTCAGCGAGGAATCCAGCCACAGCGCGTAGAATTCGTTGCCGATGTCGTAGTGGCTCCGAATGGCGTTCGCCGACGCGCCCAGGTAATCCGTCTCCGCCGTCATTTCGCGGCCGCCTCACGACCGGCGGCGACGACGCGGTTCAACCGCTCCATCCGGGCCGCCAGGGTGATCCGCCCCTCCAGGCGGAACGGCGGGGGCTGCCGGCCGTCGGTATCGGCGAAGCCGTACTGGACAGCGAGATCGCCGACCGCGAGCCGCTTGCCCGAGTACTCGATGACATCGGGGTCCGCGGCCAGGTGAGCGATCGCGCGTCCGACATATTCGGGCGAATGCACGACCTGGGCCGGCCCCTCCCCCAGCAGATCCCACGCCGCCTCGACCCGCTCGGTTCGCACGAACCCCGGATGCACCGCGACAGCGCCCACCCCGTGTTTGCGCAGCTCGTATCCCATACCGACGACCATCCGATCCGACGCCGTCTTGCACACGTCGTATGCGGTCTGGCCGAGGTAGACCTCACCGTCGGTGAACGACACGTTGACGATAAGCCCGCTCCCGCCCGCGATCATCAGCGGCGCGGCGAGTCTGGAGGCGACGAACTGACCGCGCAGCGAACCCGCGAACAGTTCCCAGCGCCAGGCGGGTTGCTTCCAGAACGGCGCGTCGAACTTCGCCTCGGGCCACCGCTCATAGCCCGACCACGCGTTGTTCACCAAAATGTCGACCCTGCCGTCGGTTTCGGCGATCTGCGCGAACAGCCTCTCGGTGTCGGCGTCGTCGGTGTGATCGCAGCGCACCGCCACCCCGAGCCCACCGCGAGCGGTCACTTCGTCGGCGGTGTCGTCGATGGTGCCGGGCAGGCCCTCGGTCGTCGGCTCACCGCGCACGCTGCGCCCGGTCACATACACTTTCGCGCCCGCTTCGCCGAGCGCGAGAGCTATGCCGCGGCCGACGCCTCGGCTCGCGCCGGTCACGACCGCGACCTTCGAACTCAACACTGGTGGCTGCCAGCCATTTTCGACATCGGTCACGCTGATTCCTTCCGATCGGAGCCGAGTACCGGGCGAGCCCAGTACTCGAGGGTGCGCCGGTACGCGTCCCGGTCGCTGACGACCGGCACGTCGAACTCCGCACGCAGTTCGGGCAACGAGCTCGGCAGCACGCCGCCGCAGGCGTTGGTCACCTCGCTCGTATCGATGAGCACTTGGAGGAACGTCCGCGACATCGGCGCGATCCGCTCCAGCGGGACAGGCAGCGGCAGCGTCGGATCCACCACCGGCACCGGCGTGATCGATCGGCCTCGCGAGGCCGCGTGTTCGACCATGATCTCCTGCGCTTCGTCGGCCGTCATGGCTTCGCCGCCGTAGGTCTGCCACAGCACTCTGCCCAGTGCGTCCGCCTCGACCGCTCGCGCGATGGCGTGCGCCGTGACGTCCAGCGGCACGAAATCCATCAGATTGCCCGGGTGCAGCGGAAAGTAGGGCGCCTTGCCTCGGCAGAACCACTCCGATACCTGCTGGACGATCTGCGGCCGGCTGCTGGCGCCGGTCACCGAATCCCCGATGACGTTGGTGGGCCGATGAATCGAATAGGGCAGGCCACTGCGTGCGACGAGCCGCTCCGATTCCAGCTTGGACCAGATGTAGGGGGTCACGACGTTGCCGGGCCGCAGATCGTCGATCCGGCCTCGCTCGAGTGCGTGGACGAAGCACGAGCTGATCAGGTGGATCGGCGCGTCGGCGGCCCGCGCGAACTCGATGATCCGTGCCGTCCCGTCGATATTGATGCCCTGGTAGATCTCCCTGGCCTGCCCCCAGTTCGTCAGCGCGCCGGAGTGGACCACGACGTCGACGCGTTCGACCAGTTCGTGCCACTGTGCCTGCGGCAGCCCGAGCAGCGGCTGCCGGAGATCGGCCCACAACACCTCGTCGGCTTCGGGTACATCGGTGTCGGAATGCGCGAGCCCGACGACGTGGAAGCCGCGCAGTTCCGCGGCGACCGCCCGGCCGACCACTCCGGAGACGCCCGTGAGCAATGCGGTGCGCGTCATAGCGTCACATCCTTGTCAGATCGACCACGGCCAAGGGGTCGAAACGTCCTGCGTCGAACATGTTTCGGCACCGATGGCGCTGGATCTTGCCGGTCGGGGTCTTGGGCAGACTGTCGCGGCCGAGGAAGACGCATTCGTCCAGCGACACAGCGGCTTTGGACATCGCGGCCGAGGCGGCGGCTGCGGCCACATCGCGGTAGTCGGTGTCCTTGCCGCTCACCTCGATGAACAACGTCAGCCGCTGCGCCGAGCCGGACCGGTGCGCGACCAGGGTCGAGCACCCCCTGCGCACCCCGTCGATGCCGTCCACGACACTCTCCACCTCGCGCGCGTACACCTTGCGGCCGGCGATCGAGATGAGGTCGTCGGTACGCCCGACCGGGTACAGGTGACCGTCCTTGACGAAGCCCAGATCGGAGGTGTGCAGCGCGCCGTCGCGAAAGGTCTCCGCGGTGCGCGTCGCGTCGGCCCAGTACCCGGTGGCCAGACTCGGCGAGCGCACGACGATCTCCTCCAGACGCCCTGTCCCCGCATCGATCAGCTCGACATCCCGGCAGGGCGTGCCCGCGCTGACCACGGCCGCGCCGAGCGGGTGGTCGGGTTCGACCTCGATCAGTTCCGAATCGGCCAGGGCGGTGGCATCCACCACCACCCTCCGCCACGGCTGTTCGCCCTTGGGCATGGAGGTGACGGCGAGGGTGGCCTCGGCGAGCCCGTAGGCGGGCACTATTCCCTCGGGTCGCAGACCGAACGGTGCCAGGGACTCCGCGGCGAAGCGGAGGGTCTCCCATTCCACCCGTTCGGCACCGATGATGCAGCTCTCTACGGTACTCAAGCCGCCGCCCGGCATGTTCCTGCCACGCTTGGCCGACCGCGCCGCCAGGTACAGGGCGGTGTTGGTGCCCGCGCTGGACCGGCCGCCGAACTGCGCCATGTCCGAGAACCAGGTGCCCGGCGAGAAGGTGAATCGTTCGGGTGTCGACAGATACAGCGAGAAGTCGTTCGCCCACGACGAGAGCAATCCACCGAACAGGCCCATGTCGTGGGACAACGGCAACCAGGAGACGAAGACATCGCGGTGTGGCCTCGCGTCGATGAGATCGGCGATGATATCCAGCTGTGCCGCGATGGCACGCGGCGTCAGCGCGCACCCTTTCGGGCTACTCGTGCTGCCCGACGAGTACTGGATGAACGCCAGCTCGTCATCACCCGGCGGGGACGCCGCCACCCGTCCGGTGTCGGCGAACGACTCCCAGGTCCGGAATCGGAATCGCCCGGTCAGCGAATCCGGTAGCAGCGCGAGCAGATCGGCCTCGATCAAGAAGATCACAGGTTCCAGCTGGTCTCCGATGACCGTCAGCTGTTGGGCGTACTCCTCGAAGGTCATGCCGCGGGCCGGCACGGGCAACGAGGCCACCGAGCCGCCTGCGAACCACACGCCGAGGAGCCCGCGCACCACGTGCGGGTTGTTGGTGAACACGGCCGCCACCCGGGCGCCGGGGCGCACGCCGGCCTTGCGCAGACCAGCGGTGGTCGCCTCGGCGTCGCGGATCACCTCGTCCCAGCTCGATTCCCGGTAGCGGTCGCCGACCCAGCAGTGCAGCGAGTTCCGGAACGACCGGCCCTCGCCGGTCAGGCGGTCCCACAGACCCGGCCCGGACCGTCGTTCACTCGACATCGGCGGCTCCGTCGCGGTTGGGCCGCTCGGCCAACGGCTTCGCCGGCGACGCCGGCGCGAGCCTGCCTCCGCCCGTGCGGGCCAGCCCAGCGGCGCGGGCCCGGATCCGCTCCTCCGGAATGCGCACGACATCCCAGGCCAGCCCGGTGATCTCGAGGACACGGATGAAGATCGCCGTGAGATCGATTTCCCACCAGCGCATTCCGTGCGAGGCTGCCTTGGGAAAGGCGTGGTGGTTGTTGTGCCACGCCTCGCCGAAGGACGGGATCGACAGCCAGGCGACGTTGCGGGACTCGTCGGGAGTGTCGAACCGCCTTCTACCGTAGTAGTGCCCGATCGAATTCACCGCGTAGGTCACGTGATTGGCCAGGAAGATGCGGACCAGACCGCCCCACAACATGCCCGTCAGAAAGCCCTGCCAGGATTGCGTCAGGGCGAACACGATCAGGCCGGGCGCCACGATCCCCGCGATGACTATCTCCACGAAATGTAGAGAGATGAACCGAATGTCCTTGTCTCGGGCCAGATCCGGGCAGTATCGGATCGGGTCCGAAGTCAGGTTCTTGTCGAACAACCAGCCCAGGTGTGAGTGCCACAGCCCCTGCAGCACACCCCGAATGCCCGGTACATGGTCCAGATACGGGCTGTGTGGATCGCCGGGTTTGTCGGCCACACGGTGGTGGCGCCGGTGATGCGAACACCAGATCAGCGCCGGGCCCTGTCCGGCGATCGTGCCCGCCACCGCGAGGAAGATCTTCATCGGCCGCGAGGTCTTGAACGATCGATGAGTCAGCAGCCGATGGTAACCGGCCGATATGCCGAGGATGGCGATCGAATACATGATCGCCAGGGCGATCAGGTCCGCCGGGCCCACATACTTGTTCCACAGCAGCACGATCGCGACGACCACGCCGACGAGCGGAAGTATCGAAGAGGCCAGGATGAACCCGTAATGGTCACGCCCATCCACCGGCCTGTCCCTCCGTCACGGCCCCGCGGCCCGCTATGGCCTCGTTCCCCACCCGGATCAGATCTCCCAAGGTCTTCGCGTCGGCCGAACGCGCCGGATCGAACTCGACCTCGTGTTCCTCCTCCAGGCTGAACACCACCTCCGCGATCTGCAGGCTGGACAGCCCCATGTCGCGGAGCTCGGTGTTCTCGTCGAGGACGATGTCCTTGGATTGCTTGCCGCGCATCTGTCGACGGATGAGCGCTTCGACTTCGCCGATGGTGATCAATGCAATTACCTCCTGAATCGAGTCGCCTGATCGGGACTCGTTACTCATCCGCACCATCATCCAGCCGATACGAATCGTCATCGCCGAATAGCTCGAACAACTGCGGAATCCGATTGACAAAGGCGAGTTCGGCGACAGAGGAGAGTTCGGCGACGGAGACGAGCTCGTTCGGAATTCGCCGTACATCCACGTCCCGACAGGAGCAATCTACCGTCGCCTCCGCTGCTCCGTAAACTTCCGGCGACGGCTTCCAGCACAGCCTCGAATCGGCCGCCGGCCGCGCGTGTCTCCCGGCGTCGGGAGATTTGAAGGCCGCCGCCGACACCACCTACCGTCGAATCACGGCTGGTCCGTGCGCTGCTGCGACGGCGAGTCACTGATGCTCACCCGTCCAAGGGGATCCATGGCTGATCAGGTAGAAGTGTCCGATGCGTTGCTGACTTACGTCCGCGACGTTTCCCTGCGCGAGGATCCGGTGCTGCGCGAACTCAGGGAGACGACAGCGGGGCTGCCCTTGGGGACGGCAATGCAACTGATGCCGGAGGAAGGACAGCTCCTCGCGCTCTTCGTCAAGTTGTGCGCCGCGGAGAGGGTGATCGACCTCGGCACATTCACCGGCTACAGCGCCCTGGCCATGGCCAGGGCACTCGGCCCCGGTGGCCGGCTGATCACCTGCGACAACTCCGCCCGCTGGCTCGGAATCGCCGAGCAGTATTGGCAGCGCGCGGGTGTCGCCGACCGGATCGAGGCGCGGATCGGCGACGGGGCGAAAACTCTGGGCGAGCTAGCCGCTGAATTCGGGCCGGACTCGTTCGATCTGATCTTCATCGACGCCGACAAGATCGGCTATCCGGACTATTACGAGTCCGCACTCACCCTGCTGCGACCCGGCGGCCTCATCGTCATCGACAATACGTTGTTGCGCGGACGCGTCATCGACCCGGAAGCTTCGGACCCGGAGTCCGCCGCGATCCGCGCGCTCAACGAACGGATTTCCGACGACAGCCGCGTCGATATCGCATTGCTGGTCATGGCGGACGGCATCACATTGGCGCGCAAGCGATAGCGAAAGATGGAGATTCGATGACCGAGGGAATTACGGTATTCGGCGCGGGCGTGATGGGATCCGGCATCACCACCCTGGCCGTCGGGCACGGCATCCCGGTGCATCTGGTCGACATCGACGCTGCCGCATTGAAGCGTGCCGTGACGATGGTCGACAGGCAATTGCGGCACGCGCAACTGCTCGGCGCGCTGCCGGCCGACGCGGAATTCGGCGCTCTGACGACCGCCCTGTCCACCGGAGGACAGATCGCCTCGGCAGCGGCCGTCGAGGCGATCACCGAGGACGCCGATCTGAAACGCAAACTGCTGGCGGAGGTCTCGGCTGTCTGCGCCGCGGACACCCTGCTCATCTCCAACACCTCCAGCATCCCCATCGACGAGCTGGCGACCGCCGTGGCCCGGCCCGAACAGCTCGTCGGCATTCATTTCATGAATCCGCCCTACCTGATCGAGACCTTCGAGGTGATCCGCGGGCCTCGCACCGGCGAGGCCGCGATGACCGCGGTGACCGCACTGCTGGCCCGCCTCGGCCGAAGGAGTGTGGTGGTGCGCGACTCACCTGGCTTCGTCACCAGCCGGCTGTTGCATCCGATGATCAACACCGCCGCGCGGCTGGTGGGCGAGGGGGTGGCCGCCGCGGCGGACATCGACGCGCTCATGCAGGGCTGCCTCGGCCACCGGACCGGTCCCCTGCGCACCGCCGACCTGATCGGGCTGGACAACCTCGCCGATTCGCTCAACGTACTGGCCGATCGGCTCGGCGACGACAGTCTGCGCCCCTGCGAGGCGCTGCTGGAGAAGGTGCGCGCGGGCGAACTCGGCCAGAAGACCGGTGCCGGCTACTACACCTACGACGGGATTGCACCATGACCAGCGATGTACCGACCGCCTCCACCTCACCGACCGCCGGCGATGTGCAGCGGGCCCTGATCGACTATCTGCAGGCGAAGACCAAGACCGTCGTCACCGTCGATCAGGACCTCGTCGACAGCGGTCTGTCCTCCTCGATGCTGGCGATGGAACTGGTGGTGTTCCTGGAAGGCCGCTTCGATGTCGCCATCGTCGGCCTCGACCTCAAACTGGAGAACTTCCGCTCGGTGGGCCGGATGTCGGAACTGGTTCTGCGCCTGCGCGCCGACGAGGAGCAGAGTCTCGATGCCTGATCGGCTGGCCGAACAACGCGCCCTGGTGCGCGCGACAGTGGCCGATCACCCCGGTACCTGGGATGCCGAAGGCGCCATACCCGTCGAGGTTCTACGCGGACTGGGTAAGGCGGGCGTGCTGTGCGCACAGGTTGATTCGGCGTACGGCGGCCTGGGCGCGACAAGTATCGACAACGGCGAACTCACCGCCTTCACCGGCGCGCTGTGCAGCTCGACCCGCAGCGTGATGACCTCGCAGGGAATGGCCGCCTGGTCCATCCGACGACTCGGCGACCGCGAGCAGCGCCGCGAGCATCTGACCGAGCTGGTCTCCGGCCGGCTGGCCGCCGTGGCCATGTCCGAGCCGGCGGCGGGCAGCGATCTGACGGCGATGCGGACCGAGATCCGACCGGACGGCGACACTGTGGTGATCGACGGCAGCAAGCGGTGGACAACCGCCGCGACGACCTCCGATGTGCTGGTGGTCTTCGGCCGATACGGTGACGGCGGCGCAGCCGTGCTGGTACCCACCGACACCCCGGGAGTCCGGCTGCGTCCGGTCGAGTCCCCGGTGGGTTGCCGGGCGGCGGGGCACGCGCACATCGATCTCGACGGCGTGCGCGTACCCGCGGCGAACGTGCTCGGCGGCGGTGGCGCCCCACTGTCATTTCTGGTGACAGCGGCCCTCGCCTACGGGCGGTTCTCGGTCGCATGGGGGTGCGTCGGCATACTGCGCGCCTGCCTGTCCGCGGCGACCGGGCACGCCGGTAGCCGCGAGCAGTTCGGCGTCACGATCGACCGCCATCAACTCGTGGCCCGGCACCTCGCCGAACTCTACGTGTCCGAGCGTGCCGCCACGCGTGCCTGCGAGCATGCCAGCCGCTGCTGGGACGCGAACTCTCCCGAGGTTGTCGCGGCTACCGTATTGGCCAAATACACCAGCGCGCGGCACGCGGCGGCGGGTGCGGCGAACGCCATGCAGGTGCTCGCCTCGGCGGGTGCGGACGACCACGGCGTGGTGGCGCGTGCCTTCCGCGACGCCAAACTCATGGAGATCATCGAGGGCAGTAACGAAATCTGTCAGTTGATGCTCGCCGAACACGCGATTTCGACATCTGGAAGCGACACCGCCGAAGGGCTGGCCTCATGACCGCGGAAACCTCCCCCATCAAATGCCTGGTCTGGGATCTCGACAACACGCTGTGGCGGGGCACGCTGCTCGAGGGCGGCGCCGATGAGCTGTTCGACAGCGTGCGTGACATCCTCGAAACCCTCGATCAGCGCGGCATTCTGCATTCGATCGCGAGCAAGAACGATCACGACCTGGCCTGGCAGCGCCTCGAAGAACTCGGCATCGCGGAGTATTTCGTGCTGCCGAGGATCGGATGGGGTCCGAAATCGCGCGCGGTCGAGCAGATCGCGAAGGAGTTGAACTTCGCGCCCTCGGCCATCGCGTTCATCGACGACCAGCCCACCGAGCGGGCCGAGGTGGCATTCCATCTGCCCGAGGTCCGCTGCTATGCCGCCGAACAACTCGTCACTCTGAGCACCCTGACGGAATTCACCCCGGCCACGGTCACCGTCGATTCACGGCGCCGCCGCGCGATGTATCAGGCGAGCTTCCGACGCGATGCCGAGCGAGAGGGCTTCGAGGGTCCCGACCACGCCTTTCTGCAGACCCTCGGGTTGGAACTGCGGATCGACCGGGCCACCGACGCCGATCTCGTCCGGGTAGAAGAACTCACGGTGCGCACGACACAGATGAACACCACCGGCGTCTACTACCCGGAGGACACATTGCGCGCCCTCGTCGACGATCCGCGCCACGAACTGCTGGTGGCGACGATGTCGGATCGGTTCGGACCGTACGGCGCGATCGGTATCGTGCTGTTCGAGAAGTTCGACTCCGTGTGGCATCTGGAACTGCTGGCTACCTCGTGCCGGGTGGTCTCCCTCGGCGCCGGTTCGGCGATTCTCAACTGGCTGTCCACCGAGGCCGCGCTCGGCGGGGTCCATCTGATCGCCGACTTCCGGGCGACAGCACGCAATCGGATCATGGACGTCACCTACCGCTTCGCCGGCTACACCGACGACCCCTGCGCGTGCCGAGACGAGCTGGCGCCCGCGCCGGAGGAGCTCAGCCGCCTGCACCTGGTTCCGGCTGTACACCAGCCGCCGGACACACTGCGGCTCATCTCCCCCGACCTCGGTACTGCTCAGCGCGCCGCCACCGGCGCCGTCCACCAGTAGCTCGCGCGCTGGAACGGATACGTCGGCAACGCCACCCGGCGCGCGCCGAATCCGTCGAAAACCGCGGGCCAATCGATGTCCGCTCCCGCGCAGTACATCCGGGCCGCCCCCTCCAGAGCGGCCTGGATGTCCGAGACGCTCATCTCGATCGGGTGGATCCCGCCCTCCACTCGCATGGCCTCGGCGACGGATGCGGTGTGTACCGGCTCCGGCCCCGTGAGCTGCCGGGTCCAGTAGCCCGGCGTGCGCAGTTCGGCCGGGTCCGCCGCGGCACTCGCCACCATCGGCAGGTGCGGCTCAGCGAAATCCACCGCGTGCGCCAGAGCATCGAATTCCTGGCTGTCCGCCGAGCGCGCCACAACCAGACGGCAGGCATCGGGAAGGGACAGAATCCCCGCGACGTAGGCTGCCGCGATCTCCCCGACACCCCGGCCCGTCACGACCTCGGGACGCAGGTTCCAGGAGTCGAAGAGCGCGGACACCGCCACTTCGTGGGCGAAGGTCAGGCATTCCGCGTCCACACCGTCGGCCAGTCGTGTGATCTGTTCTCGGATCTTGTCGAAGGTCCGAGCGTAGCGGGGAAAGGCACGCAGGGTCCCATCCGGCTCGGCCCGCTCCGGAAACCACGATGCCATGCCCTGTTTCGTGCCCGAAGTACCGCGCATCGGTCCCGCTTCCCCGCCTTCGGACAGCGTGGCCAGATCGGTGATCGATCGCGACAGGTCGACGGCGAGAATCACCGCCCGCCACGGCAGATGCGCGCGGGTGGTCGCGAGCGAATACCCGATGTCGAGCACATTCGAGTCGGGGTGTGCCCGCAGATGCGCCAGCAGCCGTCGGGCCTGCGCGGCCAGGGCCTTCGGGCTCGCTGCGGAGATCGGCCAGGGAACGAGGCCCGGTGTCGCGCGGTCCGAATCGAGCGCGGCTGATTCGACCGCTGCCTCGGGTGCGGACTCCAGAACGATGTGGGCGTTGGTGCCCGAGATCCCGAAGGACGACACCGCCGCCCGGCGTGGACGGTCGTGCGCCGGCCACGGCATGTTCTCGGTCACCAGTTCCAGTGCGCCACTGGACCAGTCGATGTCCGGCGACGGCTCGTCGACGTGCAGTGTCTTCGGCACGATCCCGTGCCGCATCGCCTCGATGAGCTTGACGATGCTCGCGATACCGCTCGAGGACTGCGCGTGACCGATATTGGATTTGACCGAGCCGAGCAGCAGCGGGCGCTCGGCCGGGCGGTCGCGGCCGTAGGTGGCCAACAGGGCGTGTGCCTCGATCGAATCGCCCAGCCGCGTCCCCGAACCGTGCGCATCCACGACGTCGACCTCGTCCGGCGCCACACCGGCATCCGCGAGCGCCTGCCGGATCACCCGCTGCTGAGTCTGCCCGTTCGGCGCCGCCAGCCCGTTGGAAGCCCCGACACGGTTGACCGCCGAGCCGCGGATCACTGCGAGAATCGGGTGTCCGTGCGCACGTGCGCGCGAAACACGTTCCAGCAGCAGCAATCCGGCGCCCTCGCTCCACCCGGTGCCTTCGGCGCCCGCCGCGAAGGAGCGGCACCGGCCGTCCGGCGCCTGCCCTATCGACCGGGCGAACTCGGTGTACATGTGCGGTGTCGCATTCACCGCGACACCGCCGGCCAGCGCGAGCTCGCTCTCGCCCAGCCGCAGCGACTGGCAGGCCAGGTGGACGGCCACCAGCGAGGCCGAACACGCGGTGTCCACGGTGACAGCCGGGCCCTCCAGTCCCAGCGCGTAGCCGACACGGCCCGACATGACACTGCCCGCGACGCCGGTGACCAGGTGATCATCCGGGTCGTCGAAGACCGACGCGGTGGCAGCGTACAGGCGATAGAACGCGCCGATATAGACACCGGTACGGCTTCCGCGCAGCGACCGCGGATCGATGCCCGCCCGTTCGATCGCCTCCCAGGCCGTCTCCAGCAGCACGCGCTGCTGCGGATCGGTCGCGCGCGCCTCCGCCTGCGTCATCCCGAAGAACTCGGCGTCGAAATCTCCGGCGTTGTAGAGGAATCCGCCCGCGGCCTGCCGCAACAACTCAGCGGCCGCGGGTTCCGGGAACCAGCCGCGGTCCGGCGGCGGCTCCGAGATGACGTCCGCACCGCTGGACACCACGCGCCAGAGGTCCTCCGGCGATTCGATGCCGCCCGGATAGCGGCACCCGATACCCACCACCGCTATCGGCTCGCGCATCGTGTCCCTGGCCTCGCGTAGCTGGGCGCGGCAGGATTGCAGTTCGGCGGTGACCTTCCGGAGGTATTCCCGGAGTTTCTGCGTGTTCTCGTCCACTCGAGCCTCATCTCTCATCCGGTGTGTCCTCCCCGGACCTCGCCGGTGTTCCCGACCGATTCCTGTGCTGCCCCCTCGACTGCCCGCAGCGCGCGCGGTGGGCGCAACGGGTCGGCCGAGGCGTCAGGACAGGCCGAGTTCGTCGTCGACATAGTCGAAGAGTTCGTCGTCGGAGAGGTCGGCGAAATCCGTAGCGGTGAGGTTCTGCTCGGTCGGCCCGGCGATGCCGCCGACGAGGCCGGTCAAACGTTCCAGTGCCGCGGCGTATTCGGCACTGCCGGGGTCCAGGCCGCGGAACCACTGTTCGAGATCTCCGAGGCGGTCCACATCGCCCGCGTCCGACCGGCGGGCGCCGATCTCGGTATCGAGGTGGTCGGCGAGCCGCTGGGGAGTCGGGTGATCGAAGATCGCCGTTGTCGGCAGGCGTACGCCGGTGGCCTCCGAGAGCCTGCGCACCGTCTGCACCAGCGCGATCGAATCCATACCGAGTTCCTGGAAGGTGGCGTCGGCGGACAGCTTCGTCGGGTCGTCGTAACCCAGCGCCGTAGCCGCGTGCTGAAGGACGGTACGGCGCAGCACTTTCCGCCGTTGACGCGCCGGCATGTCGACGAGGCCGGCGAGCACTTCGACGTCGGGCTGCACCCCTGAGGTCGCGGCCGAGGCGGCGGTCATCTCGTCGAGGAATCGGCTGGCCCGCCGAGCCGTGAACGCCTCACCGAATGCGGGCCAGTCGATATGCGCGATCACCGGCGCGGTCTCGGCATTGCCCACGGCGCGGTGGAGCTCGCGCACGGCCCGCTCCGGAGCCATTCCCACGACGCCGCGACGACGCAGTTCCCGGCCCACGTCGTCAGCGCCCATGCCCGCACCGGCCCACGCACCCCACGCGACCGCGGTCGCCGGGATTCCGCGTGCTCGCAGCAGGCCGGCGAAGGCGTCGAGGTAGGCGTTGGCCGCGCCGTATCCGGCGAGCATTCCGCTGCCCCACACCCCGGCGCCGGAGCTGAACAACACCAAGGCGTCCAGCTGCTCCGGGTCGACCAGCCGGGCGAGGTTGTCCGCGCCGACCGCCTTGGCTGCCATGTCTCGGGCCAAGGTCGCCGGGGTCATGGCGTCGACGGCCACCGGCGAGGCGATCCCGGCGCAGTGGACGACGGTGCGCACCGTCCGGCCCTCGGCGCGAATCCGGTCGAAAAGGTCTGTCATCGCATCGAAGTCGACGACATCGCATGTCTCGACCGCCAGGGTGGCGCCGGTACCGGCGAGCTCGGCGGACAGCGCCGCGGCGTCCTGGGGCGTCATGCCGCCACGGCTGACGAGGACGAGATGCTCGGCGCCCTCGGCGGCGAGCCAGCGGGCCACATGCCCGCCGAGCGCGCCGGTACCACCGGTGACCAGTGCGGTTCCGCGGGGTTTCCACCCGGCGGTGCCGGGGCCGTGCGATCGGTCACGACGCAGGCGACGGACGTGCGGACCGTCCGGGCGTATCGCGATCTGGTCCTCGCCGTCGCGGTTGCCGAGCGCGGAAAGTACTGCCCGGGCGCTCGAGGCGTCCGAGGTCTCCGGCAGGTCGAGCAGCCCGCCCCATCGGTCGGGAAGTTCCAGGCAGGCGATGCGGCCGAAACCCCACAGCGCCGCCTGTGCCGGATCGGCCGGTGGGTCGTCGGGGGTGACGACCGTCGCGCCACGGGTCAGCAGCCACAGTGGCGCGTCCGGACCGGCATCACCGAAGGCCTGGGTGAGCAGGACAGTGGCCACGAGGCCGGTCGGGAGCCAGGGGTATGCACCATGGGGCCGCGCATCGAGGCCGAGCAGGGAGACCACACCGACGACATGGCCGGTATCGGCGGCCTCGAGCGCGCGTGTGAGAGTCCCGCGCTCCAGGCCGGCCGCGTCGATCTCCACCACGGTCGTGGGCACACCGCTGTCCTCGAACGCACGCACGCAGGCCTGCGCCCGCTCGTCCACGGGCCCGCCCGGCGCGAGAACGAGCCATTCGCCGGTCGGCAGGTCCGGGCCGGTGAATGTGGCGGGGGTCCAATCGACCCGGTACCGCCAGGATTCGGTCCCGCCGGCGCGATGGCCGCTGCGCCATTCCGACAGCAACGACATGGCGGTGCCGAGCGCCGCGGAGTGCTCGTCGGTGTCGGCGTCCAGGACCCGGGCGAGGGCGGCGACATCGCCGCGATCCACCGATTCCCAGAACGCGCGCTCCGGACCGTCTGCCGCGAAGCCGGTGTCGACGGTGGCATCGATCCAGAACCGTTCCCGATCGAAGGCATAGGTCGGCAGCGCCACCCGCCGGGCGCCCCGGTCGGCGTACAGCGCTTGCCAATCCACCTCCACGCCCGCGACGAACGCCTCCGCCACCGACTGCAGGAAACGATCCGGCCCTCCGTCGTCGTGCCGCAGCGATCCGAGCACCCGCGCCTCCCCCGGCTCGAGCCCCGCCGACTCGACCGACTGCTCCACCGGAAGTGTCAGCACCGCATGCGGGCTCGCCTCGATGAAGGTCCGATATCCCGATTCGGCCATATTCCGCACCGCCGTGCCGAAGAGCACCGGGTCCCGCAGGTTCCGGAACCAGTACTCCGCGTCCAGCGGGTTCTCGGCCCCGTCGGCGACCACCGTGGAATGCAGGCGCGCGCCGCCCTCCGGGATCGACGTCACGTCGGCCAGGGCCGCGAGCAGTGGTTCGCGCACCGCGTCGACCTCCGGGGAATGCGAGGCGTAATCGACCGGCACCCAGCGCACCCACACCCCGTCGGCCACACAGCTGTCGTACACCTCGCCCAGAAGATCGCCGTCCCCGGCCAGTGTCACCGTCCCCGGGCCGTTCACCGCGGCGATCGATATGCCGGTCGGCCACCGCCGCAGCCGCTCCCGCACCCGCTCCACCGGCTCGGCCACCGACATCATCCGCCCACCACCCCCCACCGCGACAACCAGATCCCGCACCAAACGACTACGCACCGCCACCACACGAGCACCATCGGCCAACGAAATCCGCCCCGCCACACACGCCGCCGCAACCTCACCCTGCGAATGCCCCACCACCCCATCCGGACGCACACCCAACGCCTCCCACAACGCCGCCAACGACACCATCACCGAAAACAACACCGGCTGAACCACATCCACCCGATCCAGCGACGGCGCACCGAGCTCACCACGCAGCACCGCCGACAACGACCACTCGACATACGGCGCCAGCGCCTGCGCACACTCGGCCATCCGCGCCGCGAAGACAGGCGAGGAATCCAGCAATTCCACCGCCATACCCGGCCACTGCGCCCCCTGACCGGGGAAGACGAATCCCACCCGACCGGCGCGCATCGCGCGGCCCGACACCACACGGGCGCCCGGCCTGTTCTCGGCCACCGCGCGTCCCTCGATCACCGCGTCCACACCGGCCAGCAGGTCCGCTCGATCGTTGCCGATCACGACCGCACGGTGCGGGTGGATCGCGCGCGTCGTCAGCAGCGAGTAACCCACATCCACCGGGTCCAGCGCGGGATCGCCGAGAATCCTGTCACGCAGCCGACGCGCCTGCCCGGTCAGCGCCCTGGCCGATCGTCCCGACAGCACCCACACGACAGGACCGGATACCGGCGGTGGCGAGGTCACGGGCCCGGCCGGTGACTCGACCTCGGTCTCGGCGCCTCGCGCGGGTGCTTGCTCGATGATCACATGTGCGTTCGTGCCGGAGACGCCGAAAGCGGAGACAGCCGCGCGCCGCGGGCGCCCCGTGTCGGGCCAGGCCCGCGCCTCGGTGAGCAGTTCGACACCCGAGCCCCGCCAGTCGACCTGGCTCGTCGGGGTGTCCACATGCAGCGTCTTGGGGAGCACCCCGTGCCGCATGGCCATGATCATCTTGATCATCCCCGCCGCGCCCGCCGCCGCCTGACTGTGACCGATGTTCGACTTGATCGACCCCAGCCACAGCGGTGCCCCGGCGCGGCCCTCGCCGTAGGTCGACATCAGCGCCTGTGCCTCGATCGGATCGCCCAGACCCGTGCCGGTCCCGTGCGCCTCCACGACGTCGACATCCCCGGGCGCCAATCCCGCGTCAGCCAGCGCGGCACGGATCACCCGTTCCTGGGACGGGCCGTTGGGGGCCGTCAGACCATTGGACGCACCGTCCTGGTTCACCGCGGAACCGCGCAGCACCGCGACGACGGGGTGCCCGTTGCGGCGGGCGTCGGAAAGCCGCTCCAACACCAGCACCCCCATCCCCTCCGACCAGCCCGCCCCGTCGGCGCCTTCCGCGAACGACTTGCACCGGCCGTCGGCCGACATCGCCCGCTGGCGCGAGAACTCGACGAAGACGGTCGGAGTGGAGTTCACCGTGACGCCGGAGGCGATGGCCATGGTGCATTCACCCCGGCGCAGCGACTGCATCGCCAGATGCGTCGCCACCAGCGACGACGAACACGCGGTATCCACCGTCACCGCGGGGCCCACCAGACCGAAGCTGTACGCGACCCGGCCCGACACCACACTGCCCGCCGAGCCCACGCCCCAATATCCGCCGAGATCCGGGCGGGTACGTGCCAACAGCTCGTAGTCCTGGTGCATCACCCCGGCGAAGACGCCGATGGCGTCGCCGCGCACCGACGCCGGATCGATCCCCGCATCCTCGAACGCCTCCCACACGCCCTCGAGCAACAGCCGCTGCTGCGGATCCATCGCCAACGCCTCACGGCGGCCGATGCCGAAGAAGGCGGCATCGAAGTCCGCGACGCCGGAGACGAATCCACCGGATCGGGAATAGGTGGTGCCCGGATGGTCGGGATCCGGGTCGTAGAGGTGTTCGACGTCCCAGCCGCGGTCGTCGGGGAACTCGGTGACCGCATCGCTGCCGTTGGCGACCAGATCCCACAGCGCTTGCCCGGAGCTCACGCCGCCGGGGTACCGGCACGAGATCCCCACCACCGCGATCGGCTCGTCGGCGGCCGTTGCGGGGGCGGCGGGCGGCTGCGGCCGCTCGATGCGGGCGGGCTCGAGCAATTCCAGTAGGCGGGTGGTGACGGCGCGGGCATTCGGGTAGTCGAAGACGAGCGTCGGAGGCAAGGTCAGGCCGGTCGTGGCGCCGAGCCGATTGCGCAGCTGGACCGCGCCGAGCGAGTCGAATCCGAGTTCCTTGAGTGCGCGCTCGGGGTCGATCGCCCCGGCATCGCGGTGGTGCAGCACGGCGGCGATATCGTCGGTGACGACCTGTTGTAGGTACTGCTCGCGTTCAGCCGCAGGCATGTCCGCCAAGCGAGCACGCAGCTTCGCCCCCGGCTCGGCCCGGTCCCGCCCCGCGGCGGCGACCGGTATCAGGGTGTCGAGGACGGCGGGCAATGTCCCGGCGCGCCCCATCGCACGGAGGGCCCCGACGTCGAGGCGGACCGGGCTCACGACCGCGGCGGGCGAATCTGCCGCCGCGTCGAACAGTGCCAGCCCGGCCTCGACCGGGAGCGGGAGTACGCCGAGCGCGGCCAGCCGCACCACGTCCACCTCCCGAAGATCCCGCGTCATACCCGTATCGAGCGCCCAATGCCCCCAGGCGATCGAGGTGCCCACCGATCCGGCGGCACGGCGGGATTGTGCCAGCGCGTCCAGGAAGGCGTTCGCGGCCGCGTAGTTCGCCTGTCCGGGGCCGCCGAGGAGACCGGAGACCGAGGAGTAGAGCAGGAAGCCCGCAAGATCGCGCCCCTCGGTGGCCTCGTGCAGATTCCACGCGGCGTCCACCTTCGGCGCCATGACCCGATCCAGATGCGCGTCGGTCAGCGATCCGACCGTCGCGTCCGCCAGCACACCGGCGGTATGGACGACGACCCGCAGCGGGGCCCGCTCATCGATCGAATCGATGAGTTCGGTGATCGCGGCGCGGTCCGCGACATCGCAGGCGGCGACCCGCACACGCGCGCCGAGCGCGGTCAGTTCGTCGGTGAGCGCGCCGATGCCGTCGCTGTCCGGGCCGCGACGGCTCGCCAGCACCAGATGCCGCACGCCGCGCTCCACCACCAGGTGCCGGGCGAGCACTGCGCCCAATCCGCTCGTGCCGCCGGTGATCAGGACCGTGGACGAGCTGTCGAACATGTCCTCGGTCCGCGAGGCCGGGGGAGCCACCCGCAGTTTCGGCACGTGAATTCCGCCGTCCCGCACCGCGACCTGCTCCTCGCCCGCTCCGACGGCGATCCGGACGGCCCGCAGCCAGGCCTCGGGCTCGTCGACGGGATCCACGTCGATGTCGGCGAGCACGAAGCGGCCCGGGTTCTCGGCCTGCGCGCTGCGCACCAGCCCCCACACCGGAGCCAGCGCGGGCGATTGCGCCGCGCCGGACTCCACGGCCACCGCACCGCGGGTCGCCACCACCAGCCGGGATGCGGACAGCTCCGGTGTACCGAGCCACTGCTGCACCAGCCTCAGCGCCCGGCGGACCGTGATCCGCACGCCTTCGGGCACCGAGACACCGGCCGGTGACCTCAGTACGGCCACCACGCTCTCCGGCGGGCACTCCGCACGGGCCACCGACGCGATGTCGGGGTACCACCGCACCTGGGCGCCGGACGGATCGGCGTGGCCCGGATCGATGTCGCCCGGATCGGCGAGGACGACCGGCGGCTCGATCGACGGCCGCGGTGCGGCACCGGGGACCCAATCCAGGACATACAGCGATTCGGCGCGACGCGGACGAGACGCCGACAACTGTGCCGCCGAGACCCGGCGCGAGGACACCGATTCCACCGAGACCACCACCTGGCCTCGCACATCCGTGGCCACCATGCTCACGGCATCCCGCCCCGCACGGACCAACCGCACCCGCAGCGGCCCGGCTTCATGGCTCTGATGCAGTCGCACGCCCGACCACGCGAAGGGTAGCGCGACCTCGCGCGCGCCGACCGGATCGGCGTCCTCGGCATCGAGCAGCGCCGCGTGCAACGCGCTGTCCAAGGCCGTCGGGTGAACCAGAAAACCCTCCGTATCCGCGGCGGTTTCGATCTCGGCACAGACCTCCTCGCCCGCCCGCCAGACTGCCCGCAATCCACGGAATGCCGGCCCGTACCCGATTCCTCGTCCGGCGAGCGCGTCGTACCAGCCGTCGAACTCGACGCCGCGCGCACCGACGGGCGGCCACACGCCCCAGCCCGAGCCGTCGCCGACAACCGGATCGACGGAGGGCACCGCAGCGGTCAGGGTGCCGGTGGCATGCCGGACCCAAGCGGTCTGGCCAGGACCGATATCCCCCAGGTCGTTGTCGGCGGCCGAGTGAACGCTGAAGTCCGCGCGGCCGTCCGCCCCGGGTTCGCCGACCGACACCTGCACCGTGATCGTCGCGCCGACCGGAACGATCAGCGGCACCTCCAGCACGAGTTCGGCCAGCACCGGACATCCGAGGTGATCCCCCGCCGCGACCGCGAGCTCCACGAGCGTGGTTCCCGAGACCACGACCTCACCGAAGACCGAATGATCGGCCAGCCACGGAAACCGGTCCACCGACCAACATCCCGTCCACAGCCATCCTGAGCCGTTCGCCAGCCGCACAGAGCCCGCCAGCAGCGGGTGCTCCGCCCGGCGCAAGCCGAGCGCGCGCACATCCCCGGTGGCGCCGGGCGATACCCAGAAGCGCTCGCGCTCGAAGGCGTAGGTCGGCAGGTCGACCCGCCGGACCGCGCGCCCCTCGAACAGCACCGGCCAGCGCACCTCCGCGCCTGCCGCGAAAGCCTCGGCCAACGCCGTCAGCATGCGGTGCGCGCCGCCGTCGTGGCGGTGCAGTGAGCCGATCACCGCGGCGCGCGCGCCCGCGTCCGCGATGGTCTCCTCGGTGCCGAGGGTGAGAATCGGATGCGCGCTCACCTCGATGAGCACATCGTGCCCGCCTGCCAGCATCGCCCGGGTCGCGGCCTCGTAGCGCACCGGCTCGCGCAGGTTCCGGTACCAGTAGGCGCCGTCGAGCATCTCGGCCTGCACCGCGGACCCGACCACGGTGGAGTGGAAGACCACCTCCACTTCCCGGGGCCATATCGAGGCGAGCTCACGGATCAGCCGGTTCTCCAGCGCGGCCACCGCGGGCGAGTGAGCGGCGAAATCCACCCCGGGCACCAGCCAGCGCATGATCCCGGCGCGGGCGAGGACACGTTCGAACCGCGCCAGGGACTCCGGATCTCCGGCCACCACCACCGATTGCGGACCGTTGATCGCGGTGATCGAGATCCGGTCGGCGGCCCCGTTCAGCAGCGCACGCACGGTGGCCTCGGATTCCACGATGGACAGCATCGCGCCCGCGCCGTCCACCTCCTGCTGGATGAGCTGGCTGCGCACGGCGACGATCCTGGCCGCATCCGTCAGCGACAGCACCCCGGCCACACAGGCGGCGGCGATCTCCCCCTGGGAATGCCCGACCACTCCCTCGGGTCGCACGCCGAAGGACTCCCACACCGCGGCCAGCGAGACCATCATCGAGAACAGCACGGGCTGGACGACATCCACGCGGTCCAGCGTCGGCGCGCCGGGCGCGCCGCGCAGCACGTCGAGCAGCGACCACTGGATGTGCGGCGCCAACGCGTCCGCGCATTCCGCCATGCGCGCGGCGAAAACCGGTGAACTGTCCAGCAATTCGACGGCCATGTGCTCCCACTGCGTGCCCTGCCCGGGGAACACGAATCCCACTCTGCCCGCGCGATCGGCGCGGCCGGTCACCACCCGGACGCCGGGACGTTCGGTGACCTCGGTGCGGCCGTCGGCGAGGGCGCCCAGGCCCGCGAGCAGATCCTCCCGATCCGTGCCCACCACCACCGCGCGGTGGGGCAGCCGAGCACGTCCGACGGCCAGCGAGTAGGCGATGTCGATCACGTCCGGATCCGGGTCGGCGCGGACCCGGTCACCCAACCGGCGCGCCTGTTCGGCCAGTGCGCCGGCCGAGCGGGCCGAGAGCACCCAGACCACGGGTCCGTCCTCGAACACCCGGGGCGGGCGCTCGGCGGGCCGTAGCGGGTGCACCACAGCGGACCCGGCGACGGGCTCCGGCGGTGCCTGTTCCAGGATGATGTGGGCGTTGGTCCCGGAGACGCCGAACGAGGACACTCCGGCGCGCCGGGGCCGTCCGGACTCCGGCCATTCCCGCCGCTGCGTGAGCAGCCGCACACCCGCGGTGCTCCACTCCACCTTCGGTGTCGGGGCGTCCACGTGCAAGGTGCGGGGAAGCACGCCATGGCGCATCGCCATGATCATCTTGATCACCCCGGCGACGCCCGCGGCGGCCTGCGTGTGCCCGATGTTGGATTTGACGGACCCGAGCCACAAGGGCTCGCCGCTGCGCATGCGCCCGTAGGTCTCGGCCAGCGCGTGCGCTTCGATCGGATCGCCGAGGACCGTACCGGTGCCGTGTGCCTCCACGACGTCGACGTCGCCGGGCCCCAGCCGGGCGTCGGCGAGGGCCGCCCGGATCACACGTTCCTGGGACGGGCCGTTCGGCGCGGTCAGACCGTTGGAGGCGCCGTCCTGGTTCACCGCCGATCCACGCAACACCGCCAGCACAGGATGACCGGCACGCCGCGCATCCGACAGCCGCTGCAGCACCAGCACACCCAGTCCCTCCGACCAGCCGGTCCCATCCGCGCCGGCGGCGAACGACTTGCACCGGCCGTCCGGAGCCAGCCCGCGCTGCCGCGAGAACTCCACGAAGACACCCGGGGTCGCGTTCACCGCGACCCCCGCGGCGATCGCGAGATCACACTCGCCACGCCGCAGCGATTGCGTCGCCAGATGCGCGGCGACGAGCGAGGAGGAACAGGCGGTATCAACGGTCACCGCGGGGCCGACCAGGCCGAAGGAGTACGCGAGCCGCCCGGACAGCACGCTGCTCGCCGTGCCGATGCCCCAGTACCCGCCGAGGTCCACATCGCTGGAGCGCGCGAGATGCGCGTAGTCCGAGGTGGAGCCGCCGATGAACACACCGGTATCGCTGCCGCGCAACGACAGCGGGTCGATACCCGCGTGCTCGAACGCCGCCCAGGTGCCCTCCAGCAACAGCCGCTGCTGCGGATCGGTCGCCAGCGCCTCACGCGGCGCCACACCGAAGAACTCGGCATCGAATTCCGTTGCACCCGAGAGGAATCCGCCCTGCCGAGTGTAGGTCGTGCCGGGATGATCGGGATCAGGGTCGTAGAGCCCGTCCACATCCCAGCCGCGGTCGCGCGGGAAGTCCGAGATGGCATCCGTTCCGTCGGCGACGAGTTCCCACAATCGCTCGGGAGAATCGGCGCCACCGGGATAACGGCACGACATTCCGATCACCGCAATGGGTTCGTACGCCTTCTCCTCGTTTTCCTGGAGCATGCGCCGCGCCGCCTGCAACTCGACGGTGACTCGCTTGAGGTAGTCGAGCAATTTCTGGTCGTCCGTCATGGGCCAACACACCCCGAATCACTGTCGATGGAATACGAGTTCCGGCGCATTCACCCAACTCCACACATTTCGAGACGCCGATATCCGGCGGACGCGCGGCCCACATCGATCGCCTCCGCACCCGAGTCGCGCCATTCGGCATCGAATTCCCAATTTAGCGGAAGGCGCTCCTCCGCTACAAAGTGCGAAATTCTTCACGTAACAACGCCATCGGATCCCTGCTGATGTGCCCGGGATCCGTTGCACCCGCGACGCCGGGGCGCAACGGATCTACCGACGTCGGTAGATGTCTCCGCGGCGTCCCCTGCGTGACGACCGGCGGGCAGAGCGCGCTACGCCGACCTCAACTCGGTCTTCCTGGCAGCCTCCACGGCGGTCGCCACGCTGTCCTCCAGGTGGAATCCGCACTGGGGACACACCGGCGCTTCCGTGGGAAGGGGCTCGACCGGTTCCATCGGCTGCGTATCCTGCGGGACACACTCTCCCGAGGCCGCGGCCGCCTTGCGCCGGGCCGCACGGAGTTCCTCCCGCAGACCACGCACGGACAGCTTCGATTCCTCGGCGTGCAGCAGCCACCGGTCCTGGTCGTCCGGGTCCAGCGCCGCCACCTCCGCGTGATGGCTCCACGACAGGCGCTCATGGCGGCGCTCTATCGAGAAGCGTGACGCCACGTACGCCATATTCATCAGACTCTGCACGTCATAGCCCGTGATGCGCGCCGCCCGGGAATACTTTTCACCGAACTTGATATTTCCGTAGTTCACCCAATCACCGATCCACCATGCCGCCGCCCGGCCGATGGTTCCCAGTCGATCGCCGTGGCGAAGCCACTCTTCACATTTGATTGCGGCGATCGGTTCCCATGCCACCGCACTCACCGAAACCCGGGTGTGATTGTTCCGGACGAGCTCTCCTCGTATCGCCTGCTGTGAAGGATTGTTCACCACTGGGCCCCCTAGGGATCTCTGGAGATTACCCGCCGATCCGATGTCGACAGCCCACGATTGTTGCCGCCGGAAACGAGCGCGCATCAGCCTCACATTATTCGGCCGGCAACCGAAACCGCTGTATGACGACGGGAATCGGACGCTGCCGACAGGTGAGGACTGCGCCCGCACCGCGCGAGCTGCCACGGGTTGCAATGGATCGACGAATACTATTGCGGCACAGCATTTTTCGTTCGTGCTGATGCCCTCAATCACGCTACTCGATCCGGCGCGATCTGACTACCCAATCAGCGAGATAACAGACCTTTAACATCCGCTTCCTGTGGTCCGGGGCGCGTGGTCCGCACGACGCGCCGCACGCCGGGCGGGATACCTCCACGCCGCGAAGACGGCGAAGACGGCGCACGGCCACCGGGTAGCCGGGGCGAGCGACACCTGTCCACCTGACCGCGTCACCGCGTGCCAGGGCCACGACATCGGCACCGGTCGTCCACCGGTCCATCCGCGAAGTGTCAGCCCGAGACCGAGGAGGGCTCGAGGACCTTCGTCTCCCGGTCAGGCTTGCGCTCCCACGGGTTCCACCAGTTCCAGCGCCCCATAAGCTGCATGGCCGCCGGGACCAGCACGACGCGGACCACGGTCGCATCGATCGCCACCGCCACCGCCAGCCCGATCCCGAGCTGCTGGATCGGCATCAAGCCGGCGAATCCGAAAGCGCCGAAGACGACGATCATCAACACGGCGGCTCCCGTGATCATCGGAGCCGTACGTGCCATGCCACGGGCCACGGCCGACCGATTGTCCCCTGAGGCCAGATACTCCTCGCGGACCCTGCTGAGCAGGAAGACCTCGTAGTCGGTACCGAGGCCGACGATCAGCGCCAGCACCACCAGTGGATCGATGAAGAACAGGGCCCCCGCGTCGCCGAGTCCGAGCCAGCCGGGTGCCCAGCCGAGCTGGAAGACCATCACCATCACCCCGAAGGTGGCGCCGACTGTGAGCAGGTTCGCCGCGATCGCCTTGAGCGGCAGCAACACCGAGCGGAACGTCGCGAGCAGGACGAGGTACACCGCGACGAGCATCAGCACCAGCACCAGCGGAAGCGCCCGGGCGATCTCGGCATTCGAATCGTCACCACGCGCGGTCTCGCCGCCGATCACGGGGGTCAGCATCCGCAACTCGGCGGCCCGGTCACGCACGCCGTCGAGCAGTCGCACGGTCGCGTCCTCGGAACTACGCTGAGTGGACACCACCTGCACGACGAGTTTGCCGCCGTCGGCGGAAGCGAAATGGCGCACGCCCGCCGCCAGATCGGCCGGAATCCGGTCGAGCGCGGACGGAGCCAACGCCGCCGCCGGATCCGACGGCGAGATGCGTTGCAAGAAGGGCAACGCCGAGTCGACCGAGGCGACGTCGGGCATCGCCCGCAGATCTTCGATGAACTGCGCCATCTCCGCGAGAGCAGCAGCACTCGCCGGCGCACCCTCCCGGGGCTCGAGCACCACAACGATCGGGCTCGCGGCGCCGGGACCGAATTGCTCCGCGACGAGATCGGCGCCGGCGCCGACAGCCGAGGCCGTGGGCAGGATGCGCGCATCGGGGGTGAAGAGCTTCATCCCGAGAACGGGTACCGACAGCAGCAACAGCGCCCCGACGACCGCGACCGAGCACAGCACCGGCCGCGCCATCACCCACAGGGTCACCCGATACCAGCGGGCGGACTCCGGATCGGATTCGTCGCGACGCATCACGGCGGGCACCCACACCCGGCCCGCGTTGATCCGCTCACCGAGCAGATGCAGCAGCGCGGGCAGCAGCAGCACCGCCACGAGCATGGCGATCGCGACCACGAGCGCGGCGCCGATCGCCAGCGACACCACGGTGTTCAGCGGCGTGACGAACAGCGCCGCCACCGCGACGACGATCGTCAGCGCCGAGGCGATCACGGTGTGCCCCGCGGTGGCGATCGTGCGCGCGACGGCGGACGGCACCGGCACCCCGTCGGCCAGCTCCTGTTTGAAACGTTTGAGCATGACCAGCGCGTAGTCCACACCCACGCCCAGCCCGAGCATCACGACGATGTTCTGGGCGAAGATGTTCATCTGCACGTGCCGCGCGATCAGGTCGAGCACCCCGAGGGTGTACACGATCCCGGTCATGGTCGTCGCCAGCGCTACCACCGTCGCTGTCACACTGCGGAACAACAGCAGCAGCACGACCACGATCAGGGGCAACGCGAGAGCCTCCGCCTCGGCCAGCGAGGCGGCACTGGCTTCCGTCAGCTCTCCTTGGAACGCCTGGATGTTGACCAGCGCCACCTGCAGGCCCTGCGGTCGGAACCTGGCGTCGAACTCCTCCTGCATGGAGGGCAGCACCGTGGTCGCCGCCGCGTCATCGCGCGCGAGGCCGACGGAGGTGACCACCGTCCGGTTGTCCACGCCCACGAACTCGGCGCGCCGCTCGGGGGCGGCGGTATCCCAACCGAAGCTGCTCGTCCCGCCGAGTCGGGAATCGGTCAAGACGGCGTCGACGGCGCCGCCGACGCGGTCGTCGAAAGCGGGGCTGCCGGCGACGTTTCGCTCGTCCCGCACGACAAGCACCATCGTGGTCGCGCTACGGCCCTGAAATCCCTCGGCCAACAGTGCATCCGCGTGGACACTGCCCGCGTCGGGCGGCGGGCCCGACCCGTTGCTCAACCGATCGGCAAGCGATCCGGCGCCCAGTGCCGAGACGACGAGCAGCAGCAGCCATACGGCCATGACGACCCACCTGCGGCGGCCTGTCACCCTGGCGATGGCCTCGGCCCACGGCCGGGAACCCGCGGCGCGCGAATCCTCCCCTGCCTTCGAACACATCGTGACTCCCCTCACGTGAGTGGTCGAGCGAATTGTCCGAACCTGCCGCGATCCGCCCGGCCGGGCGGATCAAGCCGCATGCACATCCTGAACTGTACCAACAGTTTTCCGAATGCGAAGGCGATGACATCCCCGTCGGATCCCCCCGGTCCAGGTCATACCGGGATGACATCGATCCGGCCGCCATGACGCGTGACCCCCGACCACTTCGCACTCCGATGCGACTCGTTCCCACGCGGTCCAGGTGATCACAAGGAGGCCGCCACCCGCACGGCGCCGGCAGAGGCGGCCGGCGTGATCGGCGCGTGAGCCGCCGTCGGCCACGGTTTCCCGCCGGGGCGGGCCGCGAGTCCAGACCAGCCGATCCGGCACGCTCGCACGGACCCGCGGCGGTGCGGCCCTCGTAGTCGCCCTTCTTTCCCGAAGACGCCGAGCAGACCCGGTTGGTCGAGGATGTGGACTCGGCTTACGACGGGAATCGTCGACTACCACTGAGAGGAGAGAGCGTAACGTGATGTAGAGGTGCCGATGTAGGTATGTCACTCGCGCCTCTGCAGGCCGGTGGGATCGTCCGACTGAGCGGCGACGAACCGCTGGACGACCTGCTCATTTAGCACGTGGAACGGCGGTCCGATCGATGGATGAGCTGTGACGATCTCAGGGCAGGATGAGGCCCTGCTGCTGGCTGTTGTCCGGGATCTCGTGGCCGAGCGGCACACTGTGGACCGCGCCGCGCGCGCGATGCTCGACAGCGAGTTGGATCACGATCTCGGGCTGGACAGCCTCGGCATCACCGAGTTGCTCGCCCGTACCGAGGACGCGTTCGGGGTGAGCCTGGAGCGCGGCGTTCTCGGCACCGTGACGACGCCACGAGACATTCTGACCGCCGTACGCGGCGCGCCACCGCGGACCCGTCAGCAGTCGATGCCCGTACGGCGCGCCGCGCCACCGCGGATCGACCGGACCCCGGACGCAACCGCTACGCTCGCCGAGGCGCTGTCCTGGCATGCCCGCACCCACCCGCATCGCACGCACCTGCGGATACTTTCCGGGGAGACGAAGGACGGGGTGCAGGACGAGATCAGCTACGGCGAGGTGCGGTCCGCCGCCGCGACGGTGTCTGCCGCCCTGCTCGCTCGCGAGCTTCGCCCTGACGACAGGGTAGCCATCATGCTGCCCACGGGCCGGGCCTATTTCACCACCTTCCTCGGTGTGCTCCTGGCCGGCGGCGTCCCGGTACCGGTCTACCCACCATCACGACCGTCGCAGCTCGCCGAGCACCTGCGACGTCAGGTGCACATCCTCGGCAACGCGCAGGCCCGCGTGCTGGTCACCGACCCGGAGGCCGCGCGCCTGGCCCGGCTGGTACGCGGCCAGGTGGAGTCGGTACGCCACGTCCTGACCCCGGAGGAACTGGCCGGTTACGGGGAAGCGGAAGGCTCGGTCCGTCAGGCAGGCGACATCGCTCTGTTGCAGTACACCTCCGGTAGCACCGGCGATCCGAAGGGTGTGACCCTGACCCACGCGAACCTGCTGTCCAATATTCGGGCAATGGGCAAGGCCGCCGAGGTCTCTACCTCGGACGTGTTCGTCAGCTGGCTTCCCCTCTACCATGACATGGGTCTGATCGGCGCCTGGTTGTCCAGCCTGTACTTCGGGGTGCCGCTGGCCGTGATGTCGCCGTTGGACTTCCTTGCACGGCCGGCGCAGTGGCTGTGGGCCATCCACGCCCACCACGGCACGCTGTCCGCGGCCCCGAACTTCGCCTACGAGCTGTGTCTGCGCAAGATCGCCGACACGGAACTCGACGGGCTCGACCTCGGGTCGCTGCGGATGGTCTTCAATGGCGCCGAACCGGTGAGCGCGGACACCGTGACCAGGTTCGCCGAGCGATTCGCCGCCTATGGGCTGCGGCGCGAGGCCCAGGCCCCGGTCTACGGACTGGCCGAGGCGTGCGTGGGCCTCACTCTCCCGCCTGTCGGCCGCGGGCCGATCGTGGACCGAGTCGACCGCAACCGTTTCCTGCGCACCGGCAGGGCGACCCGGGCCGCTGACGACGACCCGGATCCGCTGCGCTTCGTCGGCTGTGGCCGGCCGATCCCCGATCACCAGATCCGCCTGGTCGACGCGGCGGGAAACGTGCTCGGCGACCGGCGCGAGGGCCGGATCGAGTTCCGCGGGCCCTCGGCCACCGCAGGATACTTCCGCAATCCGCGGGCAACCAAGGCGCTGTTGCGGCACGGCTGGCTCGACACCGGCGATCTCGGTTATCTCGACGGTGGAGAGCTCTACGTGACCGGCCGGATCAAGGACCTCATCATCCGGGCAGGCCGCAATCTCCACCCGGAGGAGCTCGAACGGGCCGTGGGCGATATCCCAGAAATACGGAAGGGATGTGTCGCCGTCTTCGCGACATCCGAGCAGGCAGGCGGCACCGAGCGACTGGTGGTGTTCGCTGAGACGCGCCAGACCGCGGCTGCCACGCTCGCCCGATTGCGGGAACACATCATCGGGGTCAGTGTCGACCTGCTCGGAACACCACCGGATGACATCGTGCTCGCGCCACCGGGGACGGTGCCGAAGACCTCCAGCGGCAAGCTCCGGCGCGCAGCCACCCGGGAACGCTACGAGAAGGGCGATATGCGGGCTCGTGCACGGCCGGTGTGGTGGCAGCTGGCCCGGTTCGCAGCGAGGGGCGCGATCCCCGGCCTGCGACGCGCGAGGCGGCTCACCGCAACCGGGGTATTCGCCCTGTGGTGCTGGTCGGTTCTCGTCGCGGTGGGTCTGCCGACGCTGATCGTCGTGGCGGTGATGCCCGGTCTCGGCGTACGGCGGGCTGTCGTGCGTGCGGCCGCCCGCAACCTCGCCCGGCTCACCGGCACCCCCGTCACCGTGGACCGAGCCGAGCGCCTCGCGCGGCTGACGGCGTGCGTCGTGGTCGCCAACCACGCCAGCCTCCTCGACGGCATCGCGTTGTGCACCATCCTTCCCGGCCGCTACACCTTCGTGGCCGGTGAAGTATTCGAGCGCAAGCCGTTGATCGGCTTCGTGTTGCGGCGGGTCGGTACTCGATTCGTCGAGCGGACCGAACGCGAACACAGCGTCGCCGACACCCATCACCTGATGGAAGTGGCACTGCGTGGCGAATGCCTGGTGGTGTTCCCGGAGGGCAGCCTCTCGCCGGTGCCGGGTGTGCGGCCGTTCCACATGGGTGCGTTCGTGATCGCCGCGAAGGCGGGCCTCCCGGTCGTGCCGGTCGCGATCTCGGGCACCCGCGCGATGATGTGGCCCGACCACGGCACGATCATCCGCCGCGGAGCCATCCACCTCGTCGTCGGCGAAGCCATCCTCCCCGCCGGAGACGGGTGGGATGCCGCCGTCCGGCTCGAACGCGGAGCCCGCGCCGCGATTGTCGAACATTGTGGGGAACCCGACAACGGCCGGTGAGGCGAGTCGAGGGTTCCTGGACTCGGCAGGACCAACGGCTCTCGACTCGGCGACGATCGGACCTGCCGACACGAAGCACAGAAGGCCACCGTGGGTTCAAGAGGAGGTCTGCGATGTTGTTCGACGATCGCCGTGACGCCGGACGTCGGCTGGCGGAGCGGCTGGAGTATCTCCGAGAAGAGGATGTCGTCGTGGTCGGCCTGCCACGGGGCGGTGTTCCGGTGGCCTACGAGGTCGCGCGGGCGCTGGATGCACCGCTGGATGTGATCGTGGTGCGCAAACTCGGTGTCCCTTACCAGCCGGAGCTCGCTTTCGGCGCGATCGGCGAGGACGACGTCCTGGTGATCAACGATGTCGTCGTCGCCTACGCGAAACTCACGCGCGAGGAAATGTCGACCGTCGAGCGGCGCGAACGCGACGAGCTGGCGCGGCGGGCTGAGCGGTTGCGGCGCGCGCACCCGCGTGTCCCGCTGTCGGGCCGCACTGTGCTGATCGTCGATGATGGCATCGCCACAGGCGCGACCGCGCGTGCCGCCTGCCAGGTGGCGTGGGCACAGGGCGCGCAGCGGGTTGTGCTGGCCGTTCCGGTCGCGCCCCGCGACACGCTGGCGGTGCTGGCGGACGAATCCGACGAGGTGGTCTGCCTGGAGGTGCCGGTGTGGTTCGGCGCTGTCGGCAGCTGGTATCGCCGGTTCGGCCAGGTCTCCGACTCCGAGGTCGTCGAGCTGCTGCGCCGGGCCGCTGGAGCAGAGTGGGAGTCTCAGGCGGAGCCGGCGGTCGATCCGCCGTTGCGGGACGACGAAGTGCTGGTGCGGACGGGAGGGGTCGAACTGGCCGGGTATCTCACCGTCCCGGAGAATCCGATCGGGATGGTGGTGTTCGCACATGGAAGTGGCAGCGGACGCCACAGCCCCCGCAACCGCTATGTGGCTGAGCTGCTGAACCGAGTCGGGTTGGGCACGCTGCTTGTCGATCTGCTCACCGCGGACGAGGAGATCCATCAGGCGCGGGTTTTCGATATAGAACTGCTGGCGCGGCGGCTGGTCGACGTCACCAGCTGGTTGACCCACCGGGAAGAGGTCACCGGACTGCGGATCGGGTACCTCGGGGCCGGCACGGGTGCCGCCGCGGCGCTTCGGGCGGCGGCCGACCCGAAGATGAAGATCGCCGCGGTGGTGTCGCGTGGCGGCAGGCCGGATCTCGCCGGTGCGGCTCTCGCGGCGGTTCGGGCTCCGACTCTGCTGATCGTCGGCGGCCACGACCATGTCGCGCTGGAGCTGAACCGTCTTGCGGCGCAGGAGATGTCGTGTGTGACCGAACTGGCGGTGGTGCCCGGCGCCACGCACCTGTTCGCCGAGCCGGGCGCGTTGGAGAAGGTCGCCGAACTCGCCGGCGACTGGCTGATCGACCAGTTGACACTCGCGGCCGCGGGCGACGACCGAACCGGCTCGACGAGCACACGGCCATGACAACGATGCGGGTTCTGTCCGGCGGCGCCAACCCGCCGCTCGCCGCCGCTGTCGCCGACCTGCTCGACGCCGGGCCTGCCGACTGCGTGATCGACCGCTTTCCCGACGGTGAAGTGCGGCCGATCGTCGACCGTGTCTGCGGAAACGACGTATTCGTCGTGCAGCCGACATCGCCGCCGGTCGGTGATCACCTCGTTGAGCTGCTGCTGTTGCTCGATGCGTGCCGACGATCCCGCGCCGCCCGGGTGACCGCGGTCGTCCCGTATTTCGGGTACGCGCGCCAAGATCGCCGCACCCGCTCCGGGCAGGCCCTGGGAGTACGGGTCGCCGCCGACGCGATCGCGAACGCGGGTGCTGATCGGCTCGTGGTCGTCGACCCGCACACGCCCACCCTGGAAGCGATCTGTTCGATACCGGTGGAGACGCTGACCGCGGTTCCGCTGCTGTCGAGCAGAATTTCGCCAGGGCGGTCCGAGCTCACTGTTGTCGTCGCACCCGACCTGGGTGCGGCGAAGCTAGCCGAGCAGTACGCGGCTGCTGTGCCGGATTCGGTCGCGCTTGTGCGCAAGTTCCGCGAGAGTGGCGCGACCGTCACCGCTGTGCAGGTCCTCGGTGATATCGGCGGTCGTCACGCGGTGGTGGTCGACGACATGATCTCCACCGGCGCCACCATCGAGGCCGCGGTGCGACTGCTGCACCACCATGCCGGCGACATCGTCGTGGCCGCCACGCACGGGCCCCTGACGCCCGACGCGACGAGACGCCTCCGTGGCCTCGGCCTACGTCGCGTCGTGGTGACCGACACTATCGCCCATCAGGACGCGGCCGCGCCGATCGAAGTCTGCTCGATCGCCCCGCTGCTCGCCGAAACCATCGCGCGCCTCCACCACGATCAGCCGCTGCACTAGCCGCGCACCCACGCCTGACGGCGGCACGAGACCGGACATCCGGACGTCGGGTGCGAAGGGCGGAGGCACCTCGAGTTCCCGGGCGCACGCCGACTCCCAGTTCTCCGGCGTGCCGAAGCAGAGGAAGTCGGTGACGACTGCCGGGAGGCTACTGTGCCGCTCGCCCGCAGGTCGATCGTTCCGGAGGCGGAGGACCTCGCCGGTTCTGTGGTGGGCGCTGCCGGTGTCGTCAGACGCTGTCGGTGTCGTCGGACGCCGTGGGCCCAAGATCTTGTCCTTGACAGCCCGATGTCCCTGATTGTTCTGCCGCGGGGCGGGCGACGTCGGGGCCGGTGACTGGTTCGCGGATCACGTTGGTGATGAGTTCGCCGAAGGAGTGGGGGTCGTGCATGAGCCAGGTGTGCCCGCCGGGCACGGTGACGGTGTGCGGGTCACCGAGGGCGGTCTGCAGCGACATCGAGGTGGATTCGGGGATGACCGTGTCTCGCTTGCTCCACACTATGAAGATGGGGAGTCGGCGTTCGGCGAGCGCAGCGAGTTCGGAGGCCAGGTTGGCGGTTCGGGCGAGGTGGGCGACTTCCCACACCGCGGTCGGGTTCCGCAGTATGTTCGGCACCGCATCGCGCAGGATCACCGGCAGGACCCGGGTGAGTTGGCGCCGGGGCAGCAGGTCGGCCTGCAGGTGCAGGCCCCAGTCCCACAGCGGGCGTTCGCGCAGCGCGCGTACCACTCCACGGCCGTCGGTCCACGCCGAGCCACCGATGGAGTTCACGAGTACGAGCCGCTCGGCGAGGTCGGGTAGGTCGTGGGCGGTTTTGATCGCGACGCCGCCGCCGAAGGAATGCCCGACCACGGTCGCCGGTCGAGGTAGACCGATCGTGTCGGCGAAGTGGCCCACCCATTGTGCGTATCCGGCGAGGGTTCGGTGCTCGACCGGGAGGCTGGCGGTGCCGCCGAACCCGGGAAGCGCCGGGACGTACACGCGCAGTCCCATTCGGGTGAGCTGTTCGAGCGGGCGGGCATAGGCCGGCCCGCCCAGTCCCCACCCGTGCAGGAAGAGCACGCTGGGGCCGGACCCGCCGACCGCGTAGCGGGCGGTGCGGCCCTCGACCGGAATCGATCGCCACCGCAGTCGAGTAGAACGATGCTGTGGTGGCCGTTTCGCGTTCGTACCTTCTTCCCTCACGGTCGGTCCGGCGTGTGCGCTGTGGCCGCGGTGCTCGCTGTCCCGTTGCGTATCGGTGTCGACACCGGGGGCGGCTGGGTGGTGCGGGTCAGGGTCGTGGAGGCGGTGGTTTCGCGGGCGAAGAAGGCGCCGATGTCACCGATCGCGCTCATCAGCGGTGCCGGGAACACGACGGTGGTGTTCTTGTCGACGCCCAGTTCGAGGAGGGTCTGCAGGTTGCGTAGTTGCAGGGCCAGCGGATGAGCCATCATGGTGTCGGAGGCAGCACCGAGTGCCGCGGCGGCCATGGACTCGCCTTCGGCGGCAATGATCTTGGCTCGCTTCTCCCGTTCGGCTTCGGCTTGGCGAGCCATCGCCCGTTTCATGGTGTCGGGCAGTTGAATGTCCTTCAACTCGACCAGCGTGACTTCGACACCCCACTCGAGAGTGGTCGTGTCGAGGATCTGCCGGATATCGGCATTGATCGTGTCGGTCTCGGCCAGAGCTTGGTCGAGAGTGTGCTGCCCGACGACTTTACGGAGCGTGGTTTGGGCGATCTGGTCGATTGCGGCGTAGACGTTTTCGATCGCGACGACCGATTTCTCGGCGTCGACGACACGAAAGTAGGCAACAGCGGAGATATCTACGCTGACATTGTCGCGGGTGATGATGCCTTGCGATTGAATCGGCATAGTGACAATACGCATCGACACCTTTCGCAGCCGATCGATCACCGGAATGATGAACCTCAACCCAGGCTCCCTGACCGCGATCACCCGCCCGAGACGGAACAAAACTCCCTTCTCGTACTGGGTCACCACCCGAATCGACAGCCACCCCACGATCAGTGTCACGATGAGCACTACGACGACAATCACGAGTGCATCCACAACTTCTCCCTATCGACGCGAATCCGGGTCGGCATCTGACAACGGGGTTGTTGACGGAGTTGCCGACAAATGCCGACACAAAGGCCACCAGAGGGCCGCTCGACGCGCATACCCGCGACGATCGCGGCTCACCACCCTCCAGACTGCGGCCCTGTACACCGATTCCACAGTGCCGAACGGCACCACCCGCTGGGTACTTCGTCGGCGAAGAACGACTGGACCTTGTCGTCATCGGTGACCCGCCACCATCCTGGAGTGGACCGCTGAGGAGGTAATCCGATGCTGTTTCATGATCGTCGTGACGCCGGTCGGAAGCTGGCGGCGCGGATGCAGTCCCTGCACGGTGCGGACGTCGTCGTGCTCGGCCTACCCCGTGGTGGTGTGCCGGTCGCGTTCGAGGTGGCGCGGGCGCTGGAGGCGCCGCTGGATGTGATCGTGGTGCGCAAACTCGGTGTGCCGCACCAGCCGGAGCTGGCGTTCGGCGCGATCGGTGAGGACGACGTACGGGTGATCAACAGTACCGTCGTGCAGCGAGCCGGGCTCACCGACGAGGAGATGGCCACGGTGCAACGCCATCAGCGCGAGGAGCTCACACGGCGGGTCGACCGGTTCCGGGGCATTCGGCCACGGATTTCGCTCGCCGACCGCACCGCGGTGATCGTCGACGACGGCATCGCCACCGGCGCCACCGCCCGTGCCGCATGCCAGGTCGCTCGGGCACACGGCGCAGCGCGGGTCGTGCTGGCCGTTCCGGTCGGGGCGCGAGACACGCTCGCGGCATTGGCGGAGAGCGCCGATGAGGTGATCTGCCTGGACGCGCCGGAGTGGTTCCTCGCGGTCGGCCAGTGGTACGAGAATTTCGAGCAGACCACCGACGACGAGGTGGCCGACCTGCTGGAGCGTGCCGCGGCCGGGACGGCGGCGCAGCAAGCAGCGGCCGGGGATCCGCCGCTACGTGATGACGAGGTGCGGGTGGTCGCGACGGGCGTCGAACTCGCGGGGCATCTCACCATCCCGAAGGATCCGATCGGTGTGGTGGTGTTCGCCCACGGCAGCGGGAGTAGCCGACACAGCCCCCGCAATCGTTACGTCGCCACGGTCCTGGAGCGAGAAGGACTGGGCACCTTGCTGTTCGATCTACTCACTCCTGAGGAAGAACTGCACCGCGCCAACGTCTTCGACATCGACCTGTTGTCACAGCGGCTGGTCGATGTCACCGGGTGGCTGACCCGTCAGGACCAGGTCGCGGGGCTGCGCATCGGATACTTCGGGGCCAGCACCGGTGCCGCGGCGGCCCTGCAGGCCGCGGCCGACCCGCGGGTACGGATTGCCGCGGTGGTCTCACGCGGCGGCCGACCCGATCTGGCTGGTGACGCACTGGCACATGTCCAGGCGCCGACACTGCTCATCGTCGGCGGTCACGACCATCTCGTCCTGGAACTCAACCGCCAGGCCGCCAAGGCGCTGTCGTGCGAAACCGCGCTGGCGGTAGTGCCGGGGGCGACGCATCTGTTCGAGGAACCGGGCGCGCTGCAGAAAGCGGCCGAACTCGCCCGCGACTGGTTCGTCGACCAGCTCACACTCGTGGGGAAGGGAGAACGGCCGTGACCTCGCTGCGTATCCTGCCCGTCAGCGACGACCCGGCCACGCTGCGGCCGTCGCCGATCGTCCAGGTGCCGATCTCATCAGGACTTTCGTTCGGTGTGGGCTGCTCCCGTGTCGGCATCGGTGGATCGATGTTCGGCGGATTCTGTGGCGAGGTGTTCGGCCCGGACAGGGTCGACGGTGGATTGGTGTGTCGTCCGAGACAGGGAGTATGAGGCAGTTCCGTCGACCGTGACTCCCGGATGCGCGGCGCAGGCGGGATCGACACAGTGCAGGACCTGGCCGGGCCTGCTGCCGGATCGGTACACGGTGATGCCTTTGACACCTGCTTTCCACGCTTGCCAGAAGATGGTTCGTACCTCGTCGGTGCCGGTGTCGGCGGGTAGGTTGATCGTCTTCGCGACGGCGGCGTCGATGTGCCGCTGCACGGCGGCCTGCATACGGATGTGCCAGATGGGGGCGATCTCATGAGCGGTGACGAAGGTGCGGCGTAGCTCCTGAGGAAGCTCGGTGCAGGCGGAAACCGTTCCGGTGGCCTCCATCTCGGCTTCGACGTCCGCTGTCCAGGCACCGAGGTCGGTGGCGCGCGCACGGAAGCGGGAATCGAGATGACGGAAGTCGTGGCCCAGGATGTGTCGGGTGTAGGCGAGAGCGTACAGCGGTTCGATGCCCGCGGAGACGTTCGCGATCACCGAGATGGTTCCGGTCGGCGCGATCGAGGTCACCTGCGCGTTCCGCAGCGGCACCCCCGTGGCCCATCGGCTGCGCGTGAACAGTGGGAACGGGCCGCGTTCGACAGCCAGTTCCGATGAGGCCGCGTGTGCCCACCGGGTGAATCGGGTCATCAGCCGCTCGGTGAAGTGCACCGCGTCTTCGCTGTCGTAGGGGAGGCCGAGGGCGGCCAGCGTGTCGGCCAGGCCCATGACACCCAACCCGATCTTGCGGGTCGCCCGGACCGCGGCGGCGCACTCAGGGGTCGGATAGTCGGCGACGTCGATCACGTCGTCCAGGAACCGCACCGCCACTCGAACTGTCTCATGCAGTCTGTGCTCATCGAGCTGGTCGCCTGCCAGGAATTCGGTGAGGTTCACCGAGCCCAGATTGCACGACTCGTTGGGCGCCAGCGGCACCTCGCCGCAAGGGTTGGTGGCCACCAGCCTGCCCAGGTCGGGCACCGGATTGGCGCGGTTGACCGCGTCGAGGAACAGCAGTCCCGGCTCACCGCCGCGCCAGGCGGACGCAGCTATCCGATCCAGCAGGGCGCGCGCCGGGATGACCCGCAGTACCTTCCCGGTCCGTGGGTCGATCAACGGGTGCGGCCGGTCCTCGGATGCGGCGAGCATGAAGTCGTCGGTGACGCCGACCGACAGATTGAAGGTGGGTAGCAGACCAGGCGTGTCCTTGGCCGTGACGAAGTCTTCGATGTCGGGATGGTGGGCGTCGAGCACTGCCATGTTCGCCGCGCGGCGCCGCCCGCCCAGGCGGATCACTCGGGAGGCAGCGTCGTACAGTTCGATGAAGGAGACCGGCCCGCTGGCCTGTCCGCCGCTGGAGGCGATGAGATCGCCGCGTCTGCGCAGTTCCGAGAAGGAGAACCCGGTACCCGCCCCGGCCTGATGCAGTAGCGCGGTGGTGCCCAAGGCATCGAAGATCGATTCGAGTGAGTCCGCTATCGGCAGCACGAAGCACCCGGACAGCACGCCGAGGGGTGTGCCCGCGTTCATCAGTGTGGGCGAATTGGGCAGGAACTCCCGAGCGCGCAGTATCGCCGAGTAACGCGCGGCCCAACGGGCCGAACTGCCTCGAAGATACCGGTCTTCGGCTGCCGCGATGTGCACCGCGACGCGATCCATCATCTGCCCTGGCGATTCGCAGATCGCCCCGGTCGCATCGCGGCGCAGGCACCGTTCGGCCAGCAACGCGATCGCGGTCGGCGTGAGGTTCAGATCGTCGTCCACCGTGTCGCGCCGGTCCACCATGGCACACCTCCTCCGCACTCGGTATGTTGCCCAGCCTCTCCGCCGGCTCCGGTGGCTATGACCGCCACGTACCGACAGGTCCTCTCGAACCCGGAACCGGCACGGCACGCTCATAGCCGTCGACACCGGTACGCATGATTCAGCGGGCGGATCGTGGTCTCGGAGGTCGGGAGCCGCCGTTACGTCCACGGATCAATTGCAGTCGGCGTTGCGCCGGTTGTCCGCGCGCATGGGCCAGCAGCACCGCGATTTCGGTCGCGACGCCCGAGGCGAGAACCTCGATATCCGGTGTGGTGTCGTAATCGCCGGTGATGCCGAACGTCAACTGGTCGACGTAGCTGAGGATCGCCACCGTGGTGCGCACTCGCATCGCGATCGGGATGCACGGCCAGATCTCCAGCACTTCCCGGCCGCCCAACGTCAGCCGGTGCTTCGGCCCGGGAATGTTGGTCGCCAGGGCGCTGACCCCCCGCTGGGGGAACCACGCCGCGATCCGGAAAACCGTCTTCCGCAACGCGGACGGCACCCGGGTGGCCAGCGACAGCAGCGACTTCTCGGCCTCGGGTTCGCCGCGGGACCGATGCCGTGCGATCCGTTCGTGGACAGCGATGAGGCGTTCGACCGGTTCGTCGATATCGATCGGCAGTTCGGCGATCATCGCCGCGACCCGGTTGTCCAGCACATCTTTCGCCTCGGTCGTCGTCCGCATCGACACCGGCACCGCGATCCTCATCTTGCCGGGCGTGGGCTGCTCGCCCCGGCCCAGCAGCAATCGCCGGTAGGCGGCGGCGATGGCAGCGACAGCGACGTCATTGACCGTCACTCCGAATGCCGCACCGATCTCGCGCACCTCCGGTAACGACGCCCGGGCCACCACATAGCGGCGTTGCTGCCCGATGGGCCCGTTCAGCGAAGACTCGGCCGCCGGCGCAACTGCCGCCAGCAGCACCGGAGCCAGGGCCCGCACAGTGCCGACGGCCAGCCGAGGCATGGTGTAAGGCAATCGAACCGCCCGGCCCGCCAATTCGAACAGGCCCGTGTGGCCGCGGCCCGCGACGCCTGCGCGCACCACGCCCGGCTCGGTCTCAGGGTCGCAGAAGCTCTCGAACAGCGTGACCCCGGAAATCCCGTCGATCATGCTGTGGTGCGCCTTGACGATCATCGCCCAGCAGTCGTCGGCCAGATGTTCGACAACGACGACCTTCCACAGCGGATGGTCGCGGTCGAGTCGTTCGCTCAGTTCGGACGCCACCAACTCCCGCAGCCCCGTCTCGTCACCCGGTTCGGCCAACGCGGTCCATCGGATATGGTGTGCCAGATCGAAATTCGGGTCCTCTTCCCATTCGGGCGCAGTGACGTCGAACGGTGCCCGACGGACCCGTTGCCGCAGTCGCCGATGACGTTCCAGACCGCGGTCCACGGCCACACGGAATTCCTCCCGTGTCGGTGGCGCTCCCCCGACGATCGCGACGACACCGATCCCGAGACCGACACGGCGATCGGTGTCTTCCATCTCCATGAATCCCGCATCCAGCGCGGTCAATTTCGTCATCGTCAACGCCTGTCCCGGCAGCCGCCGCGGCCGCTGCCCACCTCCGAGAAACTGCCACTGTCACTCCGAGAAAACTGGCACTGTCACCGGGAATACTCGCCTACGCCGGAAAACAGGCGTAGATGCCAAGGTAATCACCACAGGTGACGTTCGCCCCGAGAAGCTCTCTTTGGCCGGCGGCGCACCCACCGAGGCGAACAGCAGCGCGTTGCGCGTCAGATCCTGGCCGGGCGGGCACCGCGCCGCCGTGGCCGCAACTGGTAGAGGCGGTACCAGGCCAGCGCGAGGAAGACGGCCGCGAGACCGGCGAGGACTCCCATGTCGAGCAGCCAGGTACCGAGGGTGTGTTCCCAGAGGGGGTCCGGTCCACCATCGTGCGGTGAGAGAGTGTCGAGGTCGAGTGTGGCGGCTCCCGCACCGTAGCCCCACCGGGACGGCGACAGGTAGGACAGTTGCTCGAGCACGGGCGTGCCGGGCAGCCGCACCAGCCCGCCGGTGAGCACCAGTTGCGCCATGGACAGCACGATCAGCAGGGGCAGCGTTTTCTCCGAGGTGTCCACCGACACCGAGACCAGCAAGCCCAGTGCCAGCGACGCGATGCCGAGTAGCGCCATCGCCGTGATCAGCTCCAGCTGGACCGAGGTGAAGATCCCTTTCGGCGGAAGGCTCGTGCCGATGGTGCCGATCAGGAACAACACCGCCGCCTGGAGGACGGTGATCACCCCCAAGACCAGGACCTTCGACATCAGATAGATCGCCGGGGACAGGCCTGCCGCGCGTTCCCTGCGATAGATCGTCTGTTCCTTGACGATCTCGCGAATCGCATTGCCGGTGCCGACGAAGCAGGCGCCGAAAACCAGGATCATGAGTTTGGTCGGGGCATCGGTGTTGGTCCCGGGCGTGCCGGTGAACCCGTCGCCCGACGGCACCGCGGCGATCAACCCACCCAACAGCAACGGCATCACGCCCAGCAGCGCCACATAGCTTCGATCCGACGCGATGACCGCGAGGTATCGCCTGCACAGTGTGCTGAGCTGGCTGAGCTCGGATTGCGGCGCGGGTGGCGGAACCGGTGGGCGCTGGTGTGACACCGAGCCGACTTCCTCGGTCGGTTCGACCGCCACGTACTGCTGGAAGCGCGGGGAGTCCCGGAATTCACCGGCCCAGTCGCGGCCTTCCTCGCGGTCGAAGGCTTGGAACACTTCCGCCCAGCTGCGCTGCCCGAACTGCCGCAATCCCTCCGCGGGCGGCCCGTAGTAGGCGAGCCGGCCGCCGGGCACCAGGACCAGAAGCCGGTCGCAAGCCTCGAGATTGGCGACGCTGTGGGTGACGACGATGACGGTGCGTCCGTCGTGGGCGAGTTCGGACAGCATTTCCATGACCGTCTTGTCCAGGCCGGGGTCGAGCCCGGAGGTCGGTTCGTCGAGGAACAGCAGCGACGGTTTGGTCAGCAGCTCCAATGCGACGCTGACGCGTTTTCGTTGCCCGCCGGAGAGTTGATCGATGCGGGTGTCGGCGTGCCGGGTCAGGCCGAGTTCGGCGAGGACTTCGTCGACTCGCTGTTCGCGCTCTTCCGGGCGCGTGTCACCGGGGAAGCGCAATTCGGCCGCGTAGAGCAGGGCACGCCGGGTCGGGAGCTGGTGGTGCAGGATGTCCTCTTGCGGGACCAGTCCGATGCGGTGCCGGAGTTCTTCGTAGTCGGTGTAGAGGTCGCGTCCGTCGTAGCGGACGGTGCCCTCGGTCGCGGGCCGCAATCCGGTGACCGCGCCCAGCAGCGTCGACTTGCCCGCCCCGCTGGGTCCGATGACGCCCACGAGTGAGCGATGTGGAATGGGGAATGTCACCTCATCCAGCAGCACTTTGCCCTCGGCTGTCCGCACGGTGAGATCCTGCACGCAGACCGAGATGTCACCCGTGTCGACAGACTCCCGCAGCTCATCGCCGACCAGCCGGTACGTGGTGTGGCCCATGCCGATCAGGTCGGACTCCGCAAGGTCCGCGGCCTCGACACGGGAACCGTTGACGTAGGTGCCGTTGTGGCTGTCCAGGTCGACCAGCCGGTATCGGCCTTCGCTGATCACTCGCAGTTCGGCGTGATGGCGCGAGACCATGAGATCGGGCACGACGATGTCGTTGTCGGCGGCGCGCCCCATCCGCAGCGTGCCCGACACGATCCGGACCACCGCACTCGGACGGGCAGCAGGAGGCGACGGCCGCGACACCCGCCGGGGCAGACCCGGCTCGAACTGGGTAGCCGTGGCTTCGTCCTCGAGGTCGTAGCCGGGATCAGGGACGACCACCGTGTCACCGCCCCGATCGCCATCCGGCTGCGACTCGTGGTTCGGTGACGTTTCCAGCGAGCAGGCCAACTGCTCACCGTCCATAGCGTGTCCGAGTTGGAAGGTCTCGTCGTGATCGATCACCATCCGCTCGACGCGATGACCATCGAAGAATGTGCCGTTGCGGCTGTGCGCGTCCTCGATTTCCCAACCATCCGCTCCGCGCTCCAGGACCGCATGCAGAGAGGAGACCCGCGGATCGGTGACGACGATGTCGGCGTCGGGATCGCGGCCGATATTGTATGCGCCCCCGGCGCGTAATCGGTAGACGCGTTCTCGCGTCTGTACCACCAGAACGGGCGAGTCGGAAAATTCCGTGGAGGAATGCTCATCCGCCATAACGGGAGTATACGACCGGACCGCACTCGTGTCCGCAACGTTCGACTCCCCGCCACCGCCTCCGTGGACGTCCACACCCCCACACATCCGCGCGTGCACCGCGCTGACCAGGCCGAATCGACCTCACGAACAGGAGTCCGCCGGGCCCTTCCGTAGCGAACCCAATAGCGAATCCATTGATGTCGACGCGGCCCCGAAAATGTACCGGCGTTCGCGGTAACATTTCGATCGACTCCTCCGGGAGATCGAGGCGGAATATTTCTCGAGCGTTTCGATTTGCCTCCGATGTTATGGATGATTTTTGGTTCGGTGCGGTGGCGCACCCAGTTCCGATCGGAGTTCGACATCGTCCTCGCCACCCACGCCGAGGGCATGCGAGGCGTTCGCGAACCGGTCGATCCCTCGGCCGAACATCCGGACAGCGGACGCGAACGACTCCGGACGATGGCCCGAGCGCGCGCCGTCAGCTCGATGACCGACCTCTGCTACCACCACGTGGTGCACCAGGGAGATCGTGAGCAGGGCTCACTCGCGCTCGAACCGCGCCCGGCCACTCGCGTGCCGCCGAACAGCCTCGACGTGACAACGGGTATCCGGGTGCGCTCGGAGCCGACCGCACCCGGTACCAACGCTCGACGCCGCGTCGGCTCGGGACGGGCCGGACGCCTACAGCCGCTCCGCGGCGAACAATGCCGCGGCCGAGACGGATTCGCCGTAGCGGGTGTGCGCCCCGTAATCGACGTCGGGCGGCAGGGTGTTCGGCTTCGGGTTGCAGACCGGATCCTTCGGCACACAGTACTGCGCGGCCCGCCCGGTGTAGGGTTCCGGCACCACATCGTTGTACGCGTGGATCGGGCTGGCGAAGAGCAGGACGGCGGCGATCCGCGGAGCGAGCACGGCCGGGATCACCACGGCGGGCGCGGCATCGTCGCTGGCCATCCCGAGCGTATTGGAAACCACCTCACCGCCTTGCGAATACCCCGCGAGCACGAACTTCGCCGCTGGGCACTCGACAGCCCGCACGACCAGGTGGGCGACGAGGTCGACGGAACCGATCGCGCGGGAACGAGGGCCGGTGCCGTCAGCGGGGTAGGACACGTTGTACAGGGTCCAGCTCACATCCGGGCGCGCGGCGCGCACGGCGGCGTCCAGCGGCTTCCCGACGGTCGGGTCGTCGACCGACTCCCATCGGGTCGCGACCGGCTGGGAGATGTCGGTGCCGCGCACCATGATCAGCTCCGCGTCACCACAGCCGGGCGCGGCTGCCGCCACCGGCGTGGTGAGGCCGATCCCGGCGCTGGTCAGCACAGTCGCCAGAACAGCGGCGGCGCTGGTCATCGAAGAGGTCATGGTTCCTCCGCAGTGTCGTGGATCCGGAACCACAGGCCGAAGACCGGTTGTCGCCGGGCAGTGTCCCGCCGCTGTCGTCGTCCGGGTGGCGCCCGCACGATGACATGTTTTCACGCCGCCCCCTCACGCCTGGAACCGGGCAAGGCACGGGTTTGGTGCTGGAAAATGGATGCACAGAAATTCGATTTCATTGTGAAAAGCTCCGTGTCGTATTCTCATCACCCGTGAATCTCGTTGCTGCTGGCGCTGTTGTGACCGATCTCTCTTCTGGTGCATGTGCGTGGTGCTCGTCCACTGAGGACATCGCGGAGCTTCGCGGTGAACCGCGGTGCGGACGCTGCCGCGCCGCGGAAAAGACCATCGCCGCAGCTCGGAAATTCGTCGGCTTCTATGGTCTGCGACCGTTGGGCGGGTCACTGGCGTCCGATGACAAGGAAGAGCGTGAACATCGGGTCGCAGCCAAGGAGGCCTGGGCGGTCCTGAATCAGACCCGTGTACAGACACCACCGCGTGCCGCGTCCCCGTCCGGGCAGCGTAGTGCGGCCCGGACCGCGTCCACCGCCACGAAGACAAGTGGAAAGGCGACCGCGAAGACTCAGAATGTCAGGTCCCGGAAAACCCGGACCGCGGACGTTTCCCGCCCCGACTCCGCCGAGCTCTTGAGCCGGGCCGAGGCTCTGCTGGCGCAGCTTACCGAGATCGAGGAACGTCTCGCGGTCGCGCAGCAGGATTCCGGTTTGAGCGGCAAGGCCCAGGTGTCCGACTTGACCGCCAAGCGCGATTATGTGTTGCGCACGCTCGCCGCGCTGGAGAAGGCGAAGCGCGCGCTGGAGCCGGCCTGAAATTGTTGCGAGTCGGCGATACGCTGAGCATCCCGCAAGCGGGAGCGCGAAGAAGTCGTCGATTGCCGACATGAGTCCCTGGCGCACTTGCGGTGCGATCCGGTGGGCCGATGATCTGGATGAATCCCACCTCGCGGCAGGCGGTGCCGACCGCTGCCGCGACCTCCGCACAGGCCTCGGGCGTGCCACCTCTGGCCGCCACGAACAGCAGGTTCGGTGCCGACACCCGGAACTGGCCCTCCACCAGATCCGGCGCCCGCTCCGCGGCCGGGTCCGAGATGGTGGTGCGGACCTTCTTCGCTCGCACCACCCCACACCAGCCGTTGGCCCGCATCAACCGCTCGATCGTGCAGTGGGCCACCGCCAGGCCCTGTCGTTGCAGGTGGGCCCACATCTTCACCGCCCCATACAGTGATTCCGGGGCACGGCGGCCGTGTTCGTCGGGCTCGTAAATAGCCGGCCAGGATGCCGGTGACCGCGATATCCCACAACGCGCGCGCCGAGAGCGGCCGCGACGCCCACGCGTGGAAGGTTCTCGGGGCGATCTGGCATCCATGCGCCGACAACGCACGACAGATCGCAAGCGACCCCGAAACGGGCTTTGTGTTCTGCGATGAACTCGCAGATCACCGATGTCGCGGGTCGCTAGCCCGCGCGAAGAAAGATGTTGCCGGCGGAATGGATCTCGATCATCTGTTCCAGTTCGGCGATCTTGCGTTTCTGCTCCCGGATCACCCGGGCCGCCTCGGTGGAAACCCCTTCGACCTCACCTTTGTCGACCTCGGCTTGACGCACCCATTTACGCAGAGTCTCGGTGGTCATCCCCAACCCGGCCGAGTCCCGCTCGAACGTGTCGGAGCCAGCGCCGACGACGCGAGCAACCGGTTGGCCGAGGCGATGCGCGATCACCGTGAGCAGCCCGGCTACGGCCAGATCACCCGCACGACAAAGCTGATCGACCTCGCTGCGGAACCGCTGGTGGAGATGGCCGACAACGACGCCTACACCGAGGGCAATGTCGAGGACTACCGTCGCGAGGTCTACGTCTCGACGGATCGCCGCGCGAGCAAGGCGACGATCAAGATCGAGAACCCACTGGGCAATCTGCAGATCTGGCAGGCCACCGCCGGGGAGATCGATCGCCACCTCGAGCGCCTGGTGGCGCTGGGGCTGCGGAGCAAGGCCAAGCAGCACAGGTAAAAGGGCCGGGGCCGGCGGCTGGGTGCGCAAGCCGCCCCGAAGACCGACAACGGGTGGCGGCGCATCCTGCTGCCCGACTACACGGTGGTCTCGCTGCGGGAGGCGATCAAGGACCTCGAGGTGGTCGGCCAGCCCAACCCCATGGGTCTGCTCTTCCCGGCGCGCAACGGGTCGGTGCGCAGCCCGAACAACTTCGCGCGCACCTGGCGCGCGGCCCGCGGGGAGAACTTCGCCGGGATCACCCCACGCACCTTCCGCAAAGGCGTGGCCACCGCCGTCGATCACGCCTCCGGGGATCCCGAGCGCGCCGCCCACCAGCTCGGCAACACCCGCGAGGTGGCCAAGACCCACCACATCGATGTCCCCGAGACGGTGCCCGACAACCGGGCGGTTCTGGAGGCGTGGGCGCGTGGCGAAGGGCCGAAAGTGTGAGATTTCGACTGGCTCGGGTCGGACCTCCCGGCGTGTCGCGGAAACAGAAACCCCTTCCGACCGAGGTCGGAAGGGGTTTTCACTGTCGGGCTGACAGGATTTGAACCTGCGACCACTTGACCCCCAGGAAGGACGCCAGTCCATCCACGCACGTCACACACACGATGCCCACAGGGGCAGCCCCAGTCAGACCCGTGGCCGTTCATGCCCGCGTATGGCGTGTGGTCCCCAAATGGTCCCCAGCGCTACAGGTTTGTCGGGGCGCCTCGGCATACTTCAACCAGTGGTACAGCAGGTCGGCGCGTAGGAGGCGCAAGAGCACATGGGTAGCGGCGATGTACTTGATCCCGAGACGGTGACCCCGGATCGTCGTGCATGGCTGGTGATGTCGAAATCGGTGTATCTGCGGCTCGGCGGCGGGCGGAAATACGACGATGATCCCTCGAATCACTACAGCTGGGACAGCTTTGTTCCGAACTCCCGCCAAGTCAAAGTCGGCGATGTGATTGCGGTGTGGGACAACACCGAGTTGCTGGGAGTCTCGGTCATCGAGAATATCGACGTAAAGGATGGGACCAAGCACCGCGGACGCTGCCCCGGCTGCAACGAGACGGGCTTCAAACGACGCCTGCGTAAGAAGCCGACCTTCCGTTGTGACTGCGGTGCAGAGTTCGACGACCCGATCCAGGAAGAGGTGCCCGCGAAGCTGTACCGCTCGGACTACGGGCAAGCGTGGGTCGACCTGTCCGGCGTACTCGGCGGCAAGGATCTTCGCGCACTGTGCTTGAAGGACAGCTCACAGAACAGTTTTCGAGAACTGAACTGGGACAAGTTCCGCGCGGCGGTCGGCCAGAAGCTCGGCGCTGACTACCTCGCGCCGGTCGATGTCACGGCTGAACAGATCCGCGGCGGACATGCTGTACGACCGGTCCGGGTACGTCTGGGCCAAAGCAACTTCCGCAAGAAGCTCCTCGCTCGCTACGGACCTCGCTGCGCCTTCACCGGGGACCTTCACCAAGCCGTGCTTGAGGCATGCCACCTCTACAGCTACGCCAAGGTCGGCAAACACCACGAACACGGCGGGGTCCTGCTTCGCCGCGACCTGCACACCTTGTTCGACCGCGGCGACTTGGCCGTGAACAGCGTCGGCCTGCTCGACGTCTCAGAACCGTTCCGAGACTTCTCGATCTACGGCGAACTGCACGGAAAGCCGCTCGCCATCGACATCAGCACCAAGCAAGCCGACTGGTTCAAACTGCACTGGGCGATGTACCGGAAGGCGGACAACTAGCGGGCGTACGCACTCGGCCCGATCGTACGGTGTCGGCCAAATCCTTACCGATCCACTTCCGGGAGACGACGCCTCGGCGCAAGCACGGGTTGGCTCAGCTGGGCGGTGGGGTGCGTTGGGCTGTTGCTGGAACTTCTGCGTACAGGCTGCGTACCAGTGGCTCCACACTGCCAGGAGCGCGCGAATGCAGAAGGCAGAGCGCATGTCTGACCTCGGCCTTCGTAGACAGGGTGCACGGGAGGTTCCACTGTCGTCACCGTTGTCGTCAAACTGTCGTCGGTCTGGCTGACTGCGGCATCCCCCGGAATGCAATGCCGGCCAACGTGGGCGGCGCGCCCAAGATGCGCTATGCGCTATGGCTGGCGGGGCTATCGTGGCTGGCATGTCTGCGATCGAAGCCCTAGATAAGTGCCCACTGGACGGTCCGTTACCCGATGGAACCTGCCAGTATGTCGCCCGGGCCGAGCGAGGCCGTTGGGGCAAGGTGTGCAAGAAGCACGCTTATCGTCTGGACACGTACGGTGATCCGTACGCGACTCCATTGCCTCCCGACGCCGAAGAACCGACGTACGCCACGATCATGGAACGTCGGCGCCAGGGCGACCTGAACCGCAACGCCGACTGACGAGCTCGCTTCTGCTCCGGAGGCAGGTCAGCCCCTGTCTCGGCTGTACCCGGCCGGTCGGTGAACTGTGGCAAGTCGGCGACTCGGTCCGGGTCTGTCCGCCGCTGTTGTGTCGCTCATGTGTCACCGGGGCGACGGCCTGGACCACGGTTTGGCCCTGCTGGATGGCGGCCTGCGCCTAACGGCGGGCTGGCTGCGCCTGACCCTTACGGCCTGCCCTTCTCGCGTAGAGGCTCCGGGGTCAAGAGTGGGCGAAGTCCATCCCGTAGGGACGCCTTCGGCGCTCTCGACGTTAGAGGGGCGCGGGAATACAATGCAGGACGCAATCCAGCAGGGCCACGCGACCGGAGGGCGCGTGGCAGTCGGTGACATGGCTGCTAGACATCCAAGTCAGTTCGGGCATCTGGCGCCGTCGAACCGTGCCTACTGGAGGTAGCGGCCGGTCTCTCGAAGCCTAGTGCGGGCTGATTCATTGAGGCGACTGACCATATCTGCACAGACAGCATCGGCGAGAGTCTGCATGCGGGCAATCACGGAAGTCGAAATTGCGGGAAAGCAATCCTCGTACCGAAGTTTTATGACTGCACCGATTCTGTTACCGTTGTTGAGATACAACGATCGAGTCGCTGCTATCGCAAACGGAAACTGTCCATCACTACTATCGTGCAGGCCCACCCCGATCATGGCACGGGCATAAATGTCCATGTCCTGACCCTCGATATTGAGCACGAGCTCCCTACCGGTACTGTTTTCGCCGAAAAAGTGGGGTATGTAGTCGTATGGCAGCCCATCTTGATCTACGACTGAGGCCGTATCGCCACTGATGTAGTTATAGGAGCCACCGTTCTTTCTGAATATCAGCGAACCGCCGCTTTCCGAAGCAATGCGAGAAAGTCTTTCGTCTACCATTCTGCAAAATTCTCCCTGCAGCGAAGATTGAATCTCCTTCGCATTTGCAAATTCGACTGCGTCATGGCGACCTATCAACCCAAGTAATTCATCGAGCTTCTGGTCCGGACTCGGCTGACTTCGGGCCTGGACAATCTGAGTCAACTCGGACAGGGTGGCCGCGACCCTGTCGGCGGTATCCTGGACTAGAGGTCGGAAGTCGCCGTTCTGGACGGACTCCAGCCCTTGTAGGTAGAGGTGCCGCCTATCGGCATAAACGACTAACGGCACACGGTACGCTCGAAGCAGGAAGAGCGAAGCCAGTACTCGGCAAACTCTTCCGTTCCCGTCATCAAATGGATGTATCTGCGCCAAGCAGAAATGAGCGTAAGCGGCCTGAAGCACTGCCGGTGCGGCCAGGAATTCCGGACTGTTGAGTTGATCGCATAGCGTCGAAATTTCTGCTTGAACTTGTTCTGGCGGGCAATATCTATGCACTTCCCCTGACCGCATGAGCACATAATTTTCGGTCTGCTTGAACTTTCCGAGCGCGAGCGGTTTCTTGACAATCTGCTCCCGCCCTCTGACCAGAACGGTAGCGTCGATATCCCGCTGAGAACGGCAGGCTATCGCGTGGAGCTCGCAAATGAGTGTGGAAGTAATTGGCCTGCCTTCGTTAACAGATTTCTCCACATACTCAAGTGCGGCCAATAGGTCTTCGAATGTTTGACGTGTCGAACGATCAGCTTGCTCATCGAATATTTGTTCCCACCCTTCAGCTTGGGTGGCTACAGTACGGCTCTCACCCGGTCGCAGCGAATACAGATTTTCGATTGCCCCGGACTCGGCTGCAGATTCCCGTAAAACCTGTTGAATCAGCGCTTGTTGAATCTCGGTCGTGGCAGCATCGAAGTGATGAACGAAGTGCGCGTGGGCAAGTTGCAATTGGGCGTCATTGAATGGAGTAATCAGCCAATCGCTGAATGGCCGAATCGGCTGATAGGAAGACCACGCGGAAACCATGGCACGCATCCTAAGCCGGAGACATGGGGTCACGGGCCGCATTGGGCTCCCCGTAACAGCTAACCACCTGTCGAGCCCTGCCCCGATGCTCTGGAGGCAAGCGAGCGAAGCTCGTGCGGCAGCCTATTCGTAGCGGAACTGATGATCGCAGGGGCCTGACGATAGGGGCAGACGTCGGGCCGATCGGTGCAGTGGATTCGTTCGCAATCCGGACTCCGGTGTCCAGCGCCTTGTCGCAGCTCTCCGATCGGTGCTGTGCGCTGATTGGTGTCTGTGGCGCTGGGTGGTGCGGGGTGCCGCCGACGCGCCGCGGCCGACGAGGCTTGCCGAGGAGGCTGCGGTTGCGTGGCGGCGGCGCCTCGCGCCGCCGCGCTCTTGATCCTGTATGGCGGAATTCGGCAGTTGAAGCACTCGTCAGATGCGGTCGATACGGTTGTGTCATGGCTGTGGACCTCGTTAGCTGGGCAGCGGAGACTGCTCGTGCGCACCTGACCATGCTGCCGCGTCGCCTGCGGCATGTGGAGGGCGTAGCGGGTCGTGCGGCACTAGCGGGGCCGGTGGTGGATGACGCGGAGCTACTGGTAGCAGCCGGGTGGTTGCATGACATCGGCTACTCCCCCGCTCTAGTGCGAACCGGATTTCATCCGATCGATGGTGCTGTCTTCCTCGAGTCGATCGGCGCGTCTGAGCGGCTGTGCGCGCTGGTGGCGAACCATTCGTGCGCTTGCATCGAGGCACGTAACCGCGAACTGGCGATCGACTGGGAGGACGAGCAGACTCCGTTGAGGGATGCGCTGTGGTGGGCAGATATGACGACCACAGCGGACGGGGTGACTACCACTGTGGACGATCGGCTGGCCGACATCTATCGCCGCTACAGCGCCGAACACGTTGTGGCTCGGTCGATTCGCGAGGCCGAACCGATCATCCGCGCGGTGGTGCAACGCACCGAGGACCGGCTCCGCAGTCAGGTGAAGTAGGTTCGGCCAGGCGCTTGGAGGCCGCGGTCGATCCTCTGACGCATCGATGGGTGGATATGCAGATCGCCCAGATCGTCGGGGGCGACCCATTGAACGGCTTTCGACTCCGAGCTCGTCCGCAGTGTCCCGCCGATCGGCTCGGCTGCGAAGCAGATCGAGAACTCCTGTCGGACTTCACCATCGGTGTAGGCGATGACGTGGCCGGGGTCGGAGAAGATGCCGATCACTTCGATGGGGCGTACGTCGATGCCGGTTTCTTCGGCAACTTCGCGGACGACGGCTTCGGCCACCGTTTCGCCTACCTCCATGCCACCGCCCGGCAGCGAGAACAGGTCGTTGTCGGTGCGGTGAATCATCAGGATTCGGCCGGCCTCGTCCTGAACGAAGGCACTGACGGCGACCTTGAGGCTGTTCGCGGGCGGTGCGGCGGGATCGTTGAGGTAGTCGGTTCTCATGCTGCGCTTCCCTCGACCACGGACTTGGGCACCGCCTGTGACCAGACCTGTTCAAAGCTGGTCAGGTAGGTGTCGAACAGGTCCCCGCCTGCCAATCGCCGTAGGTGCATCGCGGGGGCGTAGGCGCCGGGCTGGCCGTAGACGTGCATGTTCACGATCATCTCGTCATCGAACCGGAACACCGAGTTGTACAAGGTCGTGTCGTGGTAGCGCAGCTCCACGCCGTCGATGCCGGCCAACGGTTCGACCAGTGCCAGGGCGTTCCTGATCCGCGCTGAGACGGTGCCCTCGGCCAGGCGCTCTTCGCTGCTGCGTTTGGCGACTTCGGCGGCGGCCGGGTTTCCGAACAGGAACCGGATGGAGGTTCCGGCTGCTGCCTTCTGGCGGATCAGCTTGGCGAACGACGGATCTTCCGCGAGGAAGAGGCCGGCCAAAACCAAGACCTCGATCCGGTCATGAGCGTTGGACAGCAAGCGGAGCCACAAGTCACTCGGCACCGAATGCCGGTGCGGGTAGACCTTGACGACTTCCGATTCGGCAATCGCCTCACGCCGCTCCGGTGCGACGGCGTCGGGCCACAGGTAGCGCTCGGTCTCCTTCACCAGTGCGGCGACCGCGTGCCGGTGGCGCGGGTACGGGACACGTCCCTTCGTAATCCAGCGTTCGACGGTCTTCTGATCGACGCCGGTCACTTCGGCAACGTGACTGAGGTCGAGCCCGTTTCTCAGCAACGCTTCGCGCAATCGCTCGTTCGCCATCTCATCTCCGATCACGGTGACCACTAGGGACGTCTTAAGAGTACGTAGGACGTCCCAAGATGTCCATCTATGTAGTCCTGGTGTCGATGGAATTCCCGGAAAGTACTGGCCATCAAGTGATTCGGCCTACTTCAAGGAGTGATTGAGATGGCGTTGAAGGATGCATGGTTCCGCCCGGACTTCCACGAGGCGTTCCCGAAGGGTCTGTTCCTGCTGGGAGACATCGAGCCGGTGACCGAGTTCAGCCGGGACCGCAACGCGCCGAAGGTGCAGAAGCTCGACTTCGACTTCGAGGGCAACGGCACGGGCAAGCGGTTGTGGAAGGGCACGGTCACCGATCCGACCGCGGCGAACGCGAAAAACGCGAGCTTCGATGTGACGTTCGTGGCCGATGTGCAGCCGGTCCCCGCGGCCCCGGAGATCGTGCCGGGCATGACCCCGATCGAGCTGGAGGGGTTGATGGTCAAGCCGAAGATCGCCGGGTCCGGTGAGTTCAAGTCGATCGGCTGGACGGTGCGGGCGACCGGTATCAAGGGCGACAACTCCGGCGCCAAGGGCAACCCGGCCGCGAGCAAGGCGGCCTGATCATGGGTGCGGCGGGCCAGGCGGCGGCGATGCGTTACGCGCGTTGGTCCGCCGCAGCCATCATCGTCGGCGTGGGTGCGGCAGCGTTCCGGCTGTCGTACTCCACCCTCAAGGACCTCGCGGTCCTCGCCCACATCCCGGCCCGAGACGCGTGGTTGTTCCCGCTGATCGTGGACGGCACGATCCTGCTGGCCACGTTCGGGGTGCTGGTGTGCCCCGGCCGGGAACGCCGCTTCTTCCTCTCGGTCCTGGTGATCGGGTCGGCGGTCTCGGTTGCGGGCAACAGCCTCCACGCGGTCGCCAACGGTCAACCGCTACCGGCGTGGGCATCGGCCATCGTGGCAGCCATCGCCCCGATATCGCTGCTCGCTGATACGCACGGCTTGGCGGTGCTGTTCCGGGTCGCTCACCGCTCCCCGGTCGCCGAGCCCGTGCCCGAACCTGTTCCGGTCGCCGAGTCGGTGGAATCAGCGCCCGAGGTGCTGGCCACCGTGGCTGAGTCCGTGCCCGAGGTGGCATCGCCGGAAGTGGTGCCCGTGCCTGATCCGGAGCCGGTGACCGAGCCGATTCCGGTGGCTGCGCCGGTGGCCGCTGGCATTTCCCATCCGGTGCGTGTGGCGCCGGTCAAGCCTGTTCGTCCGCGACCGGTGCAGGACATGTTGCCGATCGCTCTTCCTGTTGGGGGTTAGTCATGTCTGAGTCCGAAGTTCGCAACTCGATCCATAGCGCGATGATGCGTGAGCCGGGATTGTCGGCGCGGGTGTTCACGATGGACACCACGCTGGCGGTGTCGTTGTTCAGGGATCGACTGTTCGCGGACCTGGGTCCGCTGTCGCTGCAACTGACGTTGGAGCAGGCACGGTTGTTGCGGGATCTGCTCGACGCCGGCCTCCGTGACGCAGCCGACGCCGGTCACGTCGAGGCGACCGGCTACCGGGTCGATCTGGTCAAGGCGGTGGCCTGATGTCGAACCTGGTGAGCCTGTTCACCGCCGGGTCCGCGGTCCTGGCTACCGGTGGTATGGCCTGGATGCGGTGGGCCGGGGACGATCGCCCCCGTACGGTGACCGCCGAATCTCTCGCCGATGCGGCCCCGGCCGGGTTGCGTACCGCGGTTTACATCCTGGCCGACCCGGCACAGACGAATCTGATGTTCGCCGCGCTGGGTCTCGGCTCGCTCGAAGGCGGGTTCCCTTACGTGGAGCGTTACGACTTCACCGATCACGGCTTGGACGTGGAGGTGATGATGCTGGGCGGCCAGTCGTTCAAGGACTGGTCCAACGACGAGACCCTTGCCCAGTTCGCCACCTACTTCTCTGTCCCCGAGGTCACCGCGTCCTCGCCCGAGCCGAGCTGGGTGCGGCTGCATGTACGGACCGTCGACACGTTGGCCGTCCCGGCGCCGTCTCCGTTCGGTGGCGGTCACCTGGTCGATCTCGAGGCGGTGCCGGTCGGGGTCACCGAATCCCATGATCTGTGGCGGCTGCGGGTCCTGCACGGCCACATCCTGCTTGCCGGTGCGACCGGTTCGGGGAAGGGCTCGGTGGTGTGGTCGATCCTGGGCGGGCTCGGTCCGGCGATCCGGGACGGCCTGGTGGATGTGTGGATGGCCGACCCGAAGGGCGGGGTGGAGTTCGGGCGCGGGGAGAACCGGTTGTTCGTCCGGTTCGCCACCGACGCGGAAACGATCGTGGCGATGCTGGCCGAGGCCGTCGAGGTGTTGCGGGAACGGTTGGCGTTCATGCGCGCCAACGGGATTCGCAAGCACGTCCCGACCCCGGATCAGCCGCTGATCCTGATCATCATCGATGAAGCCGCAGCGCTGTCGTCGTATGCCGATCGCGACACTCAGCAGGAGTTCCGGAAGCTGACCGGGCTGCTGCTGTCGCAAGGGCGTGCGGCGGGGGTGTCAGTGATCGCGGCCTTGCAGGACCCGAGCAAGGAGACGATGCCGAACCGGCAACTGTTCCCCATCCGCATCGGCCTCCGGTTGGACGAACCCACCCAGGTGGCGATGGTCCACGGCCAGGGCGCCCGTGACCGGGGTGCGCGCTGTGACCGGATCAGCGAACACACCCCCGGCGTCGGCTACGTCGGTGAGGACGGCACCACCGACTTCGTTCGGGTCCGGGCCTTCTGGGTCTCCGACGACGCCGCTGACGCGATCGTGGACGCCTACTCACCCGCCCCGCAGATCACCGGCCCAGTCGAGGACTACAGCGGGTTCGACCCTGACGACCTCGGAGACGACGACCCGTTCGGGGATTCGGGGGTGGCGGCGTGAAGCGCGGGTTCGTCACCGAAACCCATGTCCTCATCTACTGCGACCGGTGCGGGGAGTGCTGCACCGACAGCGAGGGCGAGTCGATCTGTTTCGACAACCTCCGCCAGGCCCTGCGCTACCTCATCGACACCGCCGACATGGCCGGTTGGCAGTTGAGCGGCGGGGAGATCGAATGCGCCGACTGCCGCCACACCCACCAGCCCACCACCGCGCCCGACCTGTTCTGAAGGGGGAACCACTCATGAAGCGACACAACACCTTCTGCACCGACCGTCAGGACCACACGCCCTACCGGGACAACGTGGTCGACCTGTTCGCCCACCGCCGCGGACTGCTGGAACGCCGCGGCCTGGACCCCGACGAGATCGCCGCCCGCCTGTGCGCGGAAACCGGAGTCCTCGCCAAGTGGGACAACGGCAACGATGGTGACGGCGGGTACGCGGCATGACCACCACGACAACAACCACCACGACCACCAAGCGTGACCCGTTCGACCTGCTCGGCCTGGCCCTGCTCGAGTTCGGCAGCGGCTTCCTCTTCGGCATCGCGGTCACCGCCCGCTGGCTGGTCCTGTTCCCGATGCTGTCCCTGCCGGTCCTCCTGGCCGTGACGGTCGGTTCACGAGTGCATCCCTTCGCCGGGCTCGGTGTGGTCGCCGTGCATGTCACCGGACTGATCGTGTGGCGGGTCAAGTACCCCGCCAGCTTTCACCGCTGGATCACCGACCGTGCCCGCGCCCGGTTCCTGGCCTGGTTCCGCTACGGCCGCCGCTGGGTGCCCCTTCTGACGGCTTGCGGCCTGGTCGTCACCGACGGTGACCGGGTGCGGGTGCCGCGCCTGCGTGAGGTGTGGATCGGTGACAGTGACGACCTGGTGCACGTGCGGATGGTGGCCGGCCACCGACCCGACGACTACAGCGATCGCGCCGAGCAGCTCGCCCACGCCTTCGGCGCCGAAGAGTGCCGCATCCGCGTCCTCGGCCCCGGCCTGGTCGAACTGAACTTCCGCTACCACGATGCCCTCGCCGAACCGATGAACCTGCCCCAGATCATCGACGGCGCCGACTGGACGAAGGACGCCGCATGAGCACCGACACCACCGAACCCACGGAACCGACCGCGACCGAACCGGCACCCGCCCTGGCCCGGCAGACCGCTGCCCAGCGTCGCGCCCTGCCGGACTTCACCGATGTCGCCCAGGCCACCGCCGAGAAGTTCGGCGTCTGCGTCCGCCCGATCACCATGCGCGCGTTCGACCCGACCACCGGCAAGGTCTCTTACGTCGGGTCGCCCTGCAAGTCCACGGTCGCCAGCGTGTGCAAGCCATGTGCGGACAAAGCTCGCTGGCTGCGCATGACGCAGTGCCGGGAAGGTTGGCATGCCGAGACCGAACCGGTGGACGAGACTCGCGACCCGTCCGACAAGCAGACCGAGCTGCTGGCGTATCGCGCCGATCTGGTGGCCGACTACCGCGCTGCACGCGAGGACTCTGACGACGAGTTGGCGGCCGAACTCGCCCAGCTGATCGCCGAGACCGATACCGAAATCCGTGAGTCGGGGTTTCGTGGCCCGCTCCCGCCTCTCGATCCGACACCAAGGGCTCGGCGGGTGCGTTCGACCAAGCGCCGCCAGGACGTGCCGAACCTGCCCCGTAAGAAGGTCTCCAAGACCACGGTCGGCAAGGTGATCGGCGGCTACCGGTCCTCGATGATGGTCACCCTGACCATGCCCTCCTACGGGCCGATGAACCGCGACGGCGCCACCGACAAGGACGGCAAGGTCTGCGGTGACGGCTCCCCACGCGATCCGGAGTCCTACGACTACACCAGCGCCGCCCGCGACATCGTGTTCTTCTCCAAGCTCGTGGACCGCTGGATTCAAAACCTGCGCCGGGTCGTGGGCTATGACGTGCAGTACTTCGCCACCGTCGAACCCCAGAAACGCGGTGCCCCGCACCTGCACCTGCTGCTGCGAGGCGCCATCTCCCGCGAGATCCTGCGGATGGTGACCGCGGCGACCTACCACCAGGTGTGGTGGCCCTACTTCGATCCCCAAGACGAACGCTACTCCGGCGAGAAGATGCCGGTCTGGGACTACAAGACCCTGACGTTCGTCGACCCCGACAGCGGCAAGCCGTTGACCACCTGGGACGAAGCCCTCGATGTCCTCGACTCGGTGGACGACCTCGAACCCGCGTACACGGTGCGGTTCGGCGAACGCATGGACCCCGGCGACATGAAGGGCTACATCTCCGGCGAGAAGGCCGACCGGGCGATCGGCTACGTCACCAAGTACCTGACCAAGTCCATCAGCGAAGTCCTGGACACCGACTCGGCCCGCACGGCCGCGCACTACGACCGGTTGCACGCGGAGTTGCAGCACACCCCGTGCTCACCGCGCTGCCCGGTGTGGCTGCGCTACGGGATCGTCCCGAAGGGCGCCAGCGACAAGACCATTCCCGGCCGCTGCAAGGGCAAAGCCCACCGCCGCGACACCCTCGGCCTCCCCGGTCGGCGGGTGCTGGTCTCGCGGCGCTGGTCGGGCAAGACGCTCCCGGATCACAAGGCCGATCGGGCGGATTTTGTTCGGCAACTGCTTGCCTCGGCCGGGATCGTCAAACCTGACACCTCGCATTGGGTGATCAAACCCGTGGAGCCCGGTGACCACTCGGCCCCGCCACGGGACCACGTGATCCTCGCCGCGATCGCCCAACGCACAGCCTGGCGGGCAGAGTACACACGTGCCTTGTTGGAGGCGGGACCAATTGCAGCACAGCAACATTCGGCAATTCAGGAAGCGGCGTAGGAGGTAGTCCGATGGATACCGAACCGTTCGGTGGACAGTGGTTCACCACAGAGGAAGTCGCGCGCATGCTGAGCGTGGACGCTTCGAGCCTGCGGCGGTGGCGGACCGCTCGCCCTCCGCAGGGACCACCTTTTGTGCAAGTGTCGGATCGGGTGGTCCGGTACAGCAGGGCGGATGTGGAGGCGTACATGAACTCTCGGCGGATCGACCCGGCGGCTGCGTGATGGCCGAAAGAGTCGACATCTCCCCCATCGGCGTGCAGCTGCGCTCCGACATCGAGGTCCGGGACCGCGCCAAGCCGTACCGTGCTCGGCTCCGCTGGGTCGATCCGGCGACGAAGAAGCGGGCTTCGATCTCGGAGTCCTTCGAGACTCGGGACCAGGCCGACGAGTGGATCAGCCGTGTTCGGCAAGCTGCGGCGCGCGGCGTTGATCCGAAGATGGCGACGGCCACGCTGGCCGAGTACGGCGCGGCGAGTCTGGAGTTGTCCTTTCGCGGGATCGAGCCGAAGACCCGTGACCCGTATCTGGCGGGATGGCGCCGCAGGGTCGTTCCCACGGTCGGGCATCTTCCGATCGCCATGATCACGGCTGGCGTGGCCGATCGCGCAGTCGGCAACTGGATCGCTGACGGGTGCAGCAAGTCGACGGTGAAGAACACCCTTGCCGCGTGGGGCCGCGTGATGGATCAGGCGGTGCGAGACGAGCTGATCGAACGCAACCCGGTGCAGGTGTCGGGATGGCAGCGCATGTTCGCCCAAGTGCAAGACGAGCTGGACAACCCGCGGGCTCTGGCGCTGCCCGACTGGGCGACGTTGGTTCGGTTGGCGGATGCTCTGGTCGACGCCTCAGCGGGTGAGTATCGAGGCTGGGGCGATGTCGTGATCTTCGCGGCGTGCACCGCGACCCGGATCGGCGAAGTGTCAGGCTGCCGGGTCGGGGACATCGACACGAACGAATGGGTGTGGACACTGCGACGGCAGACCACCCCCGGCCCCGGTGGCATGGCGGACAAGGGCACGAAGGGCAAGCGGTCGCGAGCGATTCCGATCATCGAGGACTTGCGGCCGATCGTGGCGCGGCGGATCGAGGCGACGGCCGGTCGTCCCGATGCTCGCCTGTTCGTCGGCCCCCGCGGCGGTCGCATCTCCACGGGTGTCCTGCACCGTGCCACCCACTGGGACGACGTGGTTGCACGGCTCGGCTTCGAGCATCTTCGACGGCACGGACTCCGGCACACCGGACTGACGTGGTTCGCCGATGCCGGCGTCCCGGTTCACCGACTCCAGCGGATAGCCGGCCACACCGATCCGCGGATCACCCAACGCTATCTACACCCCGATACGAAGACTCTGATCGAAGACGGGAACCGGCTCTCGAAGCACCTACGGTCCCCAAATGGTCCCCAACTCCGAGTGGTCGGAGAATGAAGAAAGCCCCTCTGATACTGGTCAGAGGGGCTTTCTCGTCTGTCGGGCTGACAGGATTTGAACCTGCGACCACTTGACCCCCAGTCAAGTGCGCTACCAAGCTGCGCCACAGCCCGTTGCGCCCGCCGTTTGGGCGCTTCAAGAGATTACAACAAGGGGTGCGCCTGGAGCGAATCGCCTGGTCAGAGGCGGTGTTACGGAGTGGTGGGTTGGGGGCGCTCGTGCAGGGTGAGCAGGAGGTGGTCGAAGCGGGTGCGGTCTCCGACACCGCAGCCGCGGAATTCGGGGATGGCGTCGACCAGGCGGTAGGCGAGGTCGCGCAGCTTGGTGTTGGTTTCCTGGGAGCGCCAGGACAGGACGCGGAACGCCTGGTCGGCGCTGATGCCGTAGATGACCATCAGCGCGCCTTTGGCCTGGTCGATCACCGAGCGGGCGGCGACCAGGTCGGGCAGGGTTTCGTCGAGGACTGCCTGGCGGGTTTCGTCCAGGCTCTCGGTCAGGTCGATGTAGTAGCCGGTCGAACCGACGACATCTCCGTTGCCGTCGCACATCTGGTCGCCGACGACCAGGACGTGTCTGACTCTTCCGTGGGTATCTCTTATTCTGTGGCGGCTGCAGAAGGGCTGGCCGGTGGTCACGGCGGCGGAGAGGATGTCCACGACGGCGGCGCGGTCGTCGGGGTGCTTGTGGGACAGGACCAGTTCCATGGTCGGCACGACGGAACCGGGTTCGTAACCGTGCAGTTCGGCGACCTCGTCGGACCACTCCCAGCGCTGGTCCCGAGACCAGAATCGGTAGCTGCCGGCCGGCCGCCAGGCACCCGCGTATTCGGTCGGTCGGGTCCCCTTCTCGCTCACTTCGCCGATTATGCTGCCTGCACGATCGGCGAGATCACGTGCGGCCGGGGTTTGGGTCATCCTTCGAACTCTACGTTGATGCTTCCATTCAGCAGCACGTTCACCTGACAAGCGACCGGATCGCATGGTCCATATGACCTGTTTGTCCAGCTAGCGGCATCGGTTGCCGGGAGACTCACCTCTATGGAATGCGGACGATCCACGCCGGTTCGGGGGCGAATATCGAGGTCGGAAGCGCGCACAGCCGACAGAGACCAGCGAAAAAGGTGTCATTCGTCCCATTCCGAAAGAACCGATGTAGGCGATGATCAGAGCCGTTGGACCCTTGCTACAGACCCTCCCGTCTCCGCGTCTTCCGCCGACACCGAAGAACGAGGCCATTCGATGCAGGGCGCCGACCCGTCAGTCGCGAGCCGAAGGCACCAATCGCGATCTCGGCGAGAGCATCTTGGCCCCCGCTTTCACCATTCGCGAATAGGCCGCCATCGCCGCCCGGTCGCCCGGCTGCGGCTCGACTCCCAGCAATTCCCGCGTGCGCGGATGCAGCAGTGACCGCACCGCGAAATCGGGCAGCGTCCGCGGCACCCAGGCATCGGGGCGCAGCAGTTCCGGTGCGAGCTTCTCCGCCTCGGGCGTGACGACCAGACTCTTGGCGCACACCTCGTCCAGGTAGTCGTTGAAGTCGGCCCAGGTCTCGGGCATGTGACGGGCGGAGATGCCGTACCGGCGATACCACTGGCAGCACTGGGCATAGAGGGTCTTCTTCTCGGCGAGCGACAGCGGGCGGTCGAAGGTCTCGATGGAGGTGACCAGGGTGTCGACGTAGGTGGCGTGCTGGAAGAAGAACAGGTCGGGCGCCAGGCCGTTGTAGCGCCTGCCGGTGCTGTCCACGCCGCGGACGAGTTCGTGGCCGTAGAGCATGGCCGGGTGCGGATCGACCTCGGCGTAGGCCAGGTGGATCATGCGGGAGACGACGCGCTTCTTGTGCTCCCACAGGGAGACGGGAGTGTGCTCGACGATGGCGGCCGCGACCGAGGGCTGCAGGATCTGCAGCCCTACGGCGCGGGGCAGGGTGAGGACGAAGCGACGATCGCCGAGATACCGGCCGAGCAGGGTGGTGCGATCCAGGCCGGGGGTCTTCATTCTCGGGTCCTTTTCTGATCGACGCCCCTCCTCGATGAGGGCATGAGAAACATTAGGACTTATCTTCTCATTCCGTCAACTGACCTAAGTCCTCTCGATCGGGGCCTTCACTCCCGGATCCGGACGCGATCGACGACGGGAGCCAGCAGGCGCGGCGTCCACCAGTTGGCCGTGCCCGCGATGCGCATGGCGGCGGGGACGAGGATGGTGCGAACCAGCGTGGCGTCGACGAGCACGGCGATGACCAGGCCGACACCGAGGGCCCGCATGAGGGACACCTCGCTGGTCGCTATGCCGAGGAAGACGACGGCCATGAGCATGGCGGCGGCGGTGACGACGCGACCGGAGCGCGCCAGGCCGACGGCCACGGCGGTGTCGACGTCGGCCCGGGTGCGACCGGAGCGTTCCCATTCCTCGGTGAAGCGGGCGAGCAGGAAGACCTCGTAGTCCATCGACAGGCCGAACGCCACGCAGAACAGCAGGACGGGGACCGTCGCGATGGTGAAACCGAGTGCGGTGGTGCCCAATCCGCCGAGGTGGCCTTCCTGGAAGATCCATACCAGGGCGCCGAACGTGGCGGCCAGCGACAGGGTGTTCAGCACCAGGGCTTTCAGCGGGAGCAGGAGGCTGCCGGTGAGCAGGAACAACAGCAGGGCGCTGGTGACGACGATCCACAGCACGGCCAGGACGAAACCGTCGCCTATGCCCGCGGCGGTGTCGGCGCTCTGCTGGGCGAGGCCGCCCACGCGGATCTCGCCGGGGGCATCGACGGCGCGCAGGGCGTCCAACAGGGCGGTGCCCTCGTCGGAGTAGGGATCGACGTCGGTGGTGACGGCCAGATGCGCGGAACCGCTCGCTCCCGGAGTGCCGACAGGGGGGCCCGCGGGCGATCCGTCGACGAAGATGCCGGCCGGGCCCGCGACCGCGCTGACATCGGTGACCGCGGACAGGCGCGCGGCGTAGTCGCCGAGCCGCTCGGCCGGGGCGTTCGCCACGACGATGTCCACCGTGCCGGTCATGTTCTGGTCGAAGCCGTCCCGGATGAGGTCGCCGACCTGGCGGGACTGGGCGTCGGTGGACAGTACGCGATCGTCGGGCAGGCCGAGGCGCAAGTCGAGCACCGGCGAACCGGCCAGCAGCAGGACCGCCAGCACGGGCACGGCGGCCACCAGCGGACGTTTCTGCACGGCGCGGGCGACGCGGTAGAGGCGCGTCTTTTCGGCGGGGACGGCTTCGCGCTGCGGTTTGCGGTTCATGCGCGGGCCGAGCAGGGCCAGTAGCGCGGGCACGCAGGTCAGCGCGAGCACCACCGACAGCACGACGACGGCGACGCCCGCGTAGCCGATGGAGCGCAGGAAGGCCATCGGGAACAGCCACAGACCGATCAGGGCGGTGGCCACGATGACGCCGGAGAACACGACCGCGCGGCCACCGTGGCGCATGGCCGAGATCAACGCCTGCTCATGCGCGACGCCGCGGCTGATCTCCTCGCGATAGCGGCCGATCAGCAGCAGGGAATAGTCGATCGCCAGTGCCAGGCCGAGCGCGGTGGTGATGTTGAGCGCGAAGACCGACAGTTCAATGAGGAAGGTCAGGACGAACAGCACGCCGGTGGTGCCGACGATGGCGAGCACACCGACGACGACGGGAACGGCGGCGGCGATAGCGCTGCGCAGGAACAGCACGAGCAGCAGGAAGGTGATCGGGACGGCGATCGCCTCGGCGAGCACCAGATCGGTGGCGGCCGTGGAGTTGATCTCCTCGAAGGCCATCGCCTGACCGCCGGCCAGCACCGTGACGCCGTCGCGGTCGCCGGTGAACTGGTCGGCGAGTTCGCGGGCGATCTTCTGGACTTTGTTGTCGTCGGCGACGATGCCTGCGACGACGAGGCCGACGGTGCCGTCCCGGCTGACCAACGTGGCGCCGACCGGGTCGGTCCACGCGGTGACCGTGCTGACACGCTCGTCGGCGTCGAGAGCCTCGGCAATCCGGCCGCCCACGCCGCGCGCGCGGTCTCCGGCAACGCCGCCGGGGTCTTGGACGGCGAAGATCAGTTGCATGTTCGCGACGCCGTGTTCGGCGGCGAGCAGATCGGCGACCCGGGACGATTCGGAGTCGGGGTTGAGAAACCCGCCCGCGCTGAGGCGTTCGTTGACCAAGCCGCCGAGCGAACCGAACACCAGAAAGGCGACACCGGCGATGATCAGTGTCAGTTTCGGTGCGCGAGCACAGGTTTCGGCGATACGGGAGATCAGTCCGGAACCGCTCGCCCGGGTGGTCTCGGTGGCGCTGGATGCCGTCGTCATTTCCCCTCCGCGGGCAGCCACCAGACCGGGGTGACCTTGTGTCCGGCCCCGATATCGATCGGCGGGTGCGATTGCCAGCCCAGAATTTCACACATCTCGACGACGTCGGCGGACTTGGCTTCGCCGTAACCGGGCAGGCCTTTGGCACTGGCCACACGCATCACGCGCTTGATCAAAGCCGCTCCCCCGCCCAGGGTGCGTGCGCCTACGTACCAGAAGTAGAAGTGCGGTTCGGTCGGATGCGCGGCCTCGACCTTGGCCAGCATCTGCGCCATGAGGACGGTGCGGGAGATGCCGAGCACCAGGATGGCGGGCACGCGGAACAGCCACACCCACAGCGGGAACCGGGGGCTGGTGCGCTCGTAGGCGATGAGCACGCCGTTGGGCTGCTGCTCGGCGTCGTAGGTGGCCTGCAGGTAGCCGCCGAGGCGGGCGCAGATCTCCACCTCCCCGCGGAAGAACCAGTAGAGGGCCCGGTCGGCCCTGGCCTGCTTGCGCGGTTTCACGTCCTGCCAGATCGCGTCCTCGGCGAAGGCGTCGGCGAGCACGCGGGCTGCCGCGCCCCGCTGCTCCCCGGCGACATTGGACGGCATTGTCACTGTTGTCATCTCAGCCTTTCTGGTCACGGATTCACCCGTGGGCGCCCTGGTAGAGCGCGTCGAACTTCACTCCGCCGACCGGACGGCCGAGCGCGGTGAGGTACAGGGTCTGGCGTCCGGCGGGCAGCGCCTGGTTCCAGTACTCGGGGGCCAGGCCGCCGATGCCGGTGACGCCCGCGCCGTGGCGGGCGGCGACGAGATAGAGGACCTGTCCGACGACGCCGGTGGCCAGCAGCAGGGCCTGCCGGTCGGCGTCGATGACGGAGTCGTCTTCGCCCGCGGGAGTGGAGAACACGACGAAGACCTCGGCGGCGGTCAGGTGTTCCTGGCCTGCGAGGCCGGTGAGCAGGTCTCCCGGGGGGAGGGCGAGACCGCCGGTGACCTCGCCGACGAGATGGATGTCGGGCATGGGCAGGCCGAGCCGGCGGACCGCTTCGGCGGCGATCTCGAGGGCGTCGGCCAGGACGGCGTCGAGGTCGTAGCCGGGCGGGGTGGTGGTACCGAAGGAGGCCGCGGAGCGGCGGATGGGGAGGAAGCGGGCGAGGTTACCGGGCAGGGCGCCCGCGCGGTCGAAGAACACCGGTCGCGGTGGGCCGGGTGGGCGGAGGCGGTCGGCCCACTGTTCGAATTCGCTACGGCCCATCTGGACTCGTGATTTGGCGGTGGTGACCAGGCGCCAGCCGTCGGCTTCGCCGTCGTGGGGGTCGAAGGCGCGCACGAGCCCGGCGGCGAGGATGTCACCGGCGACGGCGTCGCTGCTGGGCAAGACATCCGGGAAACGGTCGGCGGCGCTGTCCTCGCGGTCGAGCAGAGCCAGTGAGAACAGGGCGTGACCGGCGTCGATGAGGTGGTAGAGGTAGCCGCGGGTGCCGTATTTGCGCATGGACAACCAGGGGCGGCCGACGAGCAGGCAGAGGTAGTCTTCGGCGTCGGTGGTGAAACCGGTGTCCGCGCGCACGACGAGGTGCTTGCGGGCGGGATCGAGCAGTGCTGTCGCGCCGGAATCCGGTGCTATCAGCAGGATTTCGTACGGATAGGTGGCGCCCGCGGACGGAACGAAGCGGGTGTCGCCACCGCGATTGCGGCCGATCAGCCGATCGACGTGACCGACGGCGCCCGCGATGGGGCCGGTGAGGGGTTCGATGCCGACGGTCTGCGGCAGCGGCGGGTGGATGACATCGCCCCATGCCAGGCCGTCTTCGGCCCAGGCCGTGTCGGCTCGGGCCGAGCCGTCTCCGGTTACCTGCATGTCAGCGGCTCCATTCGGTGGTCTCCGGGTGCAGGCGATGCACGCGGCGGCGGGTGTGTTCCCAGTAGGAGCGCACCGAGAGGTCGGCGAAGATGTACTCGCGCTTGGCGGCGACGTCCAGGGCGTTCGAGGTGGCGAACGGGCGACCGGAAGCCAGCGCGTCGAGTTGCAGGCGACAGGCGCGTTCGAGCATGAGGGCGAAGACGACCGCGTGGCGCACGCTGCGGCCGACGACGACGCTGCCGTGGTTGACCAGAAAGACCCCGACGCCTCGGTCGAGGGTCTTCGCGATGCCCTCGCCGACATCGAGTGTGAGCACGGTGTTACTGGTGTCGTGGAAGCGGTGCACCTCACCGGTCAGCAGGGCGCCTTCATGACTCAACGGGACCAGATCGGCGTCCAGAGCGCCGAAGACGAGACTCGCGGGTGCGTGGCTGTGCACGATCCCCGCGACGTCGGGGCGAGCGGCGTATACGGCCTGGTGCAGTGGCAGTTCCGGTGGGGCCTGTGGGTCCGGGGTTTCGGCGGCGTCGACGGCGGCGTCGACGAAATCGGCCGGGGTGGCCTCGTCGAAGCCGACGAGTGCGCCTTTGATGGCGAAGCGGCCGTCGCCGGGCCTGCGGACCGAGATCTGGCCCTGATTGAAATCGTCGTGTCCACCGGACGACAGTGCGCGCGCACCGATCGCCGCCTGGATCACCAATGCGGAGGTCATGGGTTCGGGTTCCCTCACAGTCGTGCCGCGATGGCGTTGCGCTGAATCTGGTTGGTGCCCTGGATGATCTGCAGGAGTTTGGCCTCGCGCATCCACCGCTCCGCCGACTCGCCGGGCAGGTACGCGGTGGCGCCGAGGATCTGGACGGCATCGGTGGTCACCCGCATCGCGGTGTCGGTGGCGAAGAGCTTGGCCTGGGCGGCCAGCAGGTCGGCATCGGACCCGCCCTCGTCGATCTCGTCGCAGGCTCGGGCGAGGAGTTGGCGGGCGGCGGCGAGCTGGGTGGTCATGTCGGCGAGCAGATGGCCGATCGCCTGGTGCCGGATGATGGGCACGCCGAACTGGATTCGTGACTTGGCGTAGTCGGTGGCGCGGCGGACTGCGGCGGCGCTCAGGCCGACGGCGCAGGCGGCCAGGCCGACGCGCCCCTGGGTGAACATGTCGTCGGCGACGCGGGCGCCGCGGTCGACCCGGCCGAGTACCCGGTCGGCGGGCACGTGGGCGCCGTCGAAGTGCACGTCCGCGCTGGGCAGGGCGGCGGCGCTGTGCTTGTGGGCGGCGGGAGCGATGGTGACTCCCGGGGTGGTGGGGTCGACGGCGAGGCAGGTGAGACCGCCGAGACCGGCCGCGCTGGTGCGGGCGTAGACGACGAGCACGCCGGCCAGGGGTGCGTGACCTGCCCAGGTCTTGGTGCCGTGCAGTGTGAACCCGGTGTCGGTGCGGTCGGCCCGCAGCGCGATGGCCGACATGTCCGATCCGGCGGCGGGTTCGCTGACGCAGTTCGCGCCGAGGAGCCGACCTTCGGCGAGGGCGGGGACCAACTCGTCGCGCAGCGCGGGCTGTGCGTGCCGAGCGACGGTGAGGCCGACGAGGGTTTGCAGATGCACCGATTCGGCCAATGCCAGCCAGTTCTCCGCGATCACGGAGATGTTCGCGCAGAACTCGGCGACCGCGCCCGGCCTGCCTTCGATGACCGGTGTGGCCAGGCCGGTGGCCATGACACCGGTGAACAGTTCGGCGGGAGAACGGCCCGCCTGTTCGTAGGCGGTGACCTCGTCGGCGCGGCCGGTGAGCAGGGCACGCAGGCGTGCGGCGGTGGGGAGGGTGACGGTCATGCCTGGGCTCCCGCGAGTTCGGCGAATACCTCGGCGGCCGTGTACAGGCCGGGCCGGGCCTGCTCGAGCCAGGCGGCCAGGGTGAGGGCGGCGGTGGCGGGTCCGCGCAGGTCACGCACGCGGTGGATCGACTCCCAGCTCTCCGCGCCCGCGGTGAGTACGACGTGATGGTCGCTCACGGCGTGGCCGTAGCGCTGGGCGAGGACCGTGGTCTGCTCCGGGAGCAGGGCGGCGAGATTCTTCGCGGTCGCCGAGGGCGCGTCCAGTTTGGTGGTGGGATGGCGGTCGATGACGGTGAATTCGGCATCGGGCACCAGGGCGACAGCCAGGCGCGCCGCGAGCTCGGCGGCGCGGGCCTGCAACCAGTGCAGTGGGCTGAGGTTGGCGGCGATCAGCACCGGAACCTGTCGCGAGAGCGCCGACAGCGTGGCGGCCGCTTGCGGCGGGCGGCCGGAGACGCAGGAGAGCAGGGCGGCGCCGGTGGCGGCGCAATGCTCGGCGACGGCGTCGAGAGCGTCGGGTCTGCTCGCGTCGATGACGACGCCCGCGGGTTCCTCGCCGATGGTCCAGCTTGTCGAATCGGCCACCGTGACGACCCGGACGCCGTGGCGCGCGCAGGCCTCGGTCACCGCGCGGCCCAGGCGGCCGGTGGCGCCGACGACGGCGACGGGGCGGTCAGGCGTCGACGACACCCTGGTTCCTCAGGTAGGCCACGATGGCGGTGACGGTGCGCATGTGGTCGAGATCGTTCTCCAGGTCGATCTCTACGCCGTAGCGGATCTCGAGCGCGTCGACCAGGCGCAGAAACGCCAGCGAGGTCATGCCCGCGTCGGCGAAGGTCTGCTCCGAGCGCTGGGCGGTCTCGGCGTCGACGGTGCCGTCGGTGGCCTTGGCGACCATCTGGGCGACCGCCTTGGTCAGCGAATCCTGCAGGACATCGGACATCAGCGGCCTCCTGTGACCGGTTGCTGGAACGAGTTCGTCAACAGCGCGCGTACGGCTTCGGCCTTGACCTTGCCCGCGGCGCCGCGCGGTAGATCGGCGACGACGACGATGACCTCGGGGACCTTGTAATCGGCCAGCCGCTCGCGCAGGAAGGCGCGCAGTTGCGCCGGCTCGAGGTCGGCGCCGGCCTGCACGGCCGCGCCGACACAGTCGCGCCCGCTGGGTGTGGTCAGGGCGAGGACCCGGCAGTCGGTGACGCCGGGGTGGGCGGTGATGACGTCGGCGACGGATTCGACGGTGAACTTGCGACCGCCGATGTTCAGGATCGGCTGAGCGCGGCCGGTGAGGAACAGCTCGCCCTCGCGCACCACACCGGTGTCGGAGGTGATGTAGCTGCCGTCCGCGGCGATGGCGCGTTCGAATTCGCCGGGATAGTTCAGGTAGCGGGTGCCCATGGACGCGGTGCGCACATGCAGCACCTCGACGCCGTCGGCGCGCGGGCGGGAGTCGACGGTGACGCCGGGCAGGAGCATGCCCTTGCCGTCCGGGCGGCTGCCGTCGGCGAAGGTGACGGGGCCGGTTTCGGCGATGCCGTAGTAGTCCGAGACGGGACCGGACAGTTGCGCGACTCGCTCGGCGACTTCCGGTGCGAGTGTCGCCGCCGAGGACAGCCGCAACCGGATGTTCCGCAGCGCGGCCCGCGTCGCCTCGGCCAGGGAGGCGCGGGTGTAGTCGGTGAGACGTTCGTAGGCGGCGGGGAAGGCGACCAGGATGCTGGGGCGGAAGGTGGTGACGTAGCGCATGATCGCGCCGCCGCTGGGCATGCCGCCGGGCAGGACCAGGCTCGCGCCGGTCAGCAGACTCGGCATGAGAGTCGTGTTGAACGCCAGGCCGTTGTAGAGGCCGGCGAAGCACAGGCTCAGGTCGGCGGAGGTCGACGCGGAGGCTCCGGCCCAGGTGCGGGCGGCAGCGAGGACCGCGGCCGCGGAGAACTCGATGCACGCCGGGGCGCGGGTGGACCCGGAGGTCAGCCTGCCGAGTTCGGTGTCGGGTGCGAGATCCGGACGTGCGCCGGCGAACCCGGTCGCGATCGCGACCTGCCGTTCGTCCAGCGCGACGGATGCCTCACGGGAGGCAGCGTCTCCGCCACCGGTGATGCCGCCGGACCGGCCACTGTCGGCTTCGATGCGGTCACTCTCCTCGACACCGCCGTTCAGGGTGCCCGCCAAGGTGTCAGCGCCTGCGACTGTGGCGCGGGTGTCGCCGGTGAGCGGCGCGCGCACGATGGCGTCGATGCCGCAGTCCTGTACCAGGGTGGCGATCTCGGCCGCGCCCAGACTCGGGTCGGCGAGGATCGGCAGGTCCGCTCGTGACCAGATCGCCAGCAGGGTGGCGACGTAGTCGGGATGATTGGCCAAGGTCACCAGGATCCGGCTGCCGCCGCGCGGAGCGACGGCATCGAGAAGGTCGGCGCGCCGGGCGGTGTCGGCGCGCAGGTTCGCGAAGGTGCGGGTCTCGCGCAGGGTCGACACCGTGGCTCCGGGCACGGCGTCCATGGCCGCGGTGACCGCTTCGTAGAGTCGGGTGGGCCGGGGACTCATACGGCCACGCCGCCGAATTCGATGTCGGGTCCGAACAATCCGCGCAGGATGTCGACGGTGTTGGTGCGCAGGGCGCGTTCGGCCAACGGGTCGAGCATGTCGGCCAGCGACGGGATGCCGAGGTCGACGACAGCGTCGAAGCTGACGGTCACACCTGCGTCGCTCAGGGCCACCCGCCAGGCGCCGTCGAAGCGTGCCAGATCGCCGGTGACCTGTTCGAAGGAGAGGATGCGGCTCGCCTCGTCGACCACATCGCGCTCGGTCCACTCCAGCAGACCGCTGCGGAACCACACCGACCAACTGCTGACCTGGTTGCCCTGTGCGTCGACACCGAGACTGATGCCACGCACCACGTCGACGTGCTCAGCGTAGGAGGGGAAGTCGCGCAGGCGGGCGAAAGCCACGTCGGGGTCGACGTCGCCCACCTGAGCGCGGATTGCCACAGAACGTTCGGCCATCAGACCATCACCTCGTTGCGTTCGGGCGCGGCCGGGGCCTGCGCCATGCCCTCACGGGCGATCACGGTACGGAAGGTGGTGCGTATGACCTCTTCCGCGTCGGTGGCCGAATATGCCTGCGGCGCACCGGGAATCTCGCCCAGCGAGCTGGGCATCGGCTCGGGCTGGAACAGCGAGGCCAGCGTGGTCATCAGGTTGGCCATCTTGGTCTTGTCCGACGCCCCCAGCTCGTCGAAGAAGGCGGGCTTCAGAAGCCGCTCGAAGACTTCGGGATCGGCGCGACGCGGGCCGCGCCGGGGCAGGCCGTGTTCGTCGAAGGTCTCATCGAGGATCTCGAGCAGCCGGTCGGCGGTGACCGAGTGCGGGCCCACGGTGGCCCAGGCGGTCGCGGGGGCATCGGGATACTCGGCGACGGCGGCGATGACGGCGGCCACCACGTCACAGGGCACGAGGTCGTAGCGCGCGGAGGCCGCGCACAGGAACAGCGGCACCGACCCACGCACCATCGCACGCGAGAGGCTGTGCACGCCTTGGTATTCGGTGATCTCTCCGGTGCGGGCACGGCCGCCGATGGCGGAAGGGCGGACGATGGTGTGGGCCAGACCGCTGGCGCGCACCTCGGACTCACCGAGACGCTTGGCGGCGAGGTACTGGCCGGGCAGCAGCGTGGCATGGCCGCCGGTGATGTCCTCGGGCGGTTCCAACTCGACGAACGCGGTGCTCACGTGCACCAGCCGGGCGCCCGCCGCGGCGGCCAGATCGAGCACGCGCTGGGTGCCGGTGACGTTGATCGCGTGCAGGGCGTCCGGCCCGGCGGCGAAATCGACGCTGGCCGCGCAGTGCACCACCAGGTCGAGTCCGTCGAGGACACGCGCGGTGTCCTCGGTGTCCAGACCGAGACCGGGAGCGGTGATGTCGCCGTGCACCACCTCGGCGCCGGGGACGAGACGGGTGTGGGTGAGGGCGATGACCTCGTGCCGGGCGCCGAGCATCTCGATCAGCGGTACGCCGACGACACCGGCGCCGCCGGTGACGAAGATCTTCACATTGTCTCCTACAGGTCAGACACGGCAACTGGATCACGGCAGTCGGATCACAGCTGTCGGATCACGGGTCAGATCGCGTGGGCCGCCAGGCGCACGCAGGCCTTCTCGAAGGCCTCCAGCAGCCATGCCTCGTCGGATGGCCGCAGGTTGGCCGGTGGGGTCAGACGCAGGACGGGGCCCGCGTTCAGCGAATGGTTGATGATCACGCGCGCGTCGATCATCTCGATCAGGAACTCTCCCGCCAGGCCGCCGTCGGCGAACTCGAGGCCGAAAAGCGTTCCGGCGCCACGAATCTCGACGATCTGGCGGGGGCAGGTGCGATCACGGATCTCGGTGAGCCCGGCGAGCAGGCGCGCACCGAGGCGGGCGGACGCCTCGACCAGATTTTCCTGGCGCAACACGTCGATCGTCGCCGCGGCGGCCGCCATGCCGAGCGGCGCGCCGGAGAAGGTGGAGGTGTGCAGGCAGAGGTCGGCGTCGAAGGCGGCGTAGGCCTGCTCGGTCGCGACGGCCGCCGAGACCGGGAGGACGCCGCCGCCGAGGCTCTTGCCCACCAGCAGAACGTCGGGGGTGATCTGCTCGGTCTCGCCGCGCCACCAGGTTCCGGTGCGGCCGAGGCCGGTCATGATCTCGTCGAGCACCAGCATGGCACCGCGTTCGCGGCACAGTTGCTGGACGCGGCTCAGATAGCCCACCGGCGGGATGCGCACACCACCTTCGCCCTGGATGGGCTCGAGTACCACGCACGCGTCGGATCCGTCGGCGCCGAGCGCCGCGTCGAGGGCGTCGGGGTCACCGTAGGGGACGCGGGTCGCGCCGTGCAGCACGCCGCGGAACGGGTCCTGATAGGTGTCGTTGGCCGTCAGCGACAGCGCGCCCAGGGTCTTGCCGTGGTAGCCGCCCTCGGCGCCGATCAGCCGGGTACGCCCCTGGACAGCAGCCATTTTCAGGGCCGCTTCGGTGGCTTCGGTCCCCGCGCCCGCGAAGTACACCTTGGTGAGTCCGGCCGGTGCGATCTCGGCCAGTGCGGCCGCGGCGTTCGCGGCGGAGGCTTCGAGCAGGCCGCGGGTGCCGACCGGATGACGGCCGAGCTGCGCGGCGACCGCCTCGAGCACTGCCGGGTGACGCGCGCCGAGCAGGAACACGCCGTAGCCGCCACAGTTGAGGAACTCACGACCGTCGGTAGTCCACAGTCGCGCCCCTTCGGAGCGATGCTCCACCAGCCCGCCGAGCAGGCTTCCCAGCTGCGCCCTGGCCTTGCCGAGATGCTGCCTGGTTTGTTCAAGAACCACGAATTCCGTTGTCATGCAACACTTTCCGCGCCAAAGATCAGAATGTTCGATACTCCCCTGAGAACATGAGAAACATTAGGGATGATTTTCTCAGGGCGTCAACCCGACTGAAGGCCCCACGGTCATGGACAATCGACCATAAAGGCCGGGAGCTGCCCCGTTGTAGTCCGCTGTGGCTTCGCACACAACCGGGCGTCACAGTAAACTTCCAGCACTCACCTGTCCCGTTCGCGGGCACCGGCACTCGTCCGGCTCACCACGGATTCGACTCCGGCACGTCGGGTATTGCCGCCGTACCCGACCCGGAGGAGAAATACTGATGAGACTCGATCGCAAGTACGTCACGCTGCTGGCCGCGGGCGCGCTGGTGACGGGCGCGGCGCTCACCGGCTGTGCCGACGACAACGGCACCGACACCACCACCACCACGCCGTCGGTCTCGGTGGAGGTCACCACGCCGGAGACCGAGACCGAGACCGAGACCGACACCACCGAGACCGAAACACCGGTGATCTCCCCCGAAGCCGCACAGCAGCTCTGCGACATGATCCAGTCCGACCTCGACAACTGGCGTGACCAGGGCCCGACCTTGGCGAAAGTGACCTTCAACGGCACTGTGCAGAACTGGGCCGCCCGCAACGAAGGCCTCAACGACGATGTGATCCGCGACAAGACCATCGTCGACACGGTGACCACGCAGACCTGCCCGGACGTGCGTCAGCAGGCGCTGGAGGCGCTCGACGTCACCGAGTTGTCCTCGGCACTGCTCGGCTTCAACTGATCCTCCCCGCAGACGCGAGTGGGGCCGCCCGTCCGAATGGACGGGCGGCCCCACTCGTTCGTCCTCGAGGTCTGGTCCGCCGTGATCCGCTGGGTTGTCGTGAACGTGGGTTGTCATGAGTGCTGGGCTGTCATGAACGCTGGGCCGTCATGAACGCTGGGCCGTCACGGCATGTGCTTCGACGCCGACGGCGCCGCTGTCGACGGGGCGCACCGCTGGGCGGAGCCATTCGTGCGACCGCCGACGATGCACCCGCCTCGCGCGCCGGTCGGGCGTGCGGCATCAGCCGTGCACGCGACCGTTCGACGACACCAGGTGCCCGTGCCGAGCGTCCGTGCGGGCGGAGTCCTCGCGTTCCGTGCGCTCGTCCCGGTCGGCGACCTGGCCGGGAACGCCGGATCCGGCCGTGATCGCGGTGGGGATCTTCGGTAGCGCGTAGGGGTGTTCGCGCCACAGCCAGCCCAGCAGTTCCTCGCGGACCGCGCAGCGCAGCGTCCACACGTCGTCGGCGTCGGCTGCGGTCATGGTCGCCCGGACCACGATCGCGGTGGGCGTGCTGTCGGTGACCACCAAGCCGCAGCTGCGACCGTCCCAGTCCGCGCGCTCCTTCAAGAACTCGCCGAGGTGTTCGCGCAGCAACGCCACCGGCGCACTGTGGTCCAGATGCAGGAAGACCGTGCCGGTGATCTGCGAACCGCCGCGGGACCAGTTCTCGTAGGGCTGGCTGTTGAAGTACGACACGGGCATGGTCAGCCTGCGGTCGTCCCAGATGCGCACGGTGAGGAAGGCGAGGCTGAGCTCTTCGACGGTGCCCCACTCCCCCTCGACGACCACGGTGTCGCCGATCTTCACCGAATCACCGAAGGCGATCTGCAGGCCGGCGATCAGATTGCTCAAGGTCGACTGGGCCGCTACACCGGCGATGATGCCGATCACCCCTGCCGAGGCGAGCAGCGAGGTGCCCAGGGTGCGCAGACTCGGAACGAGCAGCAGGATGGCGACCGCCGCGGTGCTGACCGCCAGGACGGCGGTGACGATCCGGCGCACCAGGCCGAGCTGGGTGCGTAGCTGGCGCACCTTCGCCACTTCGTGGGTCCGGTCGGCATAGGAGTGCAGCATGTTCTCCGCGGCCACGTCGACACTGCGCACGACCAGCCAGATGGCGGCCAGGATCGCGGCCGTCGCGATCAGATTGCGAATCACGGCGTCCTGGCGCAGATTCAACTCGGCCAGCGGATACGTGGTGTGCAACGCGACCGCGCCGAGGAAGATCTGCAACGGCAGCTGCACCCGGCGCAGCAGCAGCGGCAGTCTCGAGCGGGGTCGTCTGCGCGCACTGAAACGCAGCAGCCTGCCCATCAGCAGGCCGATACAGACGGTGACCGCGAGGGTCGCGGCGAAGACGATCAATGGACGTAGTACTTGCTCCAACGGGGGCGCTCCTTGTCCGTCGTCGCCCGGCCGCGGCGACGTCGAGGCATGCACAGCAACCGTCGGCGTGCGCCAGGACCGGTCGCGTCAGCCGGGCTGTGTCGTTCAGCTGTCCTTCGATGAGGCGTACCCGCGACACCACGCCGATGACACCTGCCCGGCTGTGGGGAATCACACCCGCCGCGTCGCGCGCCTATCGTTGCTGTTCACGGTAGCTGCGGGCGACCAATGCCGCACGCAGGTAACAGATTCCGCGCGCGTCGCCGGGGTCGTGACCGGTCAGCCTGCCGATGCGGCGCAGGCGGTAGTCCAGGCCGTTGGTGTGCAGGTCGAGCATGCGCGCGGTGCGCTGACGATTGAGTCCGTTGGCGATGTGACAGCGCAGAGTTTCCAGCAGTTTGGGCTGGGCGTCGAGGGGATCGAGGACCGTGCCGAGATGGTCCAGACCCGGCCCGGGACGGGTGATCTGGTATTCGAGGGCCAGATCGGCCATGCGGTAGAGGCCCGGGGCCATGCGCAATCGGCGCACCATGTCGAGCAGTTCGTGCGCGCACTCGGCGGCACCGGGCAGTTCGGTGCGCGGTGCGGCGGTCACCACGGTCGCGGCGATCGGGGCGCCCGCGGCGTCGGAGAGCAGGTCGACCAGACGAGCCACATCGAGACGGACCGAGGTCGAGGTGGGCACGAGAATCGTTCCGCCGTCACGGCCGAGCAGGGACAGCGCATTCGGGCCGCCGCGCTCGGCCAGGGTCGCGCGCACCCTGCGCAGCATCTGCCTGGCACCGGATTCGCGCGTGCCCTCGGATGCGGCGGTGAGCGCTTGCCCCGGCCGGAGTGGTTGCACTGCATCGGCATCGGCGCGAGATGCGGGCAGAGGCAGTGCGACGGCGAGTACCGAATACGAGGCGGCGAGTTCGATTCCGCACTCCTCGGCCTCGGCGGGGTCGGCGATGCCGCCGAGTAGCGATGCGGTGACCGTGTCCAAGGCGCTGTTGTGCTGGGCGCCGACGGTGCGCGCCTCGTCGAGGTAGCCCGCCGAGACCGCGACAGTGATGTTCTCGAGCGTCTCCCACAGCCGCCGATCGGCTCCCGGCAGCGTGGCCGGGGTGCGCAATCGCTCGAATTCGCGCCGGACATTGTCGAAGACGGCCCGGTGCACCATGCCCAGCGCCACTCCTTCGCGCGCGCACGCGGCGGCGGCCTCCAGCAAGCGGGCCGTCGGGCCCGTGGGGTCGGCATCGGCCAGTGCGGCGCCGGCCAGATCGCGGCAGGCGCGGGCCAGAGGCGTGTCCCCGCCCGGCGGGGGTTCCGCTGACGAACTCGACCCGCCGGTCGAAAAGTGACCATTCATTCTTCCCGATCGTGGCGCCGTGCCGATTCCACGTACGCTGCGAACACGTTCGTCGCCGGGCACCGGATCGGCGCCCCGACCCCTAGCGGCTGTGGTCATCCGCCCACCCCGTCCATCATCGTCGTCGAGAATGAATATCAACGGTACGCCAGCATTCCAGGCGGTACAACGGCCCCATGATTCCGGATCCGACCGATCACGCGCCGAGACCGCTCAGTCCGGACGCCCAGGCATCCACACCGGGCGCGCGGCCGTTCCGCCGACGACATGAGCTACACAAGTGAACAGGGATTCCACTCGAAATCGAGTGCCACGCCGTCGGCGCGTCGAATGGCGGCGTGTTGGTAGCACCCGATTCCCCCAGCCAAGAACTTGCAGTAACTTGTCTGCGAGGGCCGTTGACGCGCAGCACCGGATCGCATCGCGGAGGCTCACCGAGAATTGTGGAGGTTTGCGTGGGCGTCGAGGTCAGAACAGAGGGCGTGACGAAGTCCTTCGGTTCGCAGCGTATTTGGCAGGATGTCTCGATCACGCTGCCCGCCGGTGAGGTGAGTGCCCTGC